>NC_009051.1:1548813-1858575 GCF_000015825.1 Methanoculleus marisnigri JR1 | reverse complement strand
TTCTGGACACTATCGGCGCATTCAGGTAGGTTTATTTTCCTATTCTTCTACATAACAATATGCGAGGGGATATTCGGTCGGGCTTATCCCATGTTTCTAAGAATGCCCAAGTTTCCGGAATTTTCGGCGTAGAATTGATTGCGCTGGCCGTTTTCATAGGGTGGTATTTCCACTCAATACTTCTGGGAGCAGCCACCCTGATCGGCCTGATCCTGATATGGAAATATCCTATAGTCACAATCTTGGCGGCATTTATCTTCACTGCGATCTGGGGTTATCTCGGCTGGTTCATTGGGACGGCAGGGTTTGCGAACCTGGAGGTCGGGCTCGTCTTGGCAGGCGTGGGGCTCTTTATTGGATACATAATCAACTTGCGAGGATTAGGATTCATTCGGGGGCTGGAGTGACTACTTCTGGTTCCGCTACCATCGATGCGGAACCTGAGACATAATTTCCGAGGTGATCTCGTCCATAGTCGCGCAGATTAACCCCTATCTGGAGTTTTATCCGTTGAATAATACTCTTTAATGTGCTAAAAATCAAACAACGTCTTCTGCGTCGCAAGTTCCGGGATGAGCCTGCTGTGGGGCTGCCAGTGAGCGAACCCGATCAGCCGGGAGGCGAGGTCGGTCGCCTGCCGGAGGTCGGCGCAGACCGTCTTCTTGCCCTGCATCGCCTTCCGCGTCGCCTCCCGCACGACCCAGGTGCCGAGCGGCGCCCAGTACTCGCCGGTGACGTTCCTGAGCACAAGCACCCGCGCCGAACGGCGCACGCTCTCCAGGTACTCAGCGACCGCGAGGCGTGCCGAGTAGTAGGCCCCCGCGATCGGGGAGTAGCCGGACTTCGTCGCGCCTTCGCCGTCCACGGTGATCGACTCGTTCCCGCCGCCCCAGAGCGACTGTTTTCCCCAGACCTCGATCATCTCGAACTTCCAGTCCCCGGGGACGAGGAGGCAGACGATCTGGTTGCCGTAGAGTCCGCCGGAGAAGACCTCTATCCCGGAGAGCGGAGGGTAGCGGACGATCTTCTTCTTCAGTTGCTTTGAGACGGTGTCGTCGACCGCCGTGATCGCCCACCGGGTGGGGACGACCCGCCGCTTCTTCTCGCTCCCGAGAAGCCCGGCGGTGAGGAGCTGGGTGATCCGGTAGACGTCGGTGCCCGAGGCGTTGAGGATCTCGCAGGCGTCGGTCGCGGAGAGATCGGTGTCCGACGTCGCCCGGTCGACCGCCCGGTCAACCCGGGCGTTCCCGAGGACGTCCATCTTTTTGATGGCGCCGGTGAGCCCGACCGGGGCGATCGTCCCGTCGAACCGGAGGTCGAAGGCGACGGGTTTCGTGAACCGGACTTCCACGTCGAGCGGCAGGCTCGAGAGCGCGATCTCCTGGATGTTCCCGGAGAGATTCTTCGCCTCGCCGGCACCGCGGATCGTCCGGGCCCGGAGCCCCACGATGTCCTCGATCCCGAGCCCCTGCGCCACCCAGTCCGGCGGATGGTCGGCGTCGTCGATCATCAGCGGGCCGCCTGCAACCTTCGGGTAGCCGTAACTCCCCACAAAGACCGACGGCGCTGCTCCCTGGTAATGGTCGCTCTGCCGGACCGGGAGTTGCGCATAGAACCTGCTCATGATAGGGCAGCGTTCGAGCCCGCAGAACCCCCTTCCCTTACACTCGGCGCATCGCATGCTCATCCTCCACGAAGGTCGAGGACGACCCGCACTCTCCCTGCGAGGACGCGGAGCGTCTCCTCGACCCACTCCTCCCATGAAGCGGTCTCGAGATCCCGGACGGCCGCAAGTTCCCGCCCGACGTCGTCGTCGCGGCCGTCCAGAACCTCGACCACTACCGACCCGGGCGCGTACCCGGGTGTCACGATGGCGTCGGCGTCCCCGTCGACCACGCCGAAGACCGGGATGCCGGAGTGCGAGCAGATGTGCCCGCAGACGGCCGTGGTATCGTCGCCGACGGCAAGGACGCCGGAGATATCCTCCCCGATCTCGCGGTAGAGGGTATGGCCGCAGTGGTCTATGACCGCGACCCGGCCCCCGCGGCGGGCGCGCTTGCCCTGCCGGGGCGAAACCTTCCGCACCGGCCCGCTCTTGCACCAGGCTTTCCGGATATCGGGAAGACCCGCGCGGAGGAGTTTCTCAAACCCGTGCGGTTTCGGATCGAGCCCCGAGACTGCCCGGAGCGTCCCGTTCTCGCTCGCGAGGACGACCGTCTCCGCCGTCGCGATTCCGATGACAAACCCGTTCACGAAGACCGCCTCCCCGGGCAGGCACCCACGAACCTCCCGCACGCCTTCCCGCCGGGCGGCGTCGCTCTCTATAGAGACGAGGGCGTAACCCGTCAGCCGTGCGATCTCCTCAGCGAGCGTGCTGTCCCCGCGGTTCCAGCAGTAGACGGTGCCGCTCGAGGTCTCGACGTGGACGAGCCCCGGGAGCCTGCCGGCGACAAGTTCGCCGAATATCCGCCCGGACTCCGGGGTCTTTCCCCGGTTGACCAGGCATGCACGCTCCGAGATGCCCCCGAGCACCACGCTCGGCCGCTCGTCCGTGCAGACGACCGGGAGCCCCGACTCCTCGGCGGCCGTCCGGGCCATCACCCCCGCGACCAGCACCCGCCGGGGCGAGAGCAGATCGATCAGCCGCCCGACGTCGCCGGCATCGAAGGCCTCGGGGCCGTGCACCACCATGACGATGTCCGCCGTCGGGGAGGTCATACCCTGATCTTAGGTCTTCGAGGACTATCAGGTTACCTCTGCGGGCTTGCGGATGATGGGTGAGAAGGCCCCGTCCATAAGGGTGGGATGGTGTTCAACTATCCCGACGAGTTCTGGATTGGGAGGTAGGGGATCAGGGAACTCGCGAGTTTCGCGATATCCATCGACTGCATGACGACCTTGCCCGGCCCGGTCAGCGTCGTCAGGAAGAGTCCTTCGCCGCCGAAGAAGACGGTCTTCACGCCGCCGGCAACCTGGATGCTGTAATCGACGGTGCTCTCGAACCCGACGACGAGGCCCGTCTCGACCTTGACCACCTCGCCCGGCGCAAGCGTCATCTCCATGATGTCGCCGCAGCAGTGGAGGAACGCCTTCCCGCTGCCGGAGAGCCTCTGGAGGATGAACCCCTCGCCGCCGAACACGCCCGACCGGAGTTTCTTCGTGAACGCGATGTCGAGGTCGATGCCCTGTTCGGAGCAGAGGAACGCGTCTTTCTGGGCGATGAACTCGTTCCCGTTCAGGTCGAGGGTGAAGATCTTCCCCGGGACGTTCCCGGCGAACGAGACGAACCCCTCTCCCCCCTGTGGGGTGAACTCGGTCATGAAGAGCCCTTCGCCGGTCATCATCCGCTTGAGCCCTTTGAAGAGCCCGCCCTTCATGTTGGTGGTCATCTGCATATTCCCGCTCATGTTGACCATGGCGCCGGCCTCGGCGCAGGCTTTCTCGCCGGGGGCGAGGCGGAGTTTCACCATCTGGAGGTTGTCTCCGGTGATCTCGTATTGCATACCGGAATATCTTCCGTTTTGGGTAATTGGTCTTTTCTCTTTGGTCACGGGACGCCTGCGGCAGTTTTTTGGGAACTACGGAGCGGACGGCTTAATAGCGATCGATGCCGTAACGATCGTTATGCGGAACGGATTGTCTATCATCCGCTTCATCGACGTTCCGGCCGGTGAGGTGGCAACATGAGGATGATCGCTACCATCCTGCTCATCTTTGCCGTTTTAGCTGCTGCCGCCGCCACGCCGCCCGACGCCGACGCACCGGGAAGCGTGCTCGAGACGCTCGAATCGATCCGGGAGGTTGTCGGGGAGCTCGCGCAGACCGGTGCCGACCTGCTCTCGTTCGCCCGCGACGTCCTCGGGTGGCTCGAAACGGGGATCGGGTATCTCGAACGCCTGATGAACCTGGCGGAGTCGGGGATGGGTTTCGTGAACGAGACCGTCGAACGGGTTGCATCTTCCCCCTGAGTTCCGGGCGGGGAATTCGTCTGCACCCTGCCGCCGGTGCAGGTTTTTCTCCTTTCTTGTGCTGTAGTCCGACGCAGAATCGCAAAGTATATCATCTGGAAAAATAATTTCTCCGCGTGACATCCGATCGCGGGACTCATGCCGCGGTGTACCCCGACGATGCGCCTATCGGGGATGCGTATCTCACGCACGAGGCCGTCCAGGCCATCCTCGAGCGGCAGAAGAATCTTTGCGCCGGGTGCAGCGTCTCGCTCGACGCCGGATCGACGCACTTCGATCTCTGGCGGCCGGCGATCTGCGGCGGGCCCCGTACGCTCGGGAACCTGGCAGCCCTCTGCCCCTCCTGCCACCGGAACCATATGCGCCGGATCCGGGAGGAGTTCGCCGACCATAAGAATAAGTAACTCTCAGAACCCATCACCGATTATCATGCCCTGCAGAAAGAGTGTACCGCAGACGGAATCATGGCGTTCGACGGCCATGCGGACGGCAAGCGATCTTGCAGAGCGGGTAGCGCTCCCCTCGTCGCCCCATCACGAATGGCGCTCCTGCACGATGCGGGTGGCGAGCGACGTCTTCACCCCCGGGACGGCAGCCAACTTCGCGGTCACGCTCGCGGTGACGACCCTGGTGATCCCCCGAATCCCGAGCCGGGCGCTCGCGATCGCCGCCGGGTTCGCCGTCAGTTCGGCCCTGCGCTGATACCCTTACCGTTTTTTCTTCCGTCTTGCCGGGACGAGGCATCCCCACGCGCTCCCGATGAGGTCTTCCCTCCCGGCGGCGCGGAGCCCTTCGCAGACGAGCCCGTAGTTCTCCGGGTCGCGGTAGTGCATGAGCGCCCGCTGAACCCTCTTCTCCCGGCCTTTCGGGACGTAGACCTCCTCGAGGGTGAAGGGGTCGAGCCCGGTGTGGTAGATGGTCGTCGAGATGCTCATCGGGGTCGGCGTGAAGTCCTGAACCTGCTCGGTGTAGAGGCCGGTGTCCCGGAGATACTCGGCGAGTTCGACCATATCGGCGATCCGGCAGCCGGGATGGCCGGACATCAGGTAGGGGACGAGGTACTGCCGTTTCTTCTTTCCTTCCTGGAGGGCCTCGAACCGTTCGCGGAAGGCGTCGAAGACCTCGCGGGAGGGTTTTCCCATAGAGGCGAGGACCCGTTTCGAGACGTGTTCCGGTGCGACCTTGAGGTGCCCGGAGACGTGGTGGGTAGAGACCTCCGAGAGGTACTCCCGGTCATCCGGACTGATTAAGTCGTAGCGGATGCCCGATGCGATGAAGACCCGTTTCACCCGCGGGAGCTCCCGGATGCGCCGGAGCAGGCTGACCTGCTCCTTGTGGCTCCGGTCGAGTGCGGGGCAGTCGATGCAGCGGCGGTCGGGGCAGGTGCCGGCGGTCTCCCACCGGCTGCAGTGGATGCCGTACATGTTCGCAGTCGGCCCCCCGACGTCCTGGACGACCCCGGTGAACTCCGGCATCTTTGCCATCCGCTCCACCTCGCGGACGATCGAGTCCGCGCTCCGGCTCTGGATGATCCGGCCCTGGTGGTGGGTGAGGGCGCAGAACGAGCAGGCGCCGAAACACCCCCGGTGGGTGACGACCGAGAACCTGACGGGTTCGAGGGCGGGTATGGGTTCGGTGTAGGAGGGGTGGGCTCTCCGCGTGTAGGGGAGTTCGTAGACCCGGTCGAGTTCGTCGCCCGAGAGCGGCATCGCCGGCGGGTTCTGGACGACGACGGTCTTTGGGTGCGGCTGGGCCACGGGCCTGCCCCGGAGAGGATCCTGCTCGGCGTAGTGCATCGCAAACGCCTTTGCGTAAGCATACCGGTCATCTTTCACCTCTGGGTAGCCGGGGAGGACGACGTAGCCGGACTGATCCATCCCCCGCCAGACCTTCTTCTCGACGCGGTAGGCGGTGCCGGGGACCTCGGTGAGGGCTCTTGCGGTCTCTCCGGCCGCGAGGCGGTCGGCGATCGCGACCACCTGGCGCTCGCCCATCCCGAAGACCAGGAGGTCGGCGGGGGCGTCGGCGAGGATGGACTGCCGGACGGCGTCTGACCAGTAGTCGTAGTGGGCGAACCGCCGGAGGCTCGCCTCGATCCCGCCGATGACGATCGGTGTCTCCGGGAAGAGGGCGTGGATGCGGTCGGTATAGACCAGGGTCGCCCGGTCGGGCCGGAGAAGCCTCCCCCCCGGCGAGTAGACGTCCGAGTGCCGGCGCTTGAGGTTCGGCGTGAAGGCGTTCACCAGTGAGTCGACGTTTCCCGCCGAGACCGAGAAGAAGAGCCGGGGCTCGCCGAGACGTCGGAGGTCGTCGCCGCTCTTCCAGTCGGGCTGGGCGATGACGCCGACCGTGTAGCCGGCGTCGACGAGAACCCGGCCAAGGAGCGCCGTCCCGAAGGAGGGATGGTCGACGTAGGCGTCGCCGGTGACGAGGATGATGTCGAACTGGTCGATGCCGAGCCGTTCCGCCTCCGCGACCGTCATCGGGAGGTATTCCGGCTGCCCGGTCATGGGAGCGTCCGGTCGAAGACCGGGAGGTTGACGCCGGTCTTCTCGTCGGGGAGCCGTTTTGCGGTGATGCCGACGAACTCCGTGACGATCGCTTCGATCACCAGGTAGACCTCCGCCTTCTCCCGGAGGCACCCGGCAAGCGACCGTATCCCCTTCCCTGCCGCCGTATGGAGGTGGATGGACGGCCCGTCCTCCCCGGGGTAGATGGTCGCGAACCCGACGAGTTCCCAGCCCCCGAATATCTCTTCGCCCCGCGGTGCCGGCGGGATGACCGGCTCTTTCGGCCCCGTCACGATCGTTGCCGACCGGACGGCGCCGAGGAACTGGATCGTGCCGCACCTGATGTTCATCGCCGTGACGAACCGCTGGATCTCCCGAAGAAAGTCCTCCCCGTCGTCGATCCGGACGGTGAAGACCCTGCCGACCTGTCCTTCCGAGTACTGCATGGACTCAACTCTCCTGATATGATGGTGTCGCCTGATATTATTAGTGCCTGACCCGCTGCGTATACGGGCAGTTATATACCCGGCCTGCGATGATCCAGTGTCCTGCGGGCGATAGAGAGGTGTGGCAGCGGTGGTCTGGTTCCGGGAGGTCGAGTACATGCGGGGGTTTGCCGCCCTCGCCGTGATCGCCGTCCATGTCTCGATGAACTACACCCGGATCCCCGCCGTGAACCCGCTCGCCCTCCTCGACGTCTTCATCTATATCGCCGCCCATTTTGCCGTGCCCGTCTTCATCTTCGTCTCCGGGTGGGTGCTCGCGGCGCGGTATGCGGGGGACTACTCGGTCGGTGAGTTCTACCGCCGCCGGGCGAAGACGATCCTTCCCCCCTACCTCTTCTTCACCGCGTTCTACCTCCTGGTCGCGGTCGAGGGGACGATCGGGTTCGCGGGGGTGCCTTCTCCGGAGAGGGTGGCAGAAGCCCTCCTCCTCGGGAACGCGGCCTACCACCTCTGGTTCTTCGTGCTGATCATCCAGCTCTACCTTCTCTTCCCGCTCATCGTGCGGGGCTACGACCGGATCGACCGGTTCGGTGCGTCCCTCTTCCTCCTCCTCGCTCTCTTCATCGTCCAGATCCTCTGGAACGCGGGCGCCCACCTCGCGGGAGCGTTCGCGGGTCCGGAGTGGTACACAGCCCTGATCCGCCTCTTTCCGTCGCACCTCCTCTACTTCGTCCTCGGTATCCACGCCGCCCGGCATACCGATGACTGCCGCTCGGCCCTCCGGTCGATCCCGCCGGGATGGGTTCTCGCCGCGGCCGGTGCGGGCGCTCTCCTCCTCGGCGGGATCTGGATCGCGAGCGTGATCCATTACGGGAGCCTCGCGGGCACGACGCTCGCGGTCTTCTGCATCTACCGGATCCTGGAGCCGCTCTACTACGTCCCGGTCATCGCGGTGCTCGTCCTCGCGGCCTGGCGGCTGGAGGAGACGGCCGGCCGCCCGGCGGCTGCCACCCGGTCATTCGGGGAGCACTCCTACGGGATCTACCTCGTCCACCCGCTCGTCATCGCCGCCGCTGCGAGTCTCTGGGCCTCGCTCACGGGGCTCGCGTGGGCGGACTGGCCGACCTACCCGGCGGTCTTCATCGCGGCGGTGCTCGGGAGTTATGCGGGCGTGCGGCTCCTCTCCGGCGTTCCGTACGCCGGGTGGGTGCTCGGGGAGTCGCGGGTGCGGCGAGAACCGCTGCAATGAAGAGTGTGCCGTTAATCCGACACCGTCGGGACGGCCGACAATCTATAAACAAGATGAAGCCCCCAGGGGGTGCAAAAGGAGATGAACAGAATGGCACAGGAACTCCAGAAGAGCGAAGAGCCGGCCCGGGAAGAGCGGAACCCCACCCGGATCACGGCAGAACCGGGAAAGCAGGATATGTTCGTCGTCCGGGAGTTCGACGCCCCGCGAGAACTGGTCTTCCGGGCCCACACCGATCCGGAACTCTTCAAGCAGTGGATCGGCCCGCGGGGTCTCACTACGAGGATAGACACGTTCGAGCCGCGGAACGGGGGCCGCTGGAGGTACGTCCAGACGGACGAGGAGGGGAACGAGTACGGGTTCCATGGGGTGAACCACGATCTGACGCCGCCCGAGCGGATCATCCAGACCTTCGAGTTCGAGGGGCTCCCGGAGTCCGGGCACGTCGCCCTGGATGTGGCGAAGTTCGAGGAACTGCCCGGCAACCGGACGAAGTTTACCGGCCAGTCGGTCTTCCTCTCGGTTGAAGACCGCGACGGGATGATGGAGTCCGATATGGAGGCAGGCACGAAGGATTCCTATTCACGGCTGGACGAACTCCTGGAGAGGCTGCAGAAGTAGGGTTGTCGGGTGCGACGGGGATGAACGGCAGGAGGTACACCTGCGGTCCGCTCACCCTTCCCGGTACGGGTTGACGACTGTGATTCCGGGGATGCGCTGGAGGTGCGCGTCTTCGGTGATTATCGTGCCGATCCGGGACTCGATCATCGTTGCGACGAGGAGCGCATCCCAGAAGTGGACGTTGTGCCTATCACGGATCTCGTGGGCGGAGAGGATAGTCTCGCTGCCGTAGCCGACAACATTCCAGCCTTCGAAGTCCTGGATGTCCCGGATGAATCGTTGCACGTCTTCCGTCGGCATCGGGTTCTCGACCTTCTCGGTCACGACCACCGAGAACTCCGCGAGGTTCTGTACCGAGACCGAGTAGCGCATCTCCGACTCCCAGCACGCCGTAACGAGATCCCTCGATATGGGCCGCTTCTCAGGTGCGTCCGCGTCGAAGAGGTAGACGAGGATGTTCGTGTCGATGAGCGGCGGGTTACCGGTCATACAGGTCCTTCCTCGACGTATACTTCCGTGCCCCAAGATGGTACGCCTTTTCGGTCAGTTCGAGAGCGTCCTGTGCAACCTCCTCCTGCGTCTTCTCCCGGATCCAGATCTTCATCGCTTCGGTCGCCGCTTCGCCGAGCGCTCCCTTCCGCTTCCCGAGGATCTTCTCGACCAGCCTCCGGAAGTCCTGCTCCGTTCCGTCATCGATGCTCAGGGTGATCGTGCCCATGGGTATACATAGATAGTTGAAATATTTAAATGTTTGAGAGATGTATGTGGATATGCTGGCCGGGGGATGAATCTGGTGTTGCATGCCAGATGAATTAGTCCCAGGAGTGAGTGCTTATGCTATTCGTTGACATCTATTCTGATTTTGTTTGCTTATAGTAAAATGGAATATTCACTCAAAAAGTTCAGGTGTCTATTTTTATATACTCGAATGGGTTATTGCTCATTGTCTGGTGGAATAATTATGGCAAAGGAAAGGATTAACAACCCAAAAACACATGCAGATTTCCGCATTCGGCAAAGGACTACCAATAAGGGAAAAAAAGGGCAGATTATGGGTAGATACCATAAGGACTAGGTGTTGGCATGGCTACTCGAAGGAAAAAGGATCCCTTTGACTTAGAACCAATTAAGTTACCTAAACTCACCTTGCCGAAAACTCCGAAGATTAAAGAGCCGGTGTTGCCAAAGATCACCTGGGAGGGCTTGGGTTTTACAGGATTAAACACCATTGATCAATTCGATGAGAAGAAAAAACGCGTACCTATCCCTCAAAGTATTAAAACGGAAATTCTGCTTAGGTGCAAGGGGAAATGTGAGAAATGCCATACCTCTTTGAAGGGTCTGAAACCCGACATTCACCATAAAAATCGGGATCCGGCAGATAATCGAAAAGTGAATCTACTTGTTGTATGCCCCAACTGCCATAGAAAACTGCACACGAAATAACATTCTTTTAATACCCTTTTTGGAACATCGAGGGTGCGAGTAGATCCCTTGCCTTCTGGCTAAGTGGCTCAGGCTGTCATCATATTTAGCCCGTGCTACAATATCACCAGCGAACCAGGATGTCTGTATTCCGGTGCGAGTGTCCGGACACCCCATGGGGCAAGGGCAGAGGTGATATTATGAAGAGTAAATCGAAAAATAAACGCGATAGCCTGATATTGCACATCACAATCTCACGGGAAGTATACGATTGCCTGCATGAAAACGCGAGAAACATCTCCCGATTCATCGATAGCCTCGTCCGGAATATCCTCTCCGGAAAGAACCTTATAAAAGCAAAGTTTCGCAAAAACGGTGATGGGCTCGCTGAGATTCGAACTCAGGACCTCCGCCATGTCAAGGCGACGTCATAACCAGCTAGACCACGAGCCCGTGTCTGCCCGACGATCCATAAGGTTGGTGCTCCGGGTATAAAATTATTGCCA
Source organism: Methanoculleus marisnigri JR1 (assembly GCF_000015825.1). Classification (NCBI taxonomy): domain Archaea; kingdom Methanobacteriati; phylum Methanobacteriota; class Methanomicrobia; order Methanomicrobiales; family Methanomicrobiaceae; genus Methanoculleus; species Methanoculleus marisnigri. The sequence goes on along the minus strand of NC_009051.1, from coordinate 1,847,850 downwards.
CGCGCCAAAAATCGCCCCGTCCCGGCTCCGCCGCATCGGGGGCCGGCACGCGGTGAAAATGGGGGTGGTGATGATCCGGCCGATCAGATCTCGGCGTGCTTTGCCGTGTGGATGCCGTCGATCTTCTTGATCTCGTCCATCGCGTCGGCCGGCACCGCAGAATCGACGGTGAGGACCATCAGGGCCTCTTCGCCGGGCTTGTTGCGGCCGACCTGCATCCCCGCGATGTTCACGTTCACGCTTCCGAGGATCGTCGCGGCCTTGCCGATGACGCCCGGCTTGTCGGTGTGGCGGGAGATGACCACGTGGCCGGTCGGGGTCAGGTCGGTCATGTAGCCGCCGATGCTCACGATCCGCGCGCGGTTCGGGCCGGAGACGCTCCCGCTCACCGTCTCCGTCATCCTGTCGGTCTTCGCGGTGATGGTGATGATGTTCTTGAACCCCTGCGCTTCCTCCGTCGTCGTCTCGCTCATCCGGATGCCGCGTTCCTTTGCCACGAACTCCGCGTTCACGATATTGGCCGGCACCTGCAGGATCGGGTCGAGCATGCCTTTCAGGATGACGCGGGTGACGAACTTCGTGTTCGGAAGCCCCGCAGCCTCGCCCCCGTAGGTGATCTCGAGCGACTCGAGCCTTCCTTCGACGAGCTGGATGAGGAGGCTGCCCATCTTCTGCGCGAGCATCGCGTAGGGCTCGACCAGCGCCTGCTGCTCCGCCGGGATCATCGGCGCGTTCACCACGTACTTTGCAGAGCCGCCTGAAAGCACGCTGATGCACTGGTTTGCGACCGAGACCGCGACGTTCTTCTGCGCCTCGACCGTGCTCGCCCCGAGGTGCGGGGTGACGATCACCTTATCGAGCCCGAGGAGCGGGGAGTCCGTCGGCGGCTCGTTCTCGAAGACGTCCAGCGCCGCACCGGCGACCTTGCCGCTCGCAACCGCGTCCGCGAGCGCCTTCTCGTCGATGATCCCGCCGCGGGCGCAGTTGATCAGCCGGACCCCGTCCCTCATCGTCGCAATCGTCTCGGCGTTGATGACGTGGCGCGTCTCCTTGATCAGCGGTGTGTGGACCGTGATCACATCCGCCCTCCGGAAGAGCTCGTCGAGCGGCACCATCTCCACGCCGAGGCTTGCGGCCCGCTCCTGGGTGATGAACGGATCGTAGGCGATGCACTTCATCTGCATTGCCTGTGCGCGCTTCGCCACCTCGCGCCCGATACGCCCGAATCCCATTATCCCGAGGATCTTGTCGTTCAGTTCGACCCCCATGAACTTCGAACGTTTCCACTCGCCTTTCTTTAAGGATGCCGTCGCCTGGGGGATATTGCGCGCGAGCGAGAGCATCATCGCCATCGTGTGCTCCGTGGCCGCGAGAGTGTTTCCCTCGGGAGCGTTCGCAACGATGATGCCTCTCCTCGTCGCCGCATCCGTATCGATATTGTCGACCCCGGCGCCGGCACGGCCGATGAACTTGAGTTTTGCTCCCGCGTCGATGACCTGCGCCGTCACTTCTGTTCCCGAGCGCACCAGCAGACCATCGTAGTCTCCGATAATAGCAACAAGCTGATCCTCGGTCAGCCCGGTGTTGACATCCACATCGCAGAATTCTCTCAGGATGTCGATCCCTTCCTCTGCCAGCGGGTCGCTGACCAGCACTCTATATTTCACGGTTCAACCCATACTAATTCAACATCATATGTATTGATGCTTTTTCCTCCGAAATCTTTTATGTGATGGTGAGAAGTATATGTGTGGTGCGAGCATGAAGGAAATGCCCAACGTTCTGTGGCTCGAAGAAATAAAAAAGGAAGATATCATTTCTGTAGGTGGAAAGGGGGCCTCATTGGGCGAGATGACGGCTATCGGCCTGCCCGTGCCGAAGGCGTTTGTGGTGACCGCCCAGGCGTTCCGAAGATTTCTTATCGAGACCGGGATCGAAGAAGAACTCTTCCGCAGGCTGGAGCGTCTGGACGTAGACGACAACGGAGCGCTCGAATCGGTCTCCCGGGAGGTGCAGGACATCGTCCTCGCCGCCGAGATGCCCGACCAGATCCGACAGGAGATCGTCGAAGCATACGCCCGGATGGGGGCTGACGGAACCGTCGTCGCCGTCCGTTCGAGCGCCACCGCCGAAGACCTGCCGGATGCCAGTTTTGCCGGCCAGCAGGAGACGTTTCTCAATATCCTCGGGGAAACCGACCTCCTTGACGCGGTCCAGCGGTGCTGGGCCTCGCTGTACGGCGCGCGCGCTATCTACTACCGGGCAAAACAGGGGTTCGACGACCGGAGCGTGAACATCGCCGTCGTCGTGCAGGAACTCATCGGTTCGGAGAAGTCCGGCGTCATGTTCACCTCCCACCCCGTCACCGGCGAGCCCCTGACGATCGTCGAAGGCTCCTGGGGTCTCGGGGAAGCCGTCGTCTCGGGGAGTGTCTCCCCCGACAACTACGTATTCGACCTGCGCTCCGGGCGGGTCGTCGACCGCCTGATCGCCGAGAAGGAGATCATGATCATTCCCGAGGGCAGGCACGGGACGAAGACCGTCAACCTCTCTGCGAAACAGCGCACCGCCCCGGTGCTCTCCGACGCGGAGGTGGCGCGCCTCGCAACGCTCGGCAAGATCGCCGAGGACCACTACGACATCCCGCAGGACGTCGAGTGGGCGATCGTCGGCGACGATGTCTTCATCCTCCAGTCCCGGCCGATAACGACGATCAAGCGCCCGGAGATCCCGCACGGCGGGGCCGCAGGGCAACAGAAAGGCGTGCTCGGCGTGGTGCTGGTCGAAGGCCAGGGGGCTTCCCCCGGCGTCGCGAGCGGCCGGGTCGTGATTGTGCGCGACGTCAAGGACACGAGCGCCGTCAAGGACGGCGACATCCTGGTCACCAAGATGACCAATCCCGACATGGTGCCGGCGATGCGCCGGGTCAGCGCCATCGTCACCGATGAAGGCGGCATGACCTGCCACGCGGCCATCGTGAGCCGCGAGCTCGGGACGCCCGCAGTCGTCGGAACCAAGAAGGCGACGAAGTTGCTCAAGGACGGCCAGATCGTCACCGTCGACGGTGAGAAAGGCCTCATCTACGACGGCGCGGTTCAGGCGCCGGCACCTGCGGCCCCGGCAGTTGCACCGGCGGCGGCAGCGGCCGCCCCGGTCATCACCGGCACGCTCGTCAAGGTGAACGTCTCTCTCCCCGAGGCAGCACAGCGGGCCGCCGCAACCGGAGCGGACGGCGTCGGCCTTCTGCGGATCGAGCACCTCATCCTCGGCCTCGCGAAGACTCCCGGCTGGTACATCGAGAACGGTGAGGAAGAGACGTTCATCGCTGAACTCTACGGCGGGATCAAGACAGTGCTCGACGCTTTCCCGGGGAAACCCGTCTGGGTCAGGACGCTCGACGCCCCGACCGACGAGTTCCGCAACATGGAAGGCGGCGAGAACGAGCCGATCGAGCACAACCCGATGCTCGGTTGGCGCGGCATCCGCCGGGATCTCCGGAGCCCCGACCAGTTCCGCCTGCAGGTGGAGGCCTTCAAGAGGCTCTGGGCCGCGGGCTACAATAACCTCGGCTTGATGTTCCCCATGGTCAACCACCCGAACGAGTTCGTCAAAGCCCGGGCGATGATGAAGGAATGGGGAGTCGACGTGGAGAACGCGACCCTCGGGGTCATGATCGAGATCCCGAGCAGCGCAATCCTGATCGAGGACTTCATCCGGGCCGGGATCCGGTTCGCCTCCTTCGGGACGAACGACCTCATCCAGTACACGCTCGCCATCGACCGGAACAACGAGCACGTCGCCGACATGTACCAGCCCAAGCACCCTGCCGTGCTCCGGCTGATTGACTACGCGATCGGCGTCTGCAGGGAGAACGGCGTCGAGTGCTCCATCTGCGGCCAGGCCGGCTCGGACCCCGACATGGTCACGTGGCTCGTCGAGCACGGCATCTCCAGCGTTTCGGCGAATATCGATGCGGTCCCCCGCATCCGCGAGGCCGTAGCGCGGAAAGAGCAGCAGATCCTTCTTGATGCGGCGAGAAGAAATGCGTGAAGTTGGTTGCCCTGAGGAAGACCTTTTCTCCTTCCTCTCGTCGAAACGGCGGGAGGATCTCGGCTACCGGAATATCCTGAGTTCGATGTGCACGCCGCCCCACCCGGTCGCGGCGCGGGCGCACGCGATGTTCCTCGAGACCAACCTCGGCGACCCAGGGCTCTTCCCCGGGACGGCAGCGCTCGAGGATCTCCTCGTCCGGAGGCTCGGCACCCTGATGCACCTTCCTGACGCCGGGGGGTACGCGACGAGCGGCGGAACGGAATCGAACATCCAGGCGTTCCGGATCGCAAAGAAACTCAAATCCGCGAAGTCCCCGAACGTGGTGGTTCCGGCGTCGAGCCATTTTTCGTTCACGAAGGCCTGCGACATCCTCGGGCTCGAGATGAGGACGGTGCCGCTCGATGCCGGGTTCCGGATGGAGACGGAGGCGGTCGACGGCCTCATAGATCATAACACGGTCGCTCTCGTCGGGGTGGTCGGGACGACGGAGTACGGCATGGTCGACCCGATCAGCCGGCTCTCGGAGATCGCCCTCGACCGGAACGTCTTCCTTCACGTCGACGCCGCGTTCGGCGGGATGGTGGTCCCGTTCCTCGACCGGCCCGTCCCGTTCGATTTCAGCCTCCCCGGCGTCTCCTCCATCTCCGTCGACCCTCACAAGATGGGGATGAGCACCATCCCGGCAGGCTGCCTCCTCACACGGAGCGCGGAATGGTTCTCGTGCCTCAACGTCGACACCCCTTACCTGACGGTGAAGCGGGAGTGCACCCTCGCCGGCACCCGGCCGGGCGCGTCGGTGGCCGCGGCGATCGCCGTCCTCGAGTACCTGGGGATGGACGGCATGCGGGCGGTGGTCGCCGGGTGCATGGAGAACTGTCGCCGGCTGATCGAGGGGATGGAGACGCTCGGTTACCCGAGGGCGGTGACCCCGGACGTCAACGTGGCGACGTTCTCCTGCGAGCGTGCACCCGTCGGGTGGCGGGTCTCGACGACCCGGAACGGGCATATGCGGATCGTCTGCATGCCTCACGTCACCCGCGACGTGGTCGAGCAGTTCCTTGTAGATATGGGTGATACAGATGCTTGAACGCCTGATTCATTCGCTGGAAACCTCCCCCGTCATGAAGCGGGGAGAGTACAACTACTTCATCAACCCGATCACCGACGGGGTGCCGCTCCTTGAGCCCGCGCTCCTCCGCGAGATCGGGTGCGCCATGGTGCGGAACCTCGATCTTGCGAAGATCGACAAGATCGTCGTCTGCGAGGCGATGGGCATTCACATCGGCGTCGCCTTCTCGATGATGACCGACATACCCCTCGTGGTCGTCCGGAAACGCCCCTACGATCTCCCCGGGGAGGTCGCGGTGCACCAGGCGACGGGCTACTCGAAGGGCGAACTCTACTTAAACGGCGTCGCCGCGGGCGACCGGGTCGTGATCATCGACGACGTCTGCAGCACCGGGGGGACGCTCCGTGCTCTCATCAGCGCGATCGAACAGGTTGGTGCCGAGATCGCCGACATCTGCGTGGTCATCGGCCGGGGCGATGCGGATATCGGCCGCCCGCTCAAGACCCTGGTCAGGATCGAGGTCTCCGAGACGCAGGTGCGTGTTGTTGATACCTGTCTCTGATCTCATCGAAAGGCTCCGCGAGCGCGGGGCACGGTCGGTCGCCCTTCAGTTCCCCGCCGGGCTCGCCCGGCAGGCGCCGGGGACGGCCGCCGCCCTCCGCGACGCGGGGTTCGAGGTGGTCGTCAGCGGCGACCCCTGCTACGGGGGCTGCGACCTCGCGCTCGACGCACTCCTATATGCGGACGTGCTGGTCCACTTCGGCCACGCGCCGGTCGAGGAGCGCCCCAACGTCATCTACGAGCCCGTCCGGTTCGACTTCGACGTAACCGTGCTGGAGAAGGCCCTTCCTCTTCTCACCGGCCTGCGCGTCGGCCTCGTCACCACCGTTCAGCACGTTCACCTGCTCGGCGCGATGGCGGCGTTCCTCCGTGACCACGGCATCGAGGCGGTCGTTGCGCCCGGCGACGGCCGGACACCGATCCCCGGGCAGGTGCTCGGGTGCAACTTCGCCGCCGCACGGGCGACGGGGGCGGATGAGATCCTCTTCGTCGGGACGGGGGTCTTCCACCCCATCGGCATCCGGCTCGCAACCCGGGCCCGTGTGGTGGCGCTCGACCCCTACACCCGCGAGGCGCAGGAGGTGGATGCCGACCGCCTGGTCCGCCGCCGCGCCGCGGTGATGGAAAAGGCGCGTGACGCCGCGAACTACGGGATCATCGTCAGCACCAAGAGCGGGCAGCAGCGGATGGACCTTGCCCGGCGGCTCGCTTCTCTCTCGGATCGGGCGTTCCTTGTCGCGATGCGCGAGGTCTCGCCCGCCGAGATGCTCGACCTCGGATTCGGGGCTTATGTGAACACCGCCTGCCCCCGGCTCGCCTACGACGACCAGATCCGGTTCCCCGTCCCGGTGCTGACCCCGCCGGAGTTCGAGATCCTCTGCGGGGCCCGGGACTGGGACGACTACACCATCGACGAGTACCTCGCGCCATGAACCTGCGGCACCTTGAGATGCGGCTCGAACGCCTGGAGGGATTCGAGCGGCCGACGGCCCGGCTCGAACAGTACCAGACCCCTGCGCCGGTGGCGGCCCGGCTCCTCCACCATGCCGCGATGCAGGGCGCGATCGAGGGGCGAGCAGTCTGCGACCTCGGGTGCGGGACCGGAATCCTCGCCTGCGGCGCGGCCCTCCTCGGGGCATCGGCCGTGACCGGGATAGACATCGACCCGGCCGCGATAGCCGTCGCCCGGAGAAACGCGGAACTGCTCGGCGTCACCGTCGAGTTCCAGGTCGCCGACGTCCGGGACCCCGATCTCGACCGGGAGGCGCTTGCCTGCGACACCGTCGTGATGAACCCGCCGTTCGGGGCGCAGAAGGCGCACGCCGACCGGCCGTTCATCGATCTCGGGCTCGAACTCGCGGGGGAGGTCTACGGCATCTTCAACGAGGGCTCGACCCCGTTCGTCGCCGCCTATACGGAAGGCCGGGCGACGATCGAGGAGGTGATCCGGTGCGCGTTTCCCATGCGGCGGACGTTTGCGCACCACCGCAAAGACCGAGTGGATATCACGGTTGAGGTCGTACGGTTAAAGAGGATCTGACACTCGTGACTGTTGATACCAAACCCGTCTGGGGGCTCTCCGCTGCCCATCTGGTAACTGACCTCTATTCACCCGTTCTTCCTGCAATCCTGCCGCTCCTCATCGCAGAGCAGGGCTACTCGTTCTTCCTCGCCGGGCTGATCGTCACGGTCTACAACCTCACGTCGTCGTTCGTGCAGCCGCTCGTCGGCTGGGTCTTCGATACCCGGGGGTTTGCCGTCCACGTCGGCACGAGCGTGGCCATAAGCGCGATCTTCATATCCATCGTCGGGCTCCTGGACAACTACTTCCTCGTCCTCGCATCCGTCGCCGTTGCGGCGCTGGGGCACGCTTTCTTCCACCCGAGCGCGCTCGGCACCGTCAGCCGTCTGGCCAGTGACTCTATCCGGGGCCGGATCACCTCTTACTTCGTCATCGGCGGCAACCTCGGCTACGCGATCGGCCCCATCTGCGCCGGGGTCGCCGTCGGGCTGATGGGCCTTCCGGGTCTCGTCGTCCTCGCCGTCCCCGGTCTCGTGATGGCGGTGGTACTCAGGCGTATCCTCCCCGCCCCCGACCGCGCAGCCGTCCCGAAGATGCCCGCCCCCGCCGCCAAACCCTCTTACCGGGCGATCGTCCTCCTGATCGCGGCCTCGGGCCTGCGAGCATGGGCGATCTTCGGCTCGGTCGCCTTCCTCCCCACCATCCTCACCATGCGGGGGATCGATCTCGTGACCGCGAATATCCTGGTCTCGGGCATGCTCATCGCCGGGGTCGTGGGGCAGGTGGTCGGCGGCGTGCTCTCCGACCGCTACGGCCGCAAAGAGTTTACGATCATCGGGCTCGTTACCGCTATCCCGCCGTTCGTCATATTCCTCACCACCGGCGGCATTCTCTCGCTCGCCGCGCTGATGGTCTTCGGGTTCATCCTCTGGTCGACCTTCGCCGTCACCGTTGCCATGGCCCACGAGATTGCCCCGGGCAACGTCGGGCTCGTCTCCGGCCTGATGCTCGGGCTCGCGGTCGGCGTGGGCGGGATGGGTGTCTCGGTCACCGGCTGGATCGCCGATATGACCACGCTGACGCTCGGGCTCGCAACGATCCCGCTCGCGATCGTCCTTGCCGTGCCGCTCTTCCTCCTCGTCCCCTACCCCTGGAAATCCCTCGTCCGGGGCCGGCTCCCCTCCCGGGGATGATCCGCCCCATCCCTTAAGTACCGGGAGTGCGGATTCATCCCCGATGGTCACCCGGCTCCGGCGCTACCGCCAGATAGCAGATGTGCTGGTCAAGTATGGTTTCGGAGTTCTCGTCGAGGAGGTCATTCCCGGGGCCGAACGGCTGCGGGTATTCAGGAGACCTCCCGAAGAGAAACGATCGGTATACGAACGGATCCGGCTTGCGATCGAGGAACTGGGGCCGACCTACATCAAGTTCGGCCAGATCATGAGCACCCGGCGAGAGCTCCTGCCGCCCGATCTGATCGAGGAACTGCAGAAACTCCAGGACCGGGTTGCCCCGGTTCCGTTTGAAGAGATCCGGCCGGTGATCATGGAGTACTGTCCGAACCTCGAGGAGTGTTTCGACATCATCGAGGAGGAGCCGGTCGCGGCGGCCTCCCTCTCGCAGGTGCACCGTGCGGTGACGAGGGACGGCCATGTCGTCGCACTCAAGGTGCAGCGCCCGGGGATCGTCGACCTCATCGAGACCGATCTTCTGATCCTGCAGTCGCTCGTGACCCGGGTGGAGTCGATCTTCCCGGACATGCGGGTATACAACCTGCAGGGTATGATGGACGAGTTCTCGGCCCAGATCCGGCGGGAACTGGACTTTACCCAGGACGGGGCGAACGCGGAGCGCCTCAGGCGGAACCTGCAGGATCTGGAATGCGTGAAGATTCCCCGGGTTTACTGGGAAATCTCCGGTCCCCGTCTGCTGGCCATGGACTACGTCGAAGGCGTGCGGATCGACGACGTGGAGGCGATCCGGGCCCTCGGCCTCTTCCCGGAAGATATCGCCGACACCGGGTTTGCCGCCTACGTCCAGCAGATCTTCGTCGACGGTTTCTTTCACGGCGATCCTCACCCGGGAAACCTTCTGGTGACCGAACTCGGGGAGATCGTCTTCCTCGACTACGGCATCGTGGGCGTCCTCCGCCTGGAGAGAAGGCGGGTCTTTGTCGACTTCCTCCTCGCCATGACCCGCAAGGACGTCGCAGGCGTGATCGCCGCGCTCGGAAAACTCGACGTGCATATCAACCCGGCGGACCTCGACGCCGTAAAGGACGACCTCTACCTCGTCATGCTGGATTACCGGGAGATGAAACTCGAGCGGGTGAACTTCGCCGTCGCGATCCGCGGCCTGACCGACACCCTCCGGCGGTACCATATCCGGGTGCCGTCCACCCTGATGCTGATGATGAAGGTGATCGTCATGGTTATGGACGTCGGCACCCGGCTCGATCCCGCGTTCAACTTCGACCAGAGGGTCCGGCCGTACCTGCTGGAGATTGCCGCGCAACAGCGTCTTTCCCCGGATAACGTGACGGGCGCGGTGCGGTCGATCGTGGACGCGGCGGAAGGCCTGCTTGCCATCCCCGGAAACGTGAACGAGACGTTAAAGACCCTCTCGGAGGGCACCGTCACGCTCGAGCTCGAGAACCACGACCTCGACCGGATCGTCGGCGTCATCGACCGGACGAGCGACAAGATCATCGTCGGGCTGGTGGTTGCCGCTGTCGTCGTGGGCTCGTCGCTGATACTCCGGATAGCCGATCTCCCGGTCCCCGGCTACGTCTCCGTTCTCGCGACGCTGGGTTACGTCTTCGCGGTGATCGTCGGGTTCTACGCGGTCTATATCGTCTTCAGGCACAGCCGGGGGCTTCGGCGATGAATGACGGGGCGCGGGAGCGACGGTTCGTAACGCCACGGTTCGTAGCGCGATGGTTCGTAACGCGATGGTTCGTAAGAACCGGAGCGTGAGCACCTTCAGGTGCGAAGAACCGGAGCGTGAGCACCTTCAGGTGCGAAGAACCGGAGCGTGAGCACCTTCAGGTGCGAAGAACCGGAGCGTGAGCACCTTCAGGTGCGAAGAACCGGAGCGTGAGCACCTTCAGGTGCGAAGAACCGGAGCTCGAGCCCCGCTCGGCCGGATTTGCGCAGTACGGCTGCCGGGCCGTGAAAAAAAGTTATTCGCCCTTCTTGAAGAACAGCCGGCAGTGGCAGGTGCCCTGCTCCTCGATCTCTTTCTCGTGGTAGATGCAGGGGCAGACGATGATCCGGTCCTTCTCGGGGTCGCCGCTCCGGAGCCTGCAGGGGCAGTATGCCTCCCCGAACCGCTCCTTGTTCCGGGCGAGCCCGCGGAGAACCGCCCCGAGCTGCTTCTCGTCGACGTTTAAAATGTAGCCCTTCTCTTTCGCGTACTCTTTTGCCCTGGTCCGCGCCTCTTCGATCCCTTCTTCACTCATAATAAAACTCCTATTGTACAACTCGCTGGCGCCCGTACTCTTCGATATAGGGTATCATCGAGTTAAATATTTTGACTCCGTCATCCAACCCGAGCACGGGCACGCTCGCCCGCTCGGGGTGCGGCATCATCGCGAGCACGTTGTTGCCCTCCGAGAGGAGACCGGCGATTTTCTCCGCCGACCCGTTCGGGTTGCTCTCCGGCGTTACGTTGCCGTGCTCGTCGCAGAACCGAAACGCGACCCTTCCTTCGCGGTTCAGGCGTGAAAGTCCGTCCTTATACCGGACCCGATCCGTATCGACCCCGCAGACGTCCGCGAGGACGTGGTGGGTGTCCCGGTCGCAGTTGCTGCCGCCGAACTGTAGCATAGCGAACCTCATACCTCACTCGACCTCGATCGTGTAGTCGTGGATGATCGGGTTCGCGAGGAGCAGCTCGCACATCCGTGCCGCCTCCTCCCGTGCCGCCACAGCATCCGGTGCATCGAGCGTGATCCGAACCAGCCGCGCCGTAGTCAGGTCATCGGTCGGGAACATCAGGTTCGCGAGGGCGTGCCGGATGGCACGCGCCTCGGGGTCGAGCATCCCCTCTTTGAGTCCAATGGTGATGGCTACGGTATATTTCATGCAGGCTCGCCCCAGGGTGGGGAGAGGATTCGTTTCGCGACGCCGGCATAGGTCTCCATGACGTCCCCTTTGCCGAACCGGTAAACGTCCTTATCGAGAGACGTCCCGGTCTCTTTGTCCCAGAGCCGCATCGAGTCCATGCTGATCTCGTCGCCGACGACAATCTCGCCGTTGTACCGGCCGAACTCCATCTTGAAATCGACCAGGGTGATGCCGCGCAGGTCGAGGTAATCCGAGAGCAACTCGTTTATCGCGAGCGCCATGGCCTTGATCTGGTCGAGTTCCTCAGGCGTGGCGAGACCGAGAGCGTAGATCAGTTCGTCGTTCAGCATCGGGTCATGGTGAGCGTCGCTCTTGTAGTCGATGACGATCAACGGCGGGTCGAGCGGCTCTCCTTCCCGGAACGGGTAGTTGCGCACGATCGAGCCGGCCGCGACGTTTCTCACGATCACCTCGAGCGGGATCATCGTAAGGTTCCGCACGGCAATGACGCCGGACTCGATGCTCGCGAGGTAATGCGTCCGGATCCCGTGCTCTTCCAGGTACCTGAAGATGAAGGTCGAAACTTCCGCGTTGTATCTCCCTTTCCCTTCCAGGGTGTCTTTCTTCTCGCCGTCGAACGCCGTGATGTCGTCCCGGAACTTCATGATGTATACTTCCGGGTCGTCGGTGCGGTAGACGGATTTAGCCTTCCCCGTGTAGAGGAGGTCAACCTGTTTCATGGCCAGATCTCCTGATATGTGTTGTCCGGGATTTGTCATGAGGTTATGCACCCGCGTCCCGGCCGGGTGCGGCAATCCTCTCCGCGAGCCGCCGGATGAGGGGTTCGAGCAGGGGGGAGTACCGGCCCTTCTCGATGTACTGCGGGTAGATGCAGAGCCGTTCGCGGAGTTCGGCATCGCCGGCGATCCGCCGGAGTTCATCGAGCTGCGGCCAGGGGTGCTCCGGGTTGACGTAATCGATGGTGAGCGGGGAGACCCCGCCGAGGTCGTTGACGCCGCACCCGATGAGGCGGGATGCGTCCGCAAGGTTCGGGGGTATCTGCACAGCCACGTCTGCCGGAAGGATCTCGCGTGCGAGGCTGATCGCCGCGCCGATCTCGTCGGGGCCGGGAACCGCCGCACCCTCCATTGCGGTCCCGGGTTTCGGGCAGAAATTCTGGACGATCACCTCCTGGATATGGCCGTACCGCCGGTGGAGGTCGGCGATGACCCGGAGCGACTCCTCGCGGTCGTCCTCTGTCTCGCCGATCCCGAGCAGGATGCCGGTCGTGAACGGTATCGAGAGCTTCCCGGCGTTCTCGATCATCTCTATCCTGACCGCCGGGTCCTTCCCTGGAGAGTTCCTGTGCGCCGGAACGTCCGCGGTCGTCTCGAGCATCAGCCCCATGCTTGCGTTCACCTCGCGGAGGCGGTCGAGTTCGGCGTAGGTGAGGATGCCGGCGTTGGTGTGCGGCAGCAGATCGCGCTCGATGGCCGCGAGGGAGAGGTGGTAGACGTAGTCGAGGATATCCGCGTAGCCGAGCCGCCCGAGCATCTCGTTAAAGCCCGGCACCGCGCCGGGCCGCTCCCCGAAGGTGAAGAGCGCTTCCGTGCACCCGAGGGCCGCGCTCGCTTCCAGCGTCCGGATTGCTTCAGTGGGTGCCATGACGCACCCTTCCCGCACGGGAGTGCGGAAACAGCAGTAGCCGCAGCGGTTCTGGCAGACCGTCGTCAGGGGAAGAAACGCGTTCTTTGAGAAGGTGATCACGCGCCGGTGCATGGGTACATGTCGGCATCGTCTCACATGAACTTTCGGTCGTGAGGGCGACGTTCCCTCGCGCGAAGAACGCGAAGGGATTTTTAGGCAACTATACTGGACTTCGCGTCTTCGCGTGAGTTGAGCATCAAGGTAGCGGCAGGTGCGGCCTCCCCGCAGATTCGGAGCGTGAGCACCCCATAGGTGGGACCCGAAGTTTTCGATTTAGCCCGGCCCGGCCTTTTCCCGCCGCACTGGAAACGATGCCTTTTTGATGCAGCCCCGACAACCGTTTCTCGATGTACTTCCACGCGCTCATCCCCTTCAAGCCGGTGAACCCCAAGACGCGCCTCTCCTGTATCCTCAACCAGGAGGAGCGGGAAGCGTTTGCCCGGGCGATGCTTGAAGACGTGATCGCCGCCGTGCAGAAGTCCGGGTGCAGCGCCACCCTGCTCTGCACCCACTCCTTCAAACACGAGAACGCCCTCGTCGCCGTCCGGACGGAACCGCTCAACGACGCCATTAACTGGGCGCTCGGCCAGTTCCACTGCCCGGCGCTCATCATCATGGGCGACATCCCTCTGGTGACGGCCGGGGACATCCAGCGGCTGATCCGGACGGAGAAGGACATGTCCATCGTGCCGGGCCGGGGCGGCGGGACGAATATCATATTCCTCAAAAAACCGCGGTGCTTCCGTGCCGACTACTACGGCGCGAGTTTCCTCGACCACATGCGGATTGCAGAAGAGTGCGGCTTCTCCGTCGAGGTGATCGATTCATTCAGGATGTCGACCGATATCGACGAGAAGGAAGACCTGGTCGAGATCCTCATCCACGGAAAAGGGAGAAGGAGCAGGGAGTACCTGGAGAACTCAGGATTCTCTATCGCCCTTGACGAGAAGGGACGGGTCGGCGTGCAGCGCGACCCCCATGAAGAGGCACTCTGAAGCGTCGATCGTGGCGACCCCGGCGTAGTCGCCGACGGGAAGCCCGATCCCCCGCACCACCGCCGCGGGGACGCACTCGCCCGCCTCTCCCATCACGAGTTCGGCGGCGGACGCGATGCAGTCCGCCACCGCCCGCTTCGTGACCTCGAGTTCGCGGCCGAAGAGATCTTTTTTCCCGCGCTCGTCGATCACCGAGGGGATGCCCGAACAGCCGATGGCGACCCCGGAGCACCCGAGGCGCATCGCGTGCGTCCGGGAATCGACGACGATGACCGCGACGTCCGCACCCGACCGCTCTGCGATCGCGGCACGAATACGTGCCGCGGATGCGTCCGGGTCGAGGGGGAGGAGGACGAGCGACCCTTCCGGGGCGTTCGAGGCGTCGATCCCGGCGTTCGGGAGGAGCGTCCCGTTCTTCATGCAGAGCAGGAACCCGGGAATACCACCGACGATCCGGTCGCTCTCCCGGAGCACCACCTCGGCGTGCCGGGGATCCATATGATATTCTTCGGCGAGCCGGAGGGCTTTTGCCGACGGCTCGATATCGCCGAGCTTCACGACCCGGCCTTCGGCGGTGGCGAGCGCGGACTCCGCAACGACCACGACGTCGCCCGCCTCGAAGTTCCGGGCGGGCGAGCGTTCGACGGACGAGAGAAGGTGCGTCGCGACGTCGTCACCGGGGCGGAGCAGGGGAGTCGCAAGACCGTATACCGAGAATGAAGGTGTCGTCATGTCTGCCTCATCGTTGCATGGACCCGCAGGAGATCGGCGGTCTCGGCGACGTCGTGGCTCCGCACGACGGCTGCTCCCGCCGAGACGAGCATCGTCGTGACCGCGAGCGTGCCCGCGAGCCGGTCTTCGGGCTGGCGGCCGAGCAGGTCGCCGATGAACGTCTTCCTCGAGACCGCGGCAAGCACCGGGCGGCCGAACTCCAGGAACGAGGTAAAGTTCCGGCAGAGCTCCCAGTCGTCCTCGCTCGTCCGCCCGGGGACCCATCGCCCGACGGCGGGATCGAGGACATACTCCTCGATCCCGAGAAGCGCGCACCTCTTCACGACTGCTTCGAGGGCATCCCGCGTGGCGGCAAGCCCGGCGGCGTCGCCGGGCTCCCGGCAACTCGCCATCGCGAAGACCGGCAGCCCGGAGTCGGCGACCGCCCGCGCGTAGCGCTCTTCGGCAAGCCCGGAGATGTCGTTCACCGCATGGACGTCGTGGCGGAGGCAGACCTCGAGCACCTCCGGGTGCCGGGTGTCCACCGAGAGGGTGATCCCGGTCCCGTCGAGTTCCGAGAGGGCCGCGTCCACCCGTGCCGCCTCTTCGGCTACGGTTATTGGAGAAGAGCCCGGGGCCGTGCTCCGCGCCCCGAGATCGATCATATCGGCGCCCGCCGCCACCATGGCGAGGGCGCGATCGTATACTTTTCCGGCCGGGATGTAGGAGCCCCGGTAGAACGATTCGGGGCTGCAGTTGATGACGCCCATCAGGCGGACTGGGGCGTCGCCGCCGATCCGGAGACGGTTTACCGTACAGTGTTGTTGCCGCATGTCCTCAACTTGGCTGCCCTGAACGTGTTCTCCATCAGCGTCGCGATGGTCATGGGGCCGACGCCTCCGGGAACCGGGGTTATCGCCCCCGCACGGTCTTTCACCGCGTCGAAATCGACGTCGCCGCAGAGTTTGCCCTGCTCGTCCTGGTTGATCCCGACGTCGATGACCGTCGCGCCCTCCTTCACCATCTCCGGCCCGACAAACTTCGCCTTCCCAATCGCGCTGACCAGGATGTCGGCTCTCCGCATCTCGTCTTCAAGGTTCTCGGTCTTCGAGTGGCAGATGGTGACGGTCGCGTCGGCGTTCAGGAGCAGGGCGGCCATGGGCCGGCCGACGTCGATGCTCCGGCCGACGACGACCGCCCGCTTGCCGCGGATCGGGATCCTGTATTCATCGAGGATCGTCATGATCCCCTGCGGAGTGCAGGGCGCAAAGACCGGGGTTCCGGAAAACAGCCTGCCTAGGCTGCAGGGATGGAACCCGTCCACGTCCTTTTCGGGTGCGACCGCGTCGATGACGCGGGTGGTGTCCACCCCGCCCGGGAGCGGGAGCTGGACGAGGATGCCGTTGATGTCCGGGTCGTTGTTGAGGCGCGCGACCGCTTCGAGCACCTGTTCGGTGGAGGCATCCGCCGGGAGCTCGATCCCGATCGACCCGATCCCGACGCGCTCGCACGCCCGGTGTTTCATGCGGACGTACATCTGCGACGCGGGGTCTTCGCCTACGATGACGGTCGCGAGCCGCGGGTAGAGCCCGGACTCTTCTATCTCCTCCTTGAGGAGTTCAAGCCTCTTCTCCGAGACCGCTTTGCCGTCGAGTATCATGCTACTTCAGGGTAGAGGGGATACTTGCTCGCGAGGGCAATAACCTCTTCTCTCACTTCGGTGATCGCCTTCTTCGAGGTCTTGTCCTTCGCGATGTCCTTGACGACCCGGGCAATCCAGTGGGCGATCTGCTTCATCTCCTCCTCTTTCATGCCGCGCGAGGTGACGGCGGGCGTGCCGATTCGTAGACCGCTCGTCACGAAGGGGCTGAGCTGTTCGCGGGGGATAGTGTTCTTGTTCACGGTGATGCCGGCTTCTCCGAGCGCGACCTCGGCCGCAAGACCCGTGAGGTGCTCGCCGTTCGTGGAGACCCCGGTCAGGTCGAGCAGTATGAGGTGGTTGTCGGTGCCGCCGGAGACGAGGTCGAGCCCCTCCTGGCTGAGGACATCGGCCAGCGTCTTCGCGTTCTTGACGACCTGTCCGCAGTAGTCCTTATACGCGGGGGTCAGGGCTTCCTTGAAGCAGACCGCCTTTGCCGCGATGGTGTGCATCAGCGGGCCGCCCTGCATCCCCGGGAAGATGGACTTGTCGATTGCCTGGGCATCCTCCTTGCTGCACATGATGGCGCCGCCGCGGGGGCCGCGCAGGGTCTTGTGCGTTGTCGTCGTCACGATGTCGACGACCCCCACCGGGGAGTTGTGGTATCCGGTCGCGCAGAGTCCGGCGATGTGGGCGATGTCGGCCATGCACCTCGCGCCGACGGCATCGGCGACTTCCTGGAAGGCTTTGAAGTCGATCTCGCGCGGGTAGGCGCTCGCGCCGCAGATGATCATCTGCGGTTTCACTGTCCGTGCCAGGTCCTCGATCGCCGCGTAGTCGAGCGTCTCGCTCTCGTGATCGACGCCGTAGTGGAAGATGGAGTACCAGCGCCCGGTGATGTTGACCGGCGAGCCGTGAGAGAGATGGCCGCCCTGAGTGAGGCTCTGGCTCATGATCCTGTCCTTGTAGCCGAGGTAGGCGAAATAGACTGCCTGGTTCGCCTGGCTCCCCGAGTGGGGCTGGACGTTCGCGTGCTCGGCCCCGAAGAGTTTGCAGAGGCGGTCGCGCGCCAGGTTCTCCACGACATCGTGGAATTCGCAGCCGCCGTAATAACGCTTGCCGGGGTAACCCTCGGCATATTTATTGGTCATGATAGAACCCATCGCCTCGAGAACCGCTTTGCTCACGACGTTCTCGGAGGCGATCAGTTCCAACCCATTGACCTGACGCAGGCGCTCTTCCTCGATGAGACCTGCGACTTCTGGATCGACGTTTGCCAGACTAGACATGCAGAAAAAGGGTTGCTCCGTTGAGGTAATATGCTTTCTTTTATACGGAGCTGTTTACGGCTGCCTAAGAGGCGTTCTTTGTACGGCTTTCAGAGACGCGGGCATGGGTCCGGGGGGAGGTGGTTGTAGAGCCATTCGCAACGGCTGCCGGGATTTTCCCGACTGCACCCCGGATTAAATGTAATACTTCTTCATTTGGGGAATCTATAGTAATATTATTACGTAATCATTATCAAGGATTAGTTTGAGGGAGATAATGGCGCAGAAAGATGCGAGGATACGGTTTCTTGAGCGGGAACTTGCGGAGCGCGAGAAGGAGATGGAGACAATGAGAGAGCGAGAACAGCCGCCCGTATCAGAGGCGGGAGACGAGCGCCTGCGTGACCTCGAGCGGAAAGTGCGGGAGCTCGAGGCCGTGGTGAAAGGCCTGACGGAAGAGATCCTGGACGTCAAGTCCGTGGCGATGAAACTCTCCCGGGACGTGGATGAGCGCCGGAAAGCGCCGGTGCCGGCCGAGAAGAAGAAGGTCGAGGTTACGCTCCAGGCGGAACCACGCGCCGCGGCCGTTCCCCGGCCCGCGCGTGCCGCGGAGCGAAAGACCCCCGCGCGCCAGGTTGAACAGCGGCCGCCCGCGCCTGTTCCGGATGACGACAGCGATCTCGATCTTATCATGCAGAACGACGGGACGCTGAAGCCGGAGCCAAGGAGGTCCTCCGAGTACATCGTCGCCAGCACCGGTTCCCGGGGCGTCCCGGCAAAGGGCCGGGGGAAAGGCGGCAAGCCGTCCGAACGCAAGCTCTTCGTCGAGCAGAAGGAACGTCCGGTCGACGATGTCATCCAGGCCGAAGAGGACGACACCGTCGACCTCGATCGATAGGTAAAGGGAGCCCCGTCTTTGTACATCACGCAGCTTGAGATCGACAACTTCAAGTCTTTCGCCAGAAAGACGAAAATTCCTTTTTTCGAAGGATTTACAGTCGTCTCAGGCCCGAATGGTTCCGGAAAGAGCAATATTATCGACAGCCTCCTCTTCGTCCTGGCCCTTTCGGGTGCGCGGGGGCTGCGGGCCGAGAAGCTGACCGATCTCATCAACGTCAATTCCGGGAAGAACACCGCTGAGGTGACGGCCACGTTCTCGGACGGCACGACGATCCGCCGCCGGATCAAGCGGACGCCGACGGGATACTACAGTTACAACTACTTGAACAACCGTCTCTGCAAGCAGGGCGACGTCATCGAGTTCCTCGCAAAGATCGGGATCAAGCCGGAGGGCTACAACGTCGTGATGCAGGGTGACATCACCCGCATCATGGAGATGACCGACGGCGAACGGCGGAAGATTATCGACGAGATAGCAGGTGTCGCTGAGTTCGACCACAAGCGCGGACAGGCGTTCTCGGAACTCGAGGTGGTGCGGGAGCGGCTCGAGCGCGAGGAGCTTCTCTTGAACGAGCTCGTGGCGCGGCTGGATGCGCTCCAGCACGAGCGCGAGCAGGCGGTGGAGTACCGGCGGTGGCAGGGCGAGCTGGAACACCTCGGGCAGTGCCGGGGAGCGGCGCTCGTCCGGCAGAAAGAGCAGGAGATCGGCACCCTTCACGATCTCGCGCACGACCAGCAGGCGGCAATCGCACGCACCGAGGGTGAGGGCGAGGCCGTCAAAAAAGAGATCGAGGAGGCGCGCGAACGCCAGCATGCCGTCGAAGAGGAGATAAACCACAAAAGCGGCCCCGAGTATCTCGAACTCGTCGGACGGCTCGAAGAGGCGCGAAGCGCGATCAAGCTCGGCGAGAAGACCATCGAACGGCTGAAGGTCAACCGGGAAGAGAATGCCGAGGCGGTCCAGCGGATCTACCTTGATGGCAAACGCGCCGAGGCGAAAGTCGAGGAGTGCGCCACGCAGATCCGCAACCTCTCGATAGACCGGGCGAATCTTGCCATGGAGCTCGCGACGCAGCGCGACGAGATGAAAACGGTCGAGGAGCGTATCGCAAGCGAGAGCAAAGAGGTCGAAGGGGTAAAAGACCAGCTCTTCGAGAGGATGGAGGATCTCGAGAGCAAAAAGGAGCTCCGGTCGAAGATCCTCCGCGAGCAGGATATCTTCATCGAGAAGAGCCGGATGCGGACGTCGGAACGGGAACGCCTGGACGCGCGTATCGCCCAGATCGAGGAGGAACTCACGAACAAGCAGGAGCAGGTCGCGGAGTACTCCTCCTGCATGGCCGACTGCGAGGAACAGAAACGCCAGATCGAGCGGGCTCTCTCCGAGGCGGAAAGCACGCTCTTTGCGCGGCGGTCGGCGCTCGATCGGCTGAAGAAAGAGATCCGGGAGAACGAGCAGAACCTGATGCGCCTGGAGGCGCAGCAGCAGGCGCACGGCGATGCCGGCGGGAAGGCGATGGACGTCGTTCTCGGCATGGAAGGTGTCCACGGCACCGTTGCGCAGCTCGGGCGGGCGCCGCCGGAGTACGCGACCGCGCTCGACGTGGCGGCGATGGGCCGGCTCAGGTGGGCCATCGTCGATACCGACGCGGTTGCGTCCGATGCGATCCGCTACTTAAAAGAGAACCGGCTCGGGCGGGTCACGTTCCTGCCGCTCAACAAACTCCGGCCCCCGATCCTCTCGCCGCTCGAGGCCGATCCGGGCATCGTCGGCTACGCGGTCGATCTCCTGGAGTTCGACCCGGCGTTCGACCGCGCGTTCCGTGTCGTCTTCGGCGCGACGGTGGTGGTGGATACCCTCGAGCGGGCGCGGCGGCTGATGGGCCGGTACAAGATGGTCACCCTGGAGGGCGATTTCGTCGAGAGGAGCGGCGCCATGACCGGCGGATCACAGGGGAAGAAGATCCGCGGGTTCGGGGTGGCCGTCGACGACGAGGTCGCGCGGGTCCGCGCGAAGCTCGCCGAACTCGAGGCGGAAGCGGGCGAGATCGAAGCGTCCATCGGCCGCTTTGCCGTGGCCGCGGAGGCAAAGCGGGCGGAGCGGAGTTCGATCGACGAGCAGGTTGCGCGCTACCGCATGCTGGTGGACGAGTTCCAGAAGCGGATCGAGGTGCTTTCCGGCGAGAAACGGACGCTCGAAGAGAGCCTGCATGAGATGCTCGATGCCGCGAAGACCGGCGGCGAGGAACTTGCGCGGCTCGAGGCCGATCTCGAGCGGATAACCGGCGAGATCGCGCAGGTATCGGCGGAGGTCGACGACCTCAAGAAGAAGCTCGACGACACCGAGGTTCCCGTGCTCACCGAGCGGTACGAGAGCATCCGTAAGGCGGTGGAGGATATCGAGCGGCGGCTCCGGAACAAGGACGCCGACATCACCGACGCCAAACGCGAGCGGCAGCATTTCGCAAACCGTATCGAGGAACTTGCCGCGGAACGGAGCCGCCTGGAGACGAAGAACCAGGAGATCGACGGTGAGATCACCGCAACGGAGGAGCAGATCGAGGATCAGCGCCGCCTGATCGTGCAGTTCGAGGCGCGCCAGAAGGAGTTCTCCGACGAACTTGCAGGCCTGCACGAGAAGCGCGACCGGATCCTCGAGGAGATCCGGGTGCTCGACCAGCGGGCTCTCGAACTCTCGGGTGCGATGGAGCGCATCCGGATGCAGATCAGCGCCCTCGAGGAGCGGGAACGGTCGCTCCTCGCGGAACTCGCGGTGCTCCGGGAGCAGGCCGGCGACGTGGAGACGGATCTCGACATCGCCGCCATCGACGCCGGGATCGCGGAGGCCGAGCGGGCGCTAAAGAAGATCGGTGCGGTGAACATGCTCGCGATCGAGGAGTGCGACCGTGTCGCTGCCCGCGTCGAGGAGCGGACGGAGAAGAAAGAGGTGCTCTCGCGGGAGCGGATGATGCTCCTTGAGCGGATCGAGAAGTACGAGAAGTTGAAGTACGACGCCTTCATGACCGCTTTCACCGCGATCGATGGGAACTTCCGCGACATCTTCGCGCGCCTGACCGACGGGACCGGGAGGCTGATCCTCGATAACGAAGAGGATCCCTTCGCCGGCGGCATGACGTTCGCGGTTCAGCCGCGCGACAAGAAGGTTCACCTCCTCTCTTCGCTCTCCGGGGGCGAGAAGTCGCTGACCACGCTCGCGTTCATCTTCTCCATCCAGCAGTTCATGCCCGCGCCGTTCTACGCGCTCGATGAGGTGGATATGTTCCTCGACGGGAACAACGTCGGCCGCATTGCCGCCATGATGAGCGAGCTCTCGGGGAGCGCGCAGTCGATCATCGTTTCGCTCCGAAAGCCGATGATCGAGCGCGCCGACCGCATCGTGGGCGTGACGATCCGTGCCGACAAGAGCACCTACGTGACCGGTGTGCAGAACAATGGATGAGGAACCTGTCGAGATCCTGGCCGGCATGGCCGAGCGGGGAGAGGTCGATCCCTGGAACATCGATATCGTGGACGTGACCGATCGGTTCCTCGCCGAACTCGACCGGAGGAAGGAGCTCGACCTGCGGATCTCGGGGAGGACGCTCTTTTATGCCGCGTGCCTGCTGCGCCTGAAGTCGGATTATCTCGACGGCTGGGGCGAAGAAGAAGACGAAGATTCGTTTGCCGACGATGAGGACGAGTCGTTTGAGGATCTCGGGTTCGATTACGAGTCGGCCGGAGAGGTCGAGCCGATGGGGCGCCTGGAGCGGGAGATCCAGCGTCGTCTGGGGCGAAAGAACCTGCGGAAACGTCCGCCGGTCACGCTCTACGAACTCATCAAGCAGTTGAAGACGGCGGAGAAGGAGCAGCGTCGCAGGCAGCGCAAAAGGGTCTCTGTGCCCAGGGAGCCGGATCTCAACCTCAGCGCCGGAGACGTGGTGGCGGTGGCGCATGACGAAGGATACCAGGGTGCGGTTGCGGTCGTCATGACGGAGTTCCAGCGCGCTGCCCGGAACGGTGATATCCTGACGCTGGGCGACCTCTCCGGTGCCATGGGGCGAAGTCGCCGCGAGGTCTACATCCCGCTCCTCTTCCTGATGCTCGAGGGGAAACTCGCGCTCTGGCAGGACGAGTTCTTCGGCGAGATCTATGTCGGCGAGCAGATCCCCGAGGACGGTCCCGATGGGGCCGGCGAGGATGCGTGATACTCGACCATATGACACCGATCGTTCTGTTCCCGTGAAATTCCTGTGGGATTCGGGATCGGTGGCGCTGCGCGCATGGGTCTTCGCCTGCGCTCCGGATACCCGGTGAAGCCTTTTAGTGGCAAATCGGGGTGATTTTGCAACGTGATTCCACTTTTTTGAATGGGTTCTGGGTAAATGTTTAAATATCTCCGGTATCAACATGTAATAGTCAAGTTGGGAGCGAATTCCGCGTGAATCCTGCACGATGTGTGCAGGATGCCGGGAGATCTCAACGTTTATGGGGGTCAAAGCCGTGCGCTTGGATCCGACGGAGCAGGGAAATGCTTATATGGCATTGATGATAACATAGTAAGGCTGTGTTGTCAGGACGTCGGATCGTGCAGCCCTTCGTGGGTGGTCTGATTCCGTGTCTCTTCAACCGCTGTGAGGGCCCGAACATTCGTTCGGGTCTGATGCAGGGTGACAATGTTTATATGTCTGGGGATTCAATATGTATTCTCACAAGGCCTCCTCAAACATCCGCAATGCGGATGAATCGGGGCGTCCGGGTCGGGAATATGTGTTTGATTTCCGGCTCGAAACTCGGGTGGGAACAAATGTTTATATGTGATAACTCACAAACATAAGTTCCTGCACAGGTGAAGTATCAGGGCGTCCGGGACGTAAAATTCCGGGCGATTTCCTCGATCGAGCCGGAGATTCTCTCTGGATCTCCGGCGCGGATCCCAGCGCGGGGTGAAAATGTTTATATGTGTTGAAGCACAAACATTAATCTCCGCGCAGGTGAAGTTCTCGACCCGATTCGGGTCACGTTCCCTGTATTCAAAAAGGACATGAAGATTCGAGAACATTCTCGAATCCGATGCAGGAAAACATGTTTAAATAGTTGTAAAATAAACATTGTTCTCCTGGTGATGGGGAATCAACACGACCGCCATTGAGCGGGTTGATTCTGACGTTGGCATTGGCAATGCGGAAATTTGTTCAGTAACCGCTAATTCCTCCCAAGTTTAGTAGTGTGCATTACTTCCAAATTCTGGTTGATCCTGCCAGAGGTCACTGCTATCGGGGTTCGATTAAGCCATGCGAGTCGAGAGGGTTCGGCCCTCGGCGTACTGCTCAGTAACACGTGGATAACCTGCCCTAAGGAAGGGGATAACCCCGGGAAACTGGGAATAATACCCTATAGGTTACAGATGCTGGAATGCTCTGTAACTCAAAGTTCAGGCGCCTTAGGATGGATCTGCGGCCGATTAGGTTGTTGTTGGGGTAACGGCCCAACAAGCCAGTAATCGGTACGGGTTGTGGGAGCAAGAGCCCGGAGTTGGATTCTGAGACACGAATCCAGGCCCTACGGGGCGCAGCAGGCGCGAAAACTTTACAATGCGGGCAACCGTGATAAGGGAACCTCGAGTGCCTGTATATGCAGGCTGTCCAGGTGTCTAAAACACACCTGAAGAAAGGGCCGGGCAAGACCGGTGCCAGCCGCCGCGGTAATACCGGCGGCTCGAGTGGTGGCCACTTTTATTGGGCTTAAAGCGTTCGTAGCTGGGTTGTTAAGTCTCTTGGGAAATCCGGCGGCTCAACCGTCGGGCGTCTAAGAGATACTGGCAGTCTTGGAACCGGGAGAGGTGAGGGGTACTTCGGGGGTAGGAGTGAAATCCTGTAATCCTCGAGGGACCACCTGTGGCGAAGGCGCCTCACCAGAACGGCTTCGACAGTGAGGGACGAAAGCTGGGGGAGCAAACCGGATTAGATACCCGGGTAGTCCCAGCCGTAAACGATGTGCGTTAGGTGTATCGACGACCACGAGTCGTCGAGGTGCCGAAGGGAAACCGTGAAACGTACCGCCTGGGAAGTACGGTCGCAAGGCTGAAACTTAAAGGAATTGGCGGGGGAGCACCACAACAGGTGGAGCCTGCGGTTTAATTGGACTCAACGCCGGGAATCTCACCGGATAAGACAGCGGAATGATTGCCGGGCTGAAGACTCTGCATGACTAGCTGAGAGGAGGTGCATGGCCGTCGTCAGTTCGTACTGTGAAGCATCCTGTTAAGTCAGGCAACGAGCGAGACCCACGCCAACAGTTGCCAGCATGATCTCCGGATTGATGGGGACACTGTTGGGACCGCCTCTGCTAAAGAGGAGGAAGGAATGGGCAACGGTAGGTCAGCATGCCCCGAATTATCCGGGCTACACGCGGGCTACAATGGGCAGGACAATGGGTATCGACACCGAAAGGTGGAGGCAATCTCCTAAACCTGTCCGTAGTTCGGATTGTGGGCTGTAACTCGCCCACATGAAGCTGGAATCTGTAGTAATCGCGTTTCAAAATAACGCGGTGAATGTGTCCCTGCTCCTTGCACACACCGCCCGTCAAACCACCCGAGTGGGGTTTGGATGAGGCTGCGGTCGTTGCCGCAGTCGAATCTAGGTTCCGCAAGGGGGGTTAAGTCGTAACAAGGTAGCCGTAGGGGAATCTGCGGCTGGATCACCTCCTAAAGAAATTACTTGGGTCAGCGGTTGCTGAACAAAACGTAAAATTGCCGATGTCAACGGGAGATTCGGGCTCATAGCTCAGTTGGAAGAGCGCCGCCTTTGCGAGGCGGAGGCCGGGGGTTCAAATCCCCCTGAGTCCACTCGACAGGACTAAACAGTCCTGCCGAAAATGCACCCGGAGATGTGAATCACCGGGGAAGGGCTGAAGGTCTTTGACCTGAGGAAGCTGTGTATAGGTGCGTACTCTGGACGTTAAATGAGTTCAACGGAATGGCGATATGCCTATCAGTGGATGGCTCGGTTCGAGTGCCGAAGAAGGGCGTGCCAAGCTGCGATAAGCTCCGGGAAGACGCATGGAGTCTACGATCCGGAGATTCCCTAATGAGACTTCTTAACACTTCGGTGTTGATCCGTAAGGATCGGGAACCCCCCGAATTGAAACATCTTAGTAGGGGGAGGAAAAGAAATCAACCGAGATGTCGTTAGTAGAGGCGATCGAACACGACAGAGTTCAAACTGAATCCCGCAAGGGAGATGTGGTGTAGTAAGCCTACCATCTGGATGCCAAGGTCAAACGGAAATCCTCTGGAATGAGGTGCCAAAGAGGGTGATAGCCCCGTACGTGCAAGCTGAGGTGTCCTGGTAGTGTCTTGAGTACCGCGGGTCGGAATTCTCGCGGGAATCTGGGGGTCATCAACCTCCAAAACTAAATACTACTCGAAACCGATAGCGTATTAGTAGCGTGAGCGAAGGCTGAAAAGTAACCCTTGAAAGGTGGTTAAAAGCGCCTGAAACTGATAGGTGATAGTGAGTTACGGCGCGAAAGGATCTTCCACGTGAAGGAACCCGTCGCGAGGCGGTAGTACGGGCGTGGTTGCCGGTGTCGTAACGTACGTTTTGAAGAACGGGCCAGAGAGTTTATTCTGTAGGCGAAGGTTAACCCAAAAGGGGAGCCGAAGGGAAACCAACAGGTCCGTAGCCTTCGGGCATGGGACGGCGTATTAAAAGTGCGTGGAGTCTGCAGGATAAGACCCGAAGCCTAGCGATCTATGCGTGGGCAGGTTGAAGCGTGCCGAAAGGCGCGTGGAGGACCGCAAGCGGTTTTGATATGCAAATCATTCGTGTGACCTGCGTATAGGAGTGAAAGATTAATCGAGCTGGGCATCCGCTGGTTCCTCTCGAAACATGCCGTAGCATGACCTGGCTGGAGATAGACGGTGAGGTAGAGCACTGATTGGGGGAGCTGGGGGAGAAATCCCTCACCCTCCTGTCAAACTCCAAATTCCCCGTCGTCGAAGAAGGCTGGCAGTCCGGACTACGGGGTAAGCTTGTAGTCCGTAAGGGAGACAACCCAGACCGTGGTTAATGTCCCTCAATGTAGGCTAAGTGTCAACACTGAAAGGCGTCCCAGGCCAAAGACAACTGGAAGGTGAGCTCAGAAGCAGCTATCCTTTAAAAAGTGCGTAACAGCTTACCAGTCGAGGTTTGGGGCACTGAAAATGGACGGGGCTAAAGCCTACTACAGATACCACGGACCACACTTTCGTGTGATGGCGTAGAGAGGCGTGCTGCCTGGGCAGAAGCAGGGGCGTGAGCTCCTGTGGACCGGGTAGTATTGAGAATTCTGGCATTAGTAGAAGCAAAGTTGGGTGAGAATCCCAACCGCCGGAGGGGCTAGGTTTCCTCGGCAATGTTCGTCAGCCGAGGGTTAGTCGGTCCTAAGATGTGTCGTAATTCGAGCACGTCAACAGGGAAACAGGTTAATATTCCTGTACCATTCATCCGTAGCAGTTTACTGCCCTGACGCTTCGGGATATGCCGGGCAGGGTCGTCGCCCTGTCCAAGCGTTCAAGCTCGTGGAGTACCGCCATGGTGAGAAGCGAGTGAAGGCGTGATGGAGTAATTCGGCAAATTCCTGGAGCCCGTGAAAAGGGGGATGAATGTCCGTACCGAGATCTGACACAGGTGCCCCTAGCTGAAAAGGCTAAGGCGTGTCGGTTTAATCGTGTTAAGGGAACTCGGCAAATTGGCCCCGTAACTTTGGGATAAGGGGTGCCTGCCTGGCGATCAGGCAGGTCGCAGTGACCAGGGGGCTCTGACTGTCTAATAACAACATAGGTGACTGCAACTCGGAAACGACTAGTATAGTCACTGATTCCTGCCCAGTGCGAGTATCTGAACACCGGGTTCAACCGGACGAAGGACTCGTAAACGGCGGGGGTAACTATGACCCTCTTAAGGTAGCGTAGTACCTTGTCGCTTAATTGGCGACTTGCATGAATGGATTAACGAGAGCCCTACTGTCCCTAACACGAAGCCGTTGAACATTTTATCCTAGTGCAGAGACTAGGGACTCCAGATGGGAAGTGAAGACCCCGTGGAGCTTTACTGCAGCCTGTCGCTGTGTTACGGTATTCCTTGCGCAGCGTAGATGGGAGGCGTCGATCCACCCCTTCCGGGGGGTGGGGAGCCAACAATGAGACACCATCCTTGGTTTACTGTAACACTAACTCAAACCTGAGGACAACGATAGGTAGGCAGTTTGGGTGGGGCGCCACACCCTCGAAAAAATATCAAGGGTGCCCTATGGTCAACTCATGTGAGTCAGAAACTCACAGGAGAGTGTCAAGAGCATAAGTTGGCCTGACGCGATTTCGCATAGCAAGAAATCGCGAGAGGAAACTCGGGTCTAACGAACCAATGAGCCTTATTGATGAGGGCCATTGACGACAGAAAAGCTACCCCGGGGATAACAGAGTCGTCGCCGGCAAGAGCACATATCGACCCGGCGGCTTGCTACCTCGATGTCGGTTCTTTCCATCCTGGCCGTGCAGCAGCGGCCAAGGGTGAGGTTGTTCGCCTATTAAAGGGGATCGTGAGCTGGGTTTAGACCGTCGTGAGACAGGTCGGTTACTATCTATCTGGAGTGTAAGGAGTCTGAAGGTAAGATGGAAATAGTACGAGAGGAACTTTCCGTCGTCGCCTCTGGTCGATCGGTTGTCCGACAGGGCAGTGCCGAGCAGCTACGCGATAAGGGATAAAAGCTGAAAGCATCTAAGCTTGAAACCTGACCCGAAAAGAGACTCCGTTGAGGACACGGGTAAAAGACCCGCTTGATAGGTCCGGGATGTAAGCACGAAGGCAACGACGTGTTCAGTCCGCGGATACTAACGTCCGATGCCTTCCGTTGAACTCAGACGAAATCCAGAGTACGCACCGAAAAACGCCTTGCGGCCGAATCTGATGAGGGTGTAACCCTTAAATAGATTGGGCGACAACATAGTAAGGCAACACAGCTTGCCAAGGTGGCGGAGCGGCCACGCGGTTGACTGCAGATCAACTACACCCCGGTTCAAGTCCGGGCCTTGGCTTCCGACCGGGCGCGAAGCGGCTGGGCGGGGAGAAAATCCGTAAGGATTTTTGACTCCATCCAAACGCATCACACCCGGTCGTAACTGGTAATAGCGGCCATAGCAGAGGGGAAACACCTGGACCCATTCCGAACCCAGCAGTTAAGCCCTCTCACGTGCCATGTGGTACTGAGGTGCGCGAGCCCTCGGGAAGCACGGCTCGCTGCTATTACCTCCCTTTAATCTGAAAAACTGTTCTTCTCGTGTTTTACTGTGCGAACGTTAGTAATGTATCTTCGATAGTTCCTTCTTCTCTGTAGCGCAGGTTTTTACATCGATATTATCCTGAAAATATCCTCGATACAACAGAACCCGGTCGGAAAGGGGGGAGCGATCTCTGTCGCCCCGCTGAAACCCGGGACATCCGGCACGACGCCCGGTTCGTCCCCTTCCCGTTCCTGGAGTTGCGGGTGTTCCGCGGTTTGGGTTGATGGAATTGAGGCTTTAACGATTGGATCTCAATGATGCGCCGCCGTTGCGGTGGCACCATTCTATCTGTTGATGATATTGTTTATTTAACTTTTGTTTCTTGTCGACCTTATCTCATTTACCTCGGGGGGCTGCGCCCCTCTCATGCTACCGGCGGTGCCTCCGGGGATAGTGCCTTTGGGACGTTTACACCGTAAGGCCGGCGTCCTTGTATCAGGTGGAGTATCTGCGACAGCACCTCCTCGTCGGTCGGGAGACCCGAGGAGAGAACCTTCTTCATCCGGATCGGGACGGAATCCATCCTGTAACCCGTTCCCTCGCAGTCGATGCCCACGCATGCGACCGGGATATGGATATCCGCAAAGGAGGTGCTGAGCGAGACGAATGGATCGATGACGATGGTCGGGATCGTCGCGAGGTGTTCGTTGCACCTCCTCGGCAGATGAGCCCCCGGATCGGCGCCGATGATGAGGCATGCATCGGCCTCTCCCCGGCCGAGCAGGTCGACCGCCGTCGTCTCGCCGGGGTTGTAATACGGAGTGCCGCGCGAAAAATCGACGCCGTACGGGTAGCCCGTGAGGAATGAAAACGTCTGGTTGGTGCCGTTGACGTTCCAGTGCCCGCGCATGGGTGTCAGGGTGAACTTCGTATGCCGGTTGAGTTCATCGACGAGCTGGATGGCGTTCCTGACGTTTTTGTACCTGCCCCGAGACTGCGTCAGGCCGATCCCTGTGAAGAGCGCGCCGAACCGGGCGTTCCTGCAGAGGTCCGCCAGCCAGATCAGCCTCTCCCGCGGGACCCCTCCGATGCTTGCAGGAAGGGTATCCGCGTGGCCCCTGATGATTGCCCGCAGGGCTGAAAAAACGGCGTAATCCCCACCCGGCTTGATCCGTATGAACTCGTCGGCAATCTTTGCGGTATCGGTCATCCTGATGTCCACGACGACGAGAGTCCGGTCGTGATGCCCGTTCTCCCGGTACTTCCCGTTGACGAACGTCGTATACCGGGAGAGGTGGCGCGGGTGCGACTCTATGGGGTTCGAGCCCCAGTAGATCACGACGTCGGCCCGGTTCTTCACCGCACCGAGCGTGCACCCCGGGTGGCCCGCCTCCTGGATGCCCATGATCGAGGGGCCGTGACAGATCGACGAACAGTTGTCGATCACGCCCCCGATCGTCTCGGCGATCTGGATGCCGATGCACTGCGCTTCCGCGGACGTCCCGCTCCATCCAAAGAGGAGTGGCCGTTCGGCGTCGGCGAGCATTTCTGCGGCATACCGGATACCCTCCGCGAACCCGATCGGGCTCCATGACTGGTTATCATCCCTCAGGATTGGCGATCTGAGGCGGCTCTGCGACAGGAACTTCTCCGAGCCGAGCGAGCATGCGTTATCGACCGACGTGACCGCCCCGCCCTCGACCTTCACGACCAGGTCGTCGCAGAGGCACCCGCAGAGAGGGCAGGCAACATCGCGGATGGTTACGGGACCGCCGCCGTCTTCCCCGCAGGGCACCGGCACCGGAGGGCATGCGCCGCCGCCTTCCTCGATGAGGATCGCCCAGCCTGATCGTGGGGAGAGATCGGTTCGCGTCACCGTCCCTTCCAGCCATTTGTAGTCCGGAGCACCGGTTCCCCGCGTGGTCGCGTGCAGGATTGCGTTCGCGTGCGGTCCGCAGGGGATGAATACGGTTCCGGAGACGAGATCGTCGCAGGGTGTGGCGACAAACACCTCTTCTCCTGTCCCGGTCGAGAGAAGAAGATAGTCTCCTGCCGAGGCCCCGAGTTCCAGGAGATCGAACGGGTTGACGAAACAGCGTGCCGTTTCATAGGAATATCCGGGCATGTCTTTGTAGTAGAGTTGCCTGCCCTGGGCGATTGTCCTCCCGCTCGTGATGAGAACGTGCATTAATGGTCTGTCTGACTTCCGCACCGATAATGTTTACGTTCCCATGTTTACTGATGGTAAAAATTAAGGGGGTTTATTTTATGTGGTGGGTGGCATTTGCGAGAACAGAAGGGGTGCCGGGCACCCCGGTAATGCGGACAGCGCCCATCACACCGCAATGTACCGCGCCGCCGCCACCTTCTCCCGCCCAAACGTTTCGCCGAGCGCGAACAGGTCACTCCTGCCGAGATGCTCCTCCGCCCGGGCGAAGACCTCGCCCTCTTCCGAGGCGAAATGAGCCTCGACCCGCTCCCGGAGATCGACGAGCGCCGGCATCCAGGCGTCGTCCCTCTGGGGGATGGTCTCGAAGCGTGCGAGCGTCTCCCTGACCTCGGTATGTTCGTCGAGCGACCGCCGTATCTCCTCCGGAACCCTTTCCCGGAGGTGCGCATACAGTGTCGCCTCCTCCGCGTACATGTGCCCCGGCAGCTCCCGGCGAAGCGTGATACACCGGACGTCCCGTGTCTCGGGGTTGCTCTCGAGTTCGTCGAATAGGGCCCTGATGAGATCGTGGTCCTCCCGGATCAATTCAAGAATTTGCGGCATGCGCGTCCTCCGTCCGGGGGAGAATAGGGGATGAGGAACTTAACGGTTTCGCCCGGGCGAACCTGACAAAAAAAAGGAGCGTCGGTGCCTCCGTCCGATCGCTCAGCGTGCCGCAACCGGCATCGCGCTCTTCTTTGCCTCCTCGTAGCTGTTGCCGAGACTCGAGAGTTCGTCGCTGCTCATCTTCTGCTGCATCTCGGGGAAGATATGTTCCTCCTCCTCGCTGATGTGGTGTTCCACGTTCTCCTTGATCACCGTTATCTTCGCCACCCAGACGTCCTCTTTTGACGTGGACGCACTGTCGAGCTGGGATAGCAGTGTCTTGACCGCGTTGTGCTCCTCGATCGACTCAAGGGCCATCTCCTGCATCCCTGCATCCATGAGTTTTGGGTATACGGCCTGTTCCTCCCCGATCATGTGCGGCATGAGGTTCTCTTTCAAGGAGTTATATTTCTGCTCCCGGTTGCTCGTGCCCTTGCTCGAGAGTTCCGAGAGTTGCGAGAGCACCATTTCGTGCTCCTGCTTCAGGATGTCGATAACGTTCTGTGCCATCTGATCACTTCCCCCCGCTCTGCAGGGAAGAAGCCATGAGGGGCGAGACTGCTATATATACGTTATGCGCAGTTCCGTCCCGTAGCCTTGCCTGTCCCCCCGGCAACGATGCATCCGGCTGTGTGGCGTATCGTGCCGATGCCCGATAGTAGCCGCCGGATATCCATAAATGCTGCAGGCACATAGGATTGTACATGGCGAACGAGGATCGGGACGCCCCGACTCCCGGAACGAAACTCCGGCGCGAGCTGGGCCTTCCCGCAGTCACCCTCTCGGGCGTCGGGATCATTCTCGGGGCAGGAATCTATGCCCTGCTCGGGGAAGCGGCCGGCATGGCCGGCAACGCCGTCTGGCTGACGTTCGCCGTCGCCGCCGCCATCGCCGGGTTCAGCGCACTAGGTTACGCCGAACTCTCGTCGATGTACCCCCGTGCGAGCGCCGAGTTCGAGTATGTCAGAAACGCCTTCGGGAGGAGGCTTGCGTTCGTCGTCGGGTGGCTGATCATCTTCTCCGGCATCCTCGGGGCCGCAACCGTCTCGCTCGGGTTTGCCGGCTACTTCTCGGATCTCGTCGGCTTCCCGCGCGTCCCCTCCGCCGTCCTGATCATCCTCGTCCTTGCCGGGATCCTTTTCTACGGCATCAAGGAGACCGCCCGGGCCGCCATCGCCATGACCCTCATCGAGGTAGGAGGGATCGTCATGGTCATCCTGATCGGTCTTCCGCACCTCGGGCGGGTGGATTACTTCGATATGCCCCTCGGGGTTCCGGGCCTCCTGCAGGCATCCGCACTCGTCTTTTTTGCCTATATGGGATTCGAGGAGATGGTGAAACTCTCGGAGGAGACCAGAAACCCGGAACGAACCATCCCCATAGCCCTGATGATCGCGCTTGCCGTCTCCGTCATCCTCTATATCCTGGTCTCTCTCGCCGCCGTGTCGGTCGTCGGGTGGGAGCAGCTCGCCGCATCCCGGGCGCCTTTCGCCGACGTCGCGGCCGTCGCTCTCGGCCCTGCGGCGTTCACTCTCATCTCCATCATCGCCCTCTTTGCCACGGCAAACACCGCTCTCCTGATGATGATGGCGTCGTCCCGGATCATGTACGGGATGGCATCCTCCTTCTCGCTCCCGCCTATCCTCGCCCGGGTCCACCCCCGGACACGGACGCCATGGACGGCCATCGTCGCCGTTGCGCTTGCCTCCATCGCGTTCCTCTTTGCAGGCAAGATCGACTTCGTCGCAAACGTCACGAACTTCACGCTCTTCGTGACGTTCGCCGTCATCAACGCGTCCGTTATTCTGCTTCGCTACCGTGCGCCGGATGCGCCCCGGCCGTTCCGGATACCAGGCAGCATCGGCAGGTTCCCGGTCATCCCGGCCGTCGGCATCGCCTCGACGCTCCTTCTCCTCGCCCAGCTTGAGTCTCTGGTGCTGCTGGTCGGCGGGATCGTGGTCGTTGTCGGTGCGGCGATCGCCCTGGTCGGGGAGCGGCGGTCGGCCGCCGCCTAATCCTGCCCCTCTTTTGCCCGGTAGCGTTCGATCCGCCCGACCGCTTCCAGTCTCCCGTTCGAGAGGGCGGATATGGCGCCGTGACCGCACGCGACCAGGCACCGGCGGCCTGACGGGGCGAGTTCCTTGTCCAGGTTCTGGATCAGTTCGAGCAGCGCCGTCCTTTCCCTGCGGGCGCGGTCGCTGTCGACGTTGACCGAGGTCACCAGGAAGTCGGCGAGCGAATTGTAGCGTTTCCGCTCTTCATCGAGGCTCCCGAAGTTGATCAGCGTATCGGCGGTGAAGATGATCCCGTGCGTGGGGCAGAAGAAGTAGACCTGGCCGTGCATGTGCCCGCCGAGAGATTCCAGCACCTCGAACTCGAGGTCGTGGACCGTAAAGCGCGCGAGGACAGGAAAGATCGAGCGCATGCCGATCTCCTTCGCCGGAAAGACCTCGAGGTCCCCGGGTGGGGTGAAGTGCGAGAAGAGGTTGATGACGGTCGTGTAGACCTCTTCGAGGATCGAGGACTCGCTGCGCGACCCGTATGCTCGGTTCGCCCGGCGGATGATCTCGAGCGACCCGGTGTGCGTATACGCTTTCGCCTCGAAAAGCCCGCCCGCCCCGCAGTGGTCGGCATCGGCATGGGTGATGTAGATCCTCCGGATATTCCCGGGATCCCCGAGCCCGTAGTGCCGGAACATCCGCACGGCATCCTCGTGGTATATCCCGTATCCAG
Source organism: Methanoculleus marisnigri JR1 (assembly GCF_000015825.1). NCBI lineage: Archaea > Methanobacteriati > Methanobacteriota > Methanomicrobia > Methanomicrobiales > Methanomicrobiaceae > Methanoculleus > Methanoculleus marisnigri. The sequence continues at coordinate 1,813,546 of NC_009051.1, read as the reverse complement.
TATCGATCATCACGATCTCGCCCGGGGCCCGGAGCAGGAAGATGTTCCCACCGCCCGGCATCTGGAAGCAGAAGACCTCGACGTCGTCGGTGAGGCTGATGCGCTGGACGTCCGCGTAAAACCGGTCGCCGGTGGTGTCCCGGAGTGTCCGGCCCGTGAGCAGGATGGACTCGAAGACCTCTCTCGGGTCCTGCCCGAGGCTGTTGAGTTCCTGGACGATATGGTTGACGTCCTGCAGGAGCGAGAGCAGGAACTCGTCCTCGGCCGTCCCGATCAGCCCGCGCACCGCCTGGGCGAATCGGACGTAGAAGACGGTGTCGTCGAGTCTCTCACCGGTGGTGTCGTACTCCAGGATCTCGAGACGGTAGCGGGACTTCAGCCGGTCGAGCAGGCTCTCGACGATCGCGGTCTCTTCGACGTTCAGGCTGATCGTGACTCTCCCGGGGTCCGGCCTCCGGTCGTCGAAGTCGATGTAGGCGATGTTCGCCCCCGCACCGGTGATGTAGGTGAGGAGTTCGAAGAGGGATCCGGGTTCGTGAGGGAGGTATACGGAGAATTTGAGAAACCCGAGCGTGGGCAGCGACTCCTGGAGGTAGCCGATCGCGTGAAGGTCTTCCTTCATCCGGGAGTAACTCTCCTGTGCTGCGGTCACCTCGAAGAAGACCGTGGCGGGATCGATCCGGCGGTCGTACTGGATGCGGATGATGTTGCCCGAATATGACTTGACGATCTCGGCCGCGCGGTGCAGCGCGCCCGGTTTGTCGGGCATTCTGGCTACGAAAGAGTATTTGTTCACCCGGTTCACCTTGTGATTTTTATAGGTGCGCGGCCGTCCTATAAGCACTTTTTCGTGCGTTGCGGCAGCCTGAACGAGAAATGAGGCGGTTCCTGTGCCTGCACACCGTCACGTCGCGGCCGGTCACGCCGCTGTGAGCTTCCGGTGCACTGCCTGCGCCCAGGAACGTACGATCTCCCAGTCGCGGAAGTCTCCCGTCTTGGCCCGGATCATCTTGACGATGGTGCGGTCGGTGAAGGACAGGCCGCTGCTCTCCAGTTTACCCGGAAAGATCCCGACTTCCACCGGATTAACGAGCATCCTGACCGCGTCCATCGATGCTTCCGCTTTCCTGAGGATCTCGGGGCTTCTGTCCGTGACCGTGAGCCCCACGGAGAAGTAGGCGACCGGGATGGTGCGCAGGCGCTGCTGGTTCTTCTCGATGAAGACCTGCGGTTCCGGGAGCCATTTCCCCATGTATATCGGGCTTCCGATGACGGCGGCCCGGTACGGGGAGAGATCCCGGATTTCGTCCACCGGCCTTACATCGACCTCTGCGCCGACCTTCCGGAGTTCGTCGCCGATCGCCTCCGCCACTTCTGCGGTAGAGCCGTAGCGGGTGGCGTAGGCAACAAGAATCCTCTCTGCCATAAGCAGTTACTTCTCGCTCGACCGGTCTTATTCGTTGCGGGTCAAGGTTACGTTCTTATGGGTTTGGTTCCCTCTTAGGTTCCGATGGCGACTAGAGATGAGAATCCCGGAAGATGGTATCACAGAGGTCAGGGTCTCTGCACCACCAGCTGTTTCAACGAGGCGGTCGTCTGTTACGATAAGGCACTTGAACTATCCCCCGACGACCCCGTTCTCTGGCGGAGGAGGGGGTTTGCTCTTATCAGGGCCGGCCGCTACGAGGAGGCGGTCGCCTCTTTTGACCGGGCGCTCGCGCTCGACCCCGAAGACGCGACGGCATGGCAGAGAAAGGGCTACGTTCTCGCGCACCTCGGGGAGCACGATAGCGCCGTCGCCTGCTGTGACCGGGCGCTCATGCTGGATCCGGAGCATATCCTCGCCTGGCAGAGCCGGGGCTGGGTGCTCGGGGCCATGTGCCGCTACGATGAGGCGGCAGAGTGCTACGAGGCGGTTCTCTCGATCGACCCGGAGCGGGGATCGGCGGCCTGGCACCGGGACCGGATGCGGGAGAGAAGGGACATCGAAGCGCTCGTGTCCGAGATCCGGGAGGCCGGGCGCGTCATTGAGGTGCCGGCCTGCATCCGCGACGTCGCCCGGGAGCGTGACTACGGCAATGTGGATCTCGCGCGGGCGGTGCTCCGGGAACTCGCCCGCCGGGTGGAGAGGGCGGCAGTCCCGCGGCGATGAGCGCGGCCGGTCCCTCCGGGATCTACCTTCTACCTGCCTCTTAAGCTCCGGGTGTCCCATCCGTCGCACTTCGCCCCTGACGGTGCTCAAGCTCCGGATGTCCCATCCGTCGCACTTCGCGACAGACTTTACTCCGCCCTCAACGCCTCGATCGGGTCGAGGTTCGAGGCCCGCCACGCCGGGTAGACCCCGGTGACGATGCATATCGCGGCGCCGACGGCCATGGCCATCGGGACGTAGACGATACTTGCCGGTGCGAAGAAGTATTCGGCGGTGCCGACCATGCCGAGCACGACGATGTAGCCGATGATGAGGCTCGCGACGGCACCGATGATCGCCCCGACGAGCCCGAGGATCCCCGCTTCGTAGATGAACATTCGCAGGATCTCGGTTCGCTGCGTTCCGATGGAGCGGAGGATCCCGATCTCCCGCACCCGTTCGTTCACCGACATCATCATCACGTTGAAGATCGAGACCGCGGCAACCAGGAGCGAGATCGCGGCAATCGCCATCACGAACGTCGTCATCGTGGAGAGCGACGAGGTGATGCTCTCCATCATGCGGCTGCTGTCCTGGACGGTGACGGTGTCCTCCTTCCTGTTGAGTTCGTCTTCGATCGCCGTCTTGACCGCATCAGCGTTGTTGATGTCGTTCACGACGACGTTGACCTGGTCGTACTCCCCCTCGCCGCCATAGATCCCGGTGAAGAGTTTATCCGTGCCGATGATCGCCATATCCGTGGAGAGATCCATCGACATCCCCCGCTCTTCGAGGACCCCGACGACCCGGACGGTCGTGGTGGGCCCTTCATCGGGGTCGCCGATATCGATCTTGCTCCCGACCTTGAGGTCGAGCCTTTCCGCAAGCGTCGGCCCGATGACCACCGAGGTCGTGCTCTTGGGGTACTCCCCTTCCTCGACGACGAGGAGCTCGCGGATGATATCGGGGTCGAGACCGTAGATCGTCGCCCTCCCTGTCTCCGATCCTACCTCGATCCGGTCGGACTCGGACCTGACGGTATAGGCGGTCCCGTACTTCGCGACGATCCGTTCGATATCCCGGAATTGATCTTCGGCGATGAAATCGTCGTCGTCGGAGGAGCCGCCAGCGGCGATCCTGATCCCCGGTCCGCCCATCGTCACGCCCCCGCCGCCGGTGTAGGGGGTGACGGTGAGTTTGTTTGCCATATCAGAGAGTTCTTCCGTGACCGAGAGCGTCATGTTCGTCCCCATCATCCCGATCGAGGCGATGGCGACGACGCCGATGACGATGCCGAGGGCGGCGAGGACCGATCGCAGGAAGTGAAGCCGGACGCTTCTTACCGAGAGTGCGAGGATGATGTCGTTTCCGATCATGCCACCCTCCCGTCCCGGATGACGATCGTCCGTTCTGCATATGCCGCGATCTCGGATTCATGGGTCACCATGACGATCGTCCGGCCTTTTTTGTGGAGTTCCGAGAGCGCCTCCATGATCTGGGTGCCGGTCTGCGAGTCCAGGTTTCCGGTCGGCTCGTCGCAGAGGAGGATCGCCGGGTCGTTCACGAGCGCCCGGGCGATTGCAACGCGCTGCTGCTGACCGCCGGAGAGTTCGTTCGGCTTATGGGTCGAGAGGCTTTCGTCGATTCCGACCAGGGCGAGAAGGTCCCGCACCCTCCCGGTGTCGTCGTTTTTGCGGTGCTTCATGATGTAGGGGTATTCGACGTTCTCGTAGGCGGAGAGAAGCGGGATGAGGTTGAATTTCTGGAAGATGTAGCCGATGGACGAGAGCCGGAGACTGGTCAGCTCCCGGTCGTCCATCTCCCGGGTGTTCTTCCCTGCGAGGAAGAGGTCGCCCGAGGTGGGGCGGTCGAGGCACCCGATCTGGTTGAGGAGGGTTGATTTTCCCGACCCCGACGGCCCCATGATGGCGACGAACTCCCCCTCGTCGATCCTGATAGATATCCCGGAGAGGGCCGTGACGTCGCCTGCAGGGAGGGGATAGACCTTCGTGACGTCGTCGAGTTCGATAACCGGTATGCTCATGCATCGTCCTCCCGGGGTTACTTCCGGATCCGGTCACGGATCTTCCCGAAGTAACCCTTCCGCCACGCGACGGCGACGGCCACGCCCCCGACGGCCACGAGGCCGATCTCAAGGAGCGGGACCTGCGCAAACCCGCCGCCGAACGACATGCCCATGCCCCCGGATCTGGTCACTGTCTGGGGGCCGCTCCGTGTAATCACTCCCGAGCCGCCGGTCTGGACCTGGTTGCCCGCACCTGTCTGCTCTGTGGAGGATAGGGAGACGGTCACGGTCTCGCTGTGGGTTTCACCGTCCTCGTCTTTGTACTGGACAAGAAGCGGGATCGAAGATGCGCCCTGGGCGAGGCACGTGATCTCGAAACTCGAGAAGTCATCGGACTCCAGTCCGCCGACGACGTAGACCGGGTAGGGGTCGGTCGGGGTCGCGGGGTCGTCGACGGTGACCTTGACGGAGTAGGCATCTTTCAGGCCGGCGTTGGTCACGTCGCCGGTCAGCGTGACCGTACTGCCGCTCCGGGCGACTTCGATGTTGTTGACCACCATTTCCGGTTCGACCGCCCGCTCGCCGATCTCGACGGGGATGGTCAGGGTGGCGTGGTGTTCGTTGAGACCGTTCCTGTAGGAGACGTCGAAGGTGAGTTTGGTCGACTGCGATGCCTGGATCCGAAACGAGGCGTTCTTCTCCTCGTCCGGCGAGAGGGCTCCAAGGAAGACGGCTGTCTGGGTGCTTGCGACGCCCTCGCCGGTCGGGGTGACCGTTACGCCGTTCACGCTGTTCCCGCGGGGGTTACCGACGGAAAGAACGATGGTGTCTTCGCTGTTTGCCGGGAAGGTTTTCGGGGCGTCGACGATATTGACCTGGATCTCGGTACTTTCGACCGTCACCGGGACGGAGTAGCGGATGCTCCCGCTGTCCCTGAGGTCCAGGTAGAAGATCGGGTAGTAGATGCCGTCCGAGGCATCGGCCCGCACGGTGAACGTGAACGACATGGTGTTCCCGGGGCCGATGGTGCCCACCGAATCGTAGGTCTTGTCGTTGACGACGGAGATGCCGTTGGGATAAAGTTCGGCCCTGCTGATGGCGACGCCCGTCTCCCCGGTGTTCTTGATCTCGACCGTCACCGTGCCCGTATCTCCGCGCATGAGCGCGTCGGGATTGACGGTGACCCCGGTGACCGCAATCTGTTCCTCCAACGACGTATTGGCCGCGGCGGCGGCACCCACGATTGCCGACAGGAGGAGAAGCACGATGCAAAGGTTGTGTTTCATCATCGTCTCTGCCTCCGTCGCATGGAGGCTCCTCCATGGCATCGGTGCTGTTCCGGTAGTGTTCTGGCAGTTTCCATGATCTTTTCACTTCGCTCTGGTTCTGCTGCTCTGATGTCGCGCCCTCCCCGGAAACTGTGGGAAGGGCTGTGCGACAATGTAAGGTAGATTTTACATATTGTTATTTATTTCTTACTAATTGGCGTGATTTTTGAACAAAATGGTGGGTTGACTGGACATCTGCCGTGAAAGGATTCCGGCCTACGGGTACGTCTCGCGGACCACCGGTGCCCGCGGATCGTGCACCGGCATGGTGGGCCATGCAGGATCAGCGATCAAACGACGCACGAAATACTGGATAGAAGAGTGAAGGTGATGGGCGGGCGGCAGGACGTTTTATGGGGTATGGCGAGTCGAAGCTGAGGCCGGAAACGCCTGCGGCAGCGGCCCCGGTTGGGATTACTTCCGCTCTGCCGCATCGCCGTAGAGGAAGATGTCCTCGATCGTGACGCCGAAGAACCCGGCGATCTTGAAGGCGAGTTCGAGCGACGGATCGTACTTCCCCTTCTCGATGGCGAGGATGGTCTGCCGGGTGACCCCGAGCTCGTTTGCGAGCCCTTCCTGGGTCAGGTCGTGCATCGCCCGGTAGACCTTAATCCTGTTCTTCATCGGTATCCCATTCTCCGTACTTGCGGGCGTAATACATCCTGAACCCGACGTACAAGAAGATCATCAGGCAGAGGAGTACCAGTTGGCCGATGGCAAATCTGCCGAAGAGGTCGAAGGAAAGGAAGTCGGGATGATCCTGCAGCCGTATCACCACCATGTGCGTGACGTTCGGGTCCGGCGGATGGGGCGGGCGCAGCCCGAGCGGCCTTGAGAACGCAGCAACCGCGCCCCCCAGGCTGATCACGAAGAAAACCACCCAGGAGACCTCCAGCGTCCGGAGCGCTGCCTTCTGGGTGATCATCGCCGTCCGTTCATCCTCTATCGTCTCGTCCACCCTCCGCCGCGCGAGATAGAGCAGGAGGATGCCGAGGACGAACGCAACCTGGATCAGGATCGGCCTCTCGACCTGCACCGCGAGCCAGAAGATGCCGACTTCGGCGAGCGCAACGATCCCGGCCAGAAGATAGAACGTGTTTCGCTTCATACTGCTGCCTTTGTATACGATCTTGAACATTTTGTTATTAATGGGTTACCCCGGTGAACGGCATTTCGCACCTGACGGTGCTCACGCTCCCCCCTGTGCTGATAACGTACGCTCCCGAACCCTTGCGTCCGGCAATGACCTCCGGTCACATCTGGCTCGGATTTCGTGGGGATATCGCCATTGGGGGAACGACGCTCCGGAGTGCGACTGCCGGGACGGCAGGAGTGTGAGCACCGTCAGGTGCGAGGAGGGGCTGACGGGGAGTGCGAGCGAAGCGAGCTTGAGCACCGTTAGGTGCGAGGTGCGATGGTTCGAAGCGCGACGGTTCGTTAGAACCGGAGCGTGAGCACCGAAGGTGCGAAGAACCGGAGTTCGACCCCCGTTAGGTGCGAGGTGCGACGTTCCGACAGGAACGGAGCTTGAGAAACTCGAAGAGTTTCGAGGGGGGAGCATCCCCCCTCCCCTGTCCCCACTCCCCGTGGCGATATCCCCATGGTCCACTGTACTGGGCTTTTTCATCGTCCATGCCGAGTGCTTCTCTCCCGGCCAGTCAGCACTCGCACCCTATAGATTCATTGCAATCGTGACAAGGGTCGATCTGAAGTGCGGGCCTGTTCCAGGGACTACTATCCAGAGAAGGGTTCCAACAAGGCAGAAGGGCTACGGAGTCGGCCTTCATAGGCCGTCCCAAAAAAGATCACGTGAAGGGGAGGCCCCCCTCCCTCCCTCCCTCCCTCGGCTTCGGCGAACCCGCTTCACCGGTGCGCAAAATACGCGCTTACCCGGCCGCCGTCCGCCGAATCGATCCGGGCAAACCCGATCCGCTCGAACTGGACGACGCGGTCGGTCTCTCCCGCGACCAGCGGCTCGCAGAACCCTTCGAGGCTCCCGTCCTGCCGGAGGAGAGTGCAGGGGAGTTTCGCGTCTGCCGGCAGCCACTGGATGATCGGCGCCTTCTCGTGCCGGGCCTCTTCGAGCGAGTCGCCCGCGTAGGATACCCGCGGCGTATCGCCGTCCCACGCGATCTTCACGTTGTAGAGGTCTTTTAACCGGACCATGCTCTTCCCTTCGATATCCGCCCGCGGGAGGAGGATCGCTTCCTCCGCGACGAGGGTGCGGACCCCCCGGGAGGGATCGTTCGGATGGAGGGCCGCGTGGGCCTCGCGGCGCGGGGCGCCCTCGACGGTCACCTCGACCGGGTCGGGGACGAAGAAGTAGCGGTTCGCCTTCGGGTCGACGAGTTCCTTGTTCCGGGAGTAGAGGTTCTCCCACGAGAACGATATGTCGGTCTCCCCGATCCCGATATCGACCATGGCGTTCCGGACAGCCTCGGGCTCGATGCCGCGACGCGCGATCGCCCGCATAGTCCCGAGATGGATATCGTCCCAGCCGGTGTAGAGACCGCTGTTGATCCCCTCGCGCATCCCCGACGTAGAGAGGACGACACCCGATATCCCCATCCGACCGTAGTGGCGGTAGACCGGCGGCTTCCAGCCGAAGTAGTCGAATATGTAGCGCTGCCTGCGCGTGTTCGCGATATGGTCTTTGCCGCGGATGACGTGGGTGATCCCGAGCAGGTGGTCGTCCACCGCGACCGAGAAGTTCATCAGCGGAAAGACCGTGGCGTCCACCCGCGGGTGGAGAGGTGCGTTCACGATCCGCATCGCGGAGTAGTCCCGCATCGCCGGGTCGGGGTGGGCAAGATCCGTCTTCACCCGGACGGTCACGTCGCCCTCGTAGAACTCACCGTCAAGCATCTGCTGCCAGAGTTCCAGGTTCTCCTCCACCGTCAACTCCCGGCAGGGGCATGCCTTCCCCTTGAGTTTGAGTTCGCGGAAGCGTTCGGAGTCACAGACGCAGACGTAAGCGCCGCCGAGTTCGATGAGTTTCCTGCACCAGTCATAGTAGATATCGAGGCGGTCGCTCTGGTAGACGATATCGGTGATCCCGAGCCCCAGCCACTCGACGTCCTCGAGCACCATCGCGTATGCATCGGGATCGACCCTTTTCGGATCGGTATCCTCGACGCGGAGGACGTACCGGCCGCCGTATCTCCTGACATAGTAGTCGTTTAAGATGGAGGCGCGGGCATGCCCGAGGTGCAGCGGCCCGCTCGGATTCGGCGCGAACCGCATCACCACGCCGTTCTCGGCACCCTCGAGATCGGGGAGTTTCCGGACGTGTTCGTGCGTCTCGGTGAGCTCCGCGAGAAGTTCGGGCGCGAGTGCTTCGAGCCGGCTCTTCCTATCCGCCGCGCTCATCTTCCCCACCTGTGCGACCGCCTTCCCTGCAAGAGGGCCGAGTTCCCGCGCACGGCTCCGGAACTCGGGGTGCTTGCCGAGCACCGTGCCGATGACCGTCCCGCTCTTCGGGGCGCTATCGTGTTTCACTGCGTTCTGCAGAGCGTAGATAAAGAGCAGGTGCTCGATATCGCCGTCCATGGTATCAGTTGCCTCGAGCAATGAAGAAATCGGCGATCTCCTCAAGAAGCCGCCTCTCCTCCGAGTCCGGGAGGATCGAGAGCGCCTGTTTCGCGATGCCGGCCCGCTCGACGGCGACCGCCCTGACCTGGTCGATGACCCCGGCCTCCCGGAGCCGGGCGATCAGGTCGTCGATCTCGGCGCCGGAGAGTTCTCTCCGGTACGGGGCGAGATCGATCCCCTTCTCCCGCGCCCGGATAGCAATCAGGGTCTGCTTCCCTTCCCGGATATCCGACGCCCGGTCCTTGCCGCTCGCTTCACTGCTCGCAAGGAGATCGATGAGGTCGTCCTGTATCTGGAAGGCGATGCCGCTGTTCACCCCGTACTGATAGAGGGCGTCGGCCTGGACGGGACTCGCCCCGGCAAGGATTCCACCGATGGCGGCGGATGCCCCGTAGAGCACGCCGGTCTTCTTGCTGACCATCTCCAGGTACTCCACCTCCGAGACGTCGTGGCGCTTCTCGAACGCCATGTCCATGCTCTGCCCCTCGCAGATATCAGTGCATGTCCGGGCAAGCATCTTCACCGCCCGGATCTTGGCGGCATCCGCGGCTTCCGAGAAGCAGATGAACTCGAACGCTTTCGCATACAGGACGTCCCCGGCAAGAATCGCCGTCGGCTCGTCCCAGATCGTGTGCACCGTCGGCACGCCGCGCCGGGCGGCGTCGCCGTCCATGATGTCGTCGTGGATGAGGGTGAAGTTGTGGGTCAGTTCGAGCGAAAGAGCCGCCGGGATCAGGTCGTCGGAGCTGCCCTTCCTCACCGCATCCGCGGCGAGTATGACGACCGCCGGGCGGAGGCGTTTGCCGCCTGCAAGCAGCAGGTGGGCGCTCGCCCGGAAGAGGTCGCCGTGGACGTCTCCGAAGTAACGGTGGAGCACCTTGTCGATCCGCTCAGCGTTCATCTCCAGGTAGTCTTCAAGCGTCGTCATGCACTCTCTCCTACTTTATCAGGACGTTATTTCCGTTCCGGAGGATATGGAGGTCGTTGCCGAGGGTATATCCCATCTCCTCCGCGAACTTCGCGTAGCCGCCGGTCATGCCGATATCGCCGTGGGACGGGATGACATGCTGCGGGTTCAAGAGGTGCAGGAACTCGTAGTGATCCTCCCGGTAAGCGTGGCCCGAGACGTGCAGCTCGTCGAAGATCCGCACGCCCGCCATCTTCGCCCGGGCCTCGACCAGGTAGCGCTGCCCGAAGTTCATCGGGTTCGGGATCACCTTCGCCGAGAAGAGGATCTTGTCGCCCTTCTCGAGTTTGTAGGGGGTATCCCCCATCACGATCCTCGTCAGGATGGCGCCCGACTCCCCCTGGTGGCCGGTGACGATCGGGAGGAACTTGTCCTTCCCGGTCTTCATGATCCGCCGGAGCGTCCTATCAACGGTCCGCCGGTTGCCGAACATCGAGAGCGACTCGGGGAATCCGACCAGTTTGAGTTGTTCGGCCGCCGAGCTGTAGCGCTCCATCGAGCGCCCGAGGAGAACCGGTTTTCTGCCGATCTCGTGGGCGCATTCGGCGATGGCCTTGACACGGGATATGTGCGAGGAGAACGTCGAGACAAAGAGAGCGTTCTTGTCGTCCTCGTAACTGGTGATGGTGTCCCGGACAAGGTCCCGCGCGATCCGCTCGCTCGGGCACCGTCCGTTATCGGCGATGTTGACACTCTCCGTGATGAGAGCAATGACACCCTCCTTCCCGATCTGCCGTAGCCGGGCGAAGTCCGGGGGCGCCCCGAGCACCGGCGTCCGGTCGAGTTTGAAGTCGTTCGCGTAGACGACCGCGCCCCGCGGCGTATGCAGGACCGGAAAGACGGTGTCGATGATCGAGTGCTGGCTCTGCACGAACTCGAGCGTGAGGTGCGGGGAGATGGTGTAGCGCTGTCCGGCTTTCAGGGCGAAGAGCTTATTGTTCACTCCGAACTTCTGTTCGCCTGCAATCTGCTGTCTGATCAGTTCCGTGGTGTAGGGAGTGCTGATGATCGGGGCGTTGTAGCGGTGCGCCAGTTTCGGTATCGCGCCGATATGGTCAAGATGCCCGTGCGAACAGACGATAGCCTTGACGCTCCCTTCGACTGCATTCATGATGGTGTCATCAGGAATGGCCTTCATCTCGATCAGGTCCAGGGAATGCATATTCTCGATATCAGCATCCTCGTGGATCATCACCTGGTCGAGCCGCAGGCCCATGTCAAAGATGACAATCTCTTTTCCGCAGCGGACGGCAGTCATATTTCTGCCGACTTCGTTATATCCGCCCACTGCTATGATTTCAATATCCATGTAGTCACCTTGTAGAATTGTTTTTTTTCCATTGTTAGTCGCTGTTTTCAATCATTTGCCGGGTCAGGCCGGTTATATACGTTCTGGCGTGCCGGAGATCCGCAATGGATCGGGATCCCGTCAGGAACATCGCCACGCGAAGTTCGCGGTGCATCGCCTCGACGGCCAGAGAGAGAGCATCATCGCTCTCCATGGCCGGTTTTAAGAGGGGGAGCGCCATGCCCCCGAGGTCCGCCCCGAGAGCAACGGCTTTCGCGATATCGATCCCCGACCGCAGTCCGCCCGTCGCGATGATCGGGCCTCCTGCCGTCCGCACCTCACGGAGGCTCACCACCGTCGGTATGCCCCACGAGAGGAATGCCTCCCCGAGATCGGCGAGTTCGGAGCCGCTCGCCCGCAGGCGTTCTATCTTCGCCCACGACGTGCCTCCGTAGCCGCCGATATCGATGGCGCTTGCTCCCGCGCCCCGGATAACCCTTGCGGTCCCGGCTGATATGCCGGAACCTGTCTCCTTCACGATGACGGGGTAGGAGAACTCTTTGCAGAGGTCACGCAGCGCTTCGATGCACCCCTCTGCGTTGTGATCGCCTTCCGGCTGAATCGCTTCCTGAAGCGAATTGACGTGGATGGCGATCGCCTGTGCATCGATCATCTCGACAGCCCGCTCCGCCCACTCGATGCCGTGGTCGCGGAGCTGGATGATTCCAAGGTTCGCGCAGAGGAACGCATGTGGCGCTTCCTCCCGCACGACGGTGAAACTTCCCTCCAGTTCGGGCTTTTCCAGTGCCGCTCGCTGAGAACCGACACCCATGCCGAGGTTATACCGTTCGGCGGCACGTGCCAGCCGCCGGTTCACCTCGAGGGTATCCGGATGTCCTCCGGTCATCGCTGCAATGAAGAGGGGAGAGCCAAGCGCTCTGTCGAGGAACCGCGTCTTCGTCTCGATCGCGTCCATATCGCACTCGGGAAGAGCGTTATGAACCAGGCGCACGTCCCCGAATCCGGCGTTGCCGGCCTCGACGGGCTGCTCGCAGCATATCTGCAGGTGATCCCGTTTTCTCGAGGACGTGGCGGTCTCTTCTGTCATGGTTTACTCCTTGCGGTTATCGTTGTTCCGCCATGCCCGGTGCCGTCCAGGAACCGGCCGATCTTCGAGACATGGAAGATGTGCGAGTCGATGCCTGCATCGGCCAGTGCCAGGAGCTCCGCAAGCTTGCCACGCATGCCCCCGGTCACGTCGGTGTTTCCCGATCCGCCGACATCGAGCGATTCTATCGTGCTCCGGTCGATACGCGGGACGACCGCGCCGTTCTGCAGGACCCCGGCCACATCCGTTGCAAGGCCCACGCGCCGGCTCCCGAGAGCGGCGGCAAGACGGGTCACGAGCTGGTCGCCCGAGACGATGCAGGAGCCACGAAGACGGTCCATCACCACGTCGCCGTGCAGCACGGGTACAATGCCGTGTTCCGTCATTTCGGCGATGTGGCGGGTCTCGAACGAGGCCAGACGTCCGTCTTCGGCGAGGCCGAGGTGGAGGGGGTGGATGCCGATCGCTTCGACCCCCGCGTCCCGCAGGGCGTCGACGACCGCCGTGTTCAGGCTCGAGACGGCAGTATGCGTCTCGTAGACACCGGGGACGTTATCGTTAGTGAGCCCGTCGTTGATGCGGTAGCGCCGGGCCTCGGGATGCCCGCACGACCCCGCACCGTGGACGAGCACGAGGGCGGTATCCCTATTTGCGGCGAGTACCTCCGCAATATCGCGCAGGCGGGCGTGATCGATGGCGCACTCTCCCGACTTGTCGGTGATTACGCTCCCCCCCAGTTTCAGTACCACTCTCTCAGTCATGCTTCTCTTTTCTCGCGCCGTCCGTATCTATCGTCGTGATGATTGCTCTTCCTTCGCAGGCCTCGATGGCCCCGGCAACCCGGCTTTTCGCACGACGCGGGCAGAGGGCGATGATGCATCCGCCGCCTCCGGCCCCTGTTATCTTCGCGCCGTACGCGCCGCTTGCCCGTGCCGCAAGCACGAGTTTACTGCTCGCCGGGTGCCCCACGCCGAGCGCTTCCAGGAGGGCGTGGTTCATGTCCATATACTGCCCGAGTTCCTTCGGATTGCCGATGTTATGGAGAGCTGCAAGTGTCAGCGCCCCGATGGCATCCAGGATCGGGTTCGCAACTTCGGGATGCTTCCGCCGCAGGTTCCCGACCTGCTCCACCATCTTTGCGGTGCTGTGCGACACCAGGGTGTTCCCCACGACGACCTGCAGGTTCTCGGGGGGCAGTCTCCGCTTGGAGTTCCCTGTGATGAGCACCATTCCACCGTTTGCACAGACGTAGGTATCGGTGGGGCTTGCCCGCCCTTTCTGGACCTTCTTTTCGATGGCGAACGCGGTCTCGGCGATGTACTCGCGGGCGTGCCCGAGGTTGAACTCATCGTTGATCGCAGAGAGCGTCGCCACCGTCACCGCGGCCGACGACCCGAGCCCCGACGAACTCTGGAGTTGGGAGTGGACGTAGACACTGCCCCGGACACCCATCATCCTGAAACACTCGTCGATGTAAGGCGACTTCGGGCGGGTCGGGTTGCGGGATTTCCTCACCGTGACGAAGACACGGGGTTTGATCGCCATCGCGACCCCCGGTTTTCCGTAGACCACTGCATGCTCGCCGAACAGGAATACTTTGCCCGGCGCGCTCCACGTTGCCAATCACACCACCGCTATCGCCGCATACCCCACTACCTGATTGTAATCCTCCGTCACATCGCCGCTGGTCGTATACCGCAAGAGTTCCCCTCTCGTCGCACCGAGCGACCGGCATGCGATGCACATGGTCGCGATCGGGCCGTAGCCGCAGACCGTGGCACGTGTCTCCTGGAGCCGCCGGTAAAACTCGGGTAGGTCCAGGGTTTTGAGCGCCTCGATCGCGTAGAGGTCCTGTTTGCGGGCCACCTCGTCCGGGACGTAATGGGAGAAGTCGCTCGAGGCGACGATCCGAACGTCCCGTTTCGTGTGCTCGACTGCCTGGAGCAGGTGCTCCGCGAGGCTTTCTGCCGCTTCGTAACTCTGTTCTCCCATGAGAACGGGTGCGGCCCTTGCTCTCGGGAACCGGTATTTTATGAACGGCATCTGCACCTCGATCGAGTGCTCGCTTTGGTGCGATGCCTCGTCTATCTCGATATCCATCGCGTCGATGAATTCCGTATCGACATCGACGATCCCGAGCGGCGTCTCCCACGGTACGGCGGAGGCAGAGGTCATGTACCCACGGTGACTCGGGCCGATGACCAGAAATGTGCCGTCAAAATCAGGTGGTATGGTAGAGAATGCACAGGCTCCGGTCTCCCCCGAGTATACGTATCCTGCATGGGGAGAGACGATGCCCCGGGATGTTATCCCCGGTCCCCTCTTCCGGAAGAATGTCTCCAGCAGTTGCTCCAGATGCCTGGGCTCGGCAGGATAGAACATTCCCGCTACACTGCATGGGCGCATATCCATCAAGGTTGAGCTCTTGTGCTTCGGATCTTATAACTCTGTCTCAAAGTCTTCGGGCGTGAGCGATGTGGCCACGCCGCGCAGGCGGAGCAGTTCCTTTGTCAGGAGATAGTAGATCACCGAGAGGGCTTTCCGGCCCTTGTTGTTCGTCGGGATGACCACATCGACGTATTTCGTCATGTTGTTGGTGTCACAGAGAGCGACGATCGGGATACCCACCTGGACAGCCTCGGCGATCGTCTGGGAGTCGCCGATGGGGTCGGTCACCACGACGACGTCGGGCTCGATGTACTTATTTAAGCCATGTAAGCGCTGGTTAGTGAGCATCCCGGGGATGAAGCGGCCGACGACCGCCATGCCGCCGATCGCATCGGCGAACTTCTTTGCCGGGTACTGGCCGTACTGCCGGGACGTGACGACCAGGATCTTCGAAGGCTCGTACTGCGAAAGGAACTTCGCAGCAGTCTTGATCCGTTCGTCGGTGGCCTGGATGTCCAGGATATAGAGTCCGTCTCCGCGCACGCGGTAGATAAACTTCATCATGTCCTTGCTCTTCTGCTGGGTGCCGATGTGCACACCTGCCGCGAGGTATTCCTCAACGGGCAACAGCGGTTCTTTCAGTTCAATCTCAAGTTCGTTTCCTGTCAAGTTAGATCAGCTCCTCTATGCGAATCAGTTCATTCAGTTTGGCTATCCGTTCACCGCCGACCACGCCGGTCTTGAGGAAGATGCACCCGAACGCGGTTGCAAGGTGTGCTATCGTCGCGTCGGTCGTCTCTCCGGAACGGTGGCTCATGACGGTCTCCATACCGTTCTCCTGGGCGAGGCGTATCGCCTCGAAGGTGTCGGTGAGTGTCCCTATCTGGTTTGGTTTGATCAGGACGCAGTTTGCCGCGCCTGTCTCGGTCCCCTTCATGATCCGCTCGACGTTGGTCACGAAGAGGTCGTCGCCGCAGATCAGGCAACGGTCTCCGACCTGTTCGGTGAGGTCGGCAAACGCCTCGAAGTCCTCCTCGAAGAGGGGGTCCTCGATGTAGATGAGGTTGTAGCGGTCGACGAGATCCGCCATGTACGCGACCTGGTCCTCCCGGCTCCGTTTCGCGTCCTTGTAGCGGTACTGCTCGCCGTTCCAGAGTTCGCTTGCCGCTACGTCGATCCCCATCCTGATCTCGACGTTCGTCTCGTCGGAGACGGTGTCGATTGCCTCGCCGATGATCTCGAACGCCTCAATGTCGGAGACGGCAGGTGCCCAGGCGCCTTCATCTCCTTTCCCGGAGAGTTTGCCCTGCTCCTGCAGCATCTTTTTCACGGTCTTGTGAACGGCAGCGTTCACGAAGACGCCTTCCGTCGCGCCACAAGCCCCGGTGGGAACCACCAGGAACTCCTGGATGGAGGTGGCGTTCGGGGCGTGCGCGCCTCCGCCGATGACGTTGCCGAGCGGCAGGGGCGTATCGGCGGCAAATGTGCCCCCGAGGTAGCGGAAGAGTTCGAGGTCGAGAGACGCCGCCGCCGCCTTTGCACATGCAAGCGAGAGCGCTACGGCAACGTTTGCGCCGATCGAACTGAAGTCGGGTGTTCCGTCATTTTCTCTGAGCAGTGCGTCGAACGTGATCTGATCACGGGTGTCTTCACCGATGAGCGATGGAATCAGGTTTTTCCGCGCGTCCTCGACAGCCTCGCGCGGCGGCCGCACCTTTGCTTCATAGGTTCCGGTGCTGGCACCACTGGGTGCCGCAGCCCGTCCGAAGCCGCAATCTGTGTAGATTTCAGCCTCGACGGTCTCGTTTCCGCGGCTATCCAGGATCGTTCTCAGGATAATCTGTTCGATGGTCGTCATCTGATCACTACTTTCTCTTCACCGTTATAGGGATCATGTCTTGATCGTACTCTTCAAGTGCGATCTCGAGCGGCTCTGTTTTTGGTGTTTTGACCAGAACAGGCGCACCCATCGAGATCTGGAGAGCACGAGCCCCTATAATTCGCGCCCGTTCATACCGGGTATATGATTCCATCGTGCAGCCTCAAAATCATTAATGATAAAATGGGGTCGCTGAGATTTGAACTCAGGTCACAGCATCCCGAACGCCATAGGATGGCCAGGCTACCCCACGACCCCTCATTGGTACGGATTCAGGTCCTCCACTGTTTCCTTGTGCGTCAGCAGCATCCGCCTGCAACAGTAACGCTCCAGACCGAGATCGTCGAGGATCCGTTTTGGATCCTCGCCTGCATCCCGTCGCTCCTTGAACTCCTTCCAGGCTGTAGAGACGACCTTACCGCATGTAAAACATCGTACGGGTATCATAATAATGGTCCAGTATCCCTTATATCTCTTTTGCTCACCGGTAGGACTTCTGGAACTTCGCCCGTGCACCGGGGCCGTGCGGTTTCTTGCTCTCTTTCTGCCGCGAGTCGTTTACGAGCAGTGTCCGGTCGTATGCAAGGAATGCGTCCTTGATCTGAGGGTCGTTGTGCCACTCCACGATGCCGCGCGCGAGCGCCGTCCGGACCGCTTCTGCCTGTCCCATCGTCCCGCCGCCGGAGACGTCGATCGCTGCGTCGACGCCGTCGAGCGCGTTCGGAACGAGCAGCAGCGGCTCGGCGATCTTCAGGCGGAGCAACTCCGTCCCGTAGATCTCCAGGGGCACGGAGTTGATGCGGACCCGACCGCTGCCGGGCTTTAAGGTCGCGCGGGCGATTGCCGTCTTTCTCTTACCGCTTGAATTGATGATCTTTGCCATTTCATCACCTCATTTAGTATTTTGCTCCGAGGTTGGTGCTTATTGCCCCGATCGTCACGTATCTCGTGTTGCCCAGCCGATCGATGTGGGCCGCTTCGAGCGTCTCCGTCTCCATCCCGGCGAACTCCATCGGAACGCCGACGTAGGTCTTGATCCGCTTGAATGCCGCGATACCGCGCTCGCGTTTGTACGGGAGCATCCCGCGGATGGTGCGCTTGACGATATGGTCGGGCCTGCGCGGGAAGAACGGGCCGCCCTCGCGGGATCCGCGCTCGCGCTTTGTGGTGTAGTTCGCGAGCACCTGCGCCCTGCTTCCGGAGACGATCGCCTTTTCCACGTTCACGATGGCGATCTCCTCGCCGGCAAGCGCACGCTGCGCGACGATGCTGGCCATCCTTCCGAGCAGTAATCCGTCTGCGTCGATAACTGTAACCATTCGTCTCACCTGAGGATCCGTACCCTGCTCCCCTTCGGGTTGTCCCGAACGAGGTCCTCGATAGTCATGCACGTCCCGTTTGCGCCGGTGATCTTGCTCACCGCCGCCTCGGAGAAGTCCAGTGCAGCGATCTTCACCGGCAGGCTGAGCGCGCCGCTGCCGAGCACCTTGCCCGGCACCAGAATCGTCTCGTCCTCATTCGCGTACCGGTTGATCTTGCTGAGGTTCACCTCGGCGTAGTTCTTCCGGGGTGCATCCAGCCTCTTTGCAATCTCGCGCCAGATGTTCGCCTCATGTGCGCGTGACGCATTTTTGAGCGTCACGATGAGGGCGGTCAGCCGGGGGTTCGATTTATTCTCGGTTGTCTTCTTCATTCAGTCCCCTCTCCCGTTATCTCGTTCATCACGTCTACCAGGTCGTCTGATGATTTCTGGATGTATTGTAGCGCTCTCTCGATGATCTCGCGGACGGGTATCGAGCCGTCGCCTTCCACCACGAAGATGAATCTCTCCGCATCGGTACCGATATGGATGGCCGGCTCGGTGCCGATGCCGCCGGCAAGGCATGCCCGCTCGCAGAGCCTGCAGAGGGAACAGAGTTCCTGCCGCTCTTCGACGACCCGGATTTTTCCCTGTGCGGTCTCAAGCACGCTCCTCGGGCACTCGTCGATGCACATGCCGCACCCGTCGCACCGTTCATCGATGGCGATCACCGGGTAGTTCTTGTAACCGCAGGCGGTCGTCGCCTGCCATTTGGCATGCTCTTTTCCGGTGCCGACGATTGCCTGCGCTTCGAGCACGAGCTTCTGGTCCCGCGCGAGTTCGATGATGGGGATCTTCTCATCCGCCGGTGCGGCGTCGGGATCCTGCGGAATCAGGTCGCTTGAGTAGACGGTCTTCGGCCCCTCGACGGAGAGCGTATAGGTCGCAGTGCAGACCGGGCATCCTGCGTCTTCGCAGGTGCATTCGCTGCGCGGCTTATAGCGTTTCAGGTCGGTTCGGAGTGGTATGAGCCCCAGGCGGTGCGCCAGCATCTCATCGAAGAGAACGCTTGTATTGTCGTAGATGCGGACATCTTCGATGGCGAGTGTCGGCACTTCGCTGATCATCGCTCGCCGTAACATATTGGCAAACGACATCGAAACGCCGCTCAGGGTGAATTTGGCGACTCTCTCGTCCAGTCGAGAAAACGCTATCTCCATTACACTCTCCTTCCTCTCCGGCCGCCTTTGCCGCGGATGCTGTCGTGAGGCACCGGGGTGACGTCTTCGATGCGGCCGATCCTCATCCCTGCACGGGCAAGGGCGCGGATCGCTGCCTGGGCTCCGGGCCCCGGGCTCCGCTGTTTGCCGCGGCCGGGTGCGCGGACTTTCACGTGGACGCCGGTGATCCCTTTGTCCCGTGCGTTCTGCGCGACCTGGATCGCCATCTGCATGGCTGCGTACGGCGAGCTCTCGTTTCTGTCCTGCTTTACGACCATTCCGCCGCTGCTCTTGGTGACAGTCTCCGCTCCGGAGAGATCGGTGACGGTGATGATGGTGTTGTTAAAGGAGGCAAAGATGTGCGCGATGCCCCATTTCTCTTCTGCCATGGTTTTACCTCACTCCTGCGCGGGCGATGCGGCTTCTCTCGGGATGAACCTCGTTCGTGAGCGGGGAGGGGCCGTAGTAACTGATCTCGGCCTCTTCGGCTCTCTCGACCCGGTAACCAGGGATGGTCACGCGGCGACCTTTAATCGCGATGTGGCCGTGGGTGATGAACTGGCGCGCCTGCTTGGGGGATCGTGCGAACCCTCTGCGGAGAACCAGCGTCTGAAGCCGGCGGTCGAGCTGCTGCTCGACTTTGAGCGCGAGAACGTCACCGACATCGGCGTTCTCGCCGACGAGACCGTAGCGGTACAGGTGGTTGACGAGCTGGTCTCTCTTCTTCAGGTAGTCCTCCGTGCTGAGCCCACCCGAGCGCAGCGCCACCAGTTCACGGGCGCCGGCGCGGTATTTCCGTAGCACGCTCTGGGCTTTCCAGAGTTCGCGCTTGTTCCGCAGGCCGTAATCGATGATGAGCCGCTTTTCGTCCTCAAGTCTGGTCTTCTCGAACCGCCGCTTGGGCGTCGCGTACTGTTTATGGTTTTTTCCTGGATATCCCATTCAATCACCGTTCAGTCTTTCTTCCTCTTGACGCCGACGGTCGTGCCCGTTCTTCCGGTGGACTTGGTGCGCTGGCCGCGGACCTTCTGCCCGGTCTCGTGCCTGATGCCGCGGTAACTCCGCATCTTTCTCATGCGGTTGACGTCGTCGTCGTTCATCATGGTGAGATCGGTTCCGAGGAGGTGGCGGACCTCTCCGGTGTAGACGTCTTTTTGGCGGTTTACCATCCAGTCGGGCACCTGTTCGGTGTAGGTGTCGACGGCGTTTGCGATCCGTCCGACGGATTCGTCGTCCAGCTTGCCGAGTATGGCATGCGGGTCCACGGCGGCAAGGGCGGTGATGGTGCGCGACGTGTGCGGACCGATGCCCTTGATCCCGGTCAGTGCGATGTGCACTGCCTTGGTGCCGTCGAGATCAGTGTTTCTGACTCGAACAAAGTACTTTATCTCTTCTTCATCCATGTGATCGCCTCATCATCGACCTTGTCGGTGAAAGCGCTGAGGGAGGGATTTGAACCCTCGAGTCCCAGGGGGACACAGGTTTAGCAAACCTGCGCCATACCAGGCTTGGCTACCTCAACATAGAACTTCGCATCTTTCGATACTCGCAACACGCAATGGTGTTGCTCCAGACACAGCATTCTATGACTTGTGCCTACTAATTTTGGTATGATGGCCTAATAATGATTGTGGTGGTCAGGGTGACCGGCGAGCGCGCTCGATACCGCTCCCGATCAGCCCCGATGCGACGATGGGAAGCGCGATCGTGGCATCGCAGAAGCACTGGACCCGCGGGCACGCCGGCGCTTCCTTGCCCCAGCTGATCGCCTCTTCAAACGTGCACCCGGAGAGGCCGCCCCAGTGGGGGGCGTCGGTGGTGTACTGGATCGCGTAGGCGTGCCCGCCGAGGTTCTGATCGTGGATCGACGCGATGACCTGGGTCTGCTGGATGAAGTTCTTCGGGACGCCGCCGCCGACGTAGATGACGCCGGTCTTCTTCGCTTCCTCGACCATACGGGTGATCTCGTCAGTATCGGCGAGCTGGTCGACATCGACGTCGACCCCGCGCCGGCGGGCCATCACGAGACCGATCCCGATCGACGAGTCGCAGAGGGCGGGGATGAAGATCGGGACGCCGTACTCGGCGCAGGTGGCGATGAGCGACCGACCTTGTGGCTTCTGCTCGCGGAGCCAGTTGCCGAGGAGCCGGATGAACTCCCGCGACGAACCCTGGAACGGCGCCATGGTGTCGGCGAACCGCGAAATCTCCGCGTCGATGCTGCGGAACTCCTCCTCGTAGGCAAAGACGTCATAGATGCGGTCGATCCCTTCCGCAAAGAGCGCCTCGTCGTCCGCGTGGTGGTGGCCGAGGTAGTGCCGGACCCCGAGGTGCTCGCAG
Source organism: Methanoculleus marisnigri JR1 (assembly GCF_000015825.1). NCBI lineage: Archaea > Methanobacteriati > Methanobacteriota > Methanomicrobia > Methanomicrobiales > Methanomicrobiaceae > Methanoculleus > Methanoculleus marisnigri. The sequence goes on along the minus strand of NC_009051.1, from coordinate 1,791,980 downwards.
GTGTCGTGGAAGATGTTCGCGCCCGTCGAGACGATGACGTCGACGTAGCGATGTTTGACGAGTTCGATGAGCACGTTCTGCATACCTGCCGGGATCATCGCGCCCGACAGTCCCATGAATATCGTGCAGTCGGGATCGTTGACCATCCTGGTCCAGATGCCGAGCGACTCCCCGAGTTTTCTCCCCTGAAAACCGGTCCTGCTCATGGACTCTAAGAGGGCCGTTATATTGCTGTTTGGTTTGACTGGCTGCGTTGGTTTCATGGAAATATCGAGATACCGTTTCTGGCTATGGTGTATTAATAATTGGCACCGGGGGGACGGAACGACTGCCCGTAGAGCAGGAGTTCGAGAAGACCGAAGGTCTTCGAGGCGCGAACGTAGTGAGCGTGAGCACCGTTACGTGCGAGGCGCGAACGTAGTGAGCGTGAGCACCGTTACGTGCGAGGCGTGAGCGATAGCGAACGTAAGCACCGTTAGGTGCGAGGAGCGGAGCAGGAGCACCGGAGATGCGCCTACGAACGGCAGGAGTTCGAGCACCGTCAGGTGCGAGCGAACGGGGCGGATGGAGATTTCGGCACTAGCATTATGTGAGGATGGGGAGGGGGCGGGTCGCGGCGAGAGCATGAGAGGTGGTTATGGTCTTGCAGAAGCAGGGATATTCAAGATGTAAGGACAAAGCCCCGTACGCTGGACCGTGGGGCTATCGCCATTGGGGGAACGACGCTCCGAAGAACGACTGTCCGCAGGATGCGAGGGCCCGCAGGGCCGGAGCTTGAGAAACCCGAAAGGGTTTCGGACAGGAGTTCGAGCACCGAAGGTGCGAGGTGGGGCTGACGGGGAGGGGGGCTTGTCCCCCTCCCCTGTCTCCACCAGATACAACAATACCTGTAACCCCCCACCCCACCCGCGCTTCGCGCTCCTCAATCGCACCTTCGGTGCTCATGCTCCGGCCCCGTGGCCCGTCGCAACTCACACCTGACGGTGCTCAAACTCCTGCTGTTCCAGCAGTCGCACCCCGCCCCTTTGGGGCGGGGGCAGTGCGTGGCGATATCCGATGGGAATCCGTGTACGCGATGAGCGATGGTCTGAAGGACATCCAATGAGTCGCCCTTCAATGAGTTCCCGCAAGTCTACACTTTGAGATTTAAACCCGGAGCATCAAGCTCCCCGCCGAAAAAGAGTTGGTTTCAGGTTCCTTCACAGGGCCTGGATGAGTGAGTTCCGGGTCGCGACGCCCGTGATCTTGCCGTTCTGTTTGATCGGGACGGAACTGATGTTCTTCTTGAGCATCAGGTCGATGACGTCGGAGACATCCGTATCCGCGTCCATCGAGATCAGGGGCGCGGTCATGATGTCACGCACGAGGAGGTTCCTGATCCGGTAGTCCTGGTGCGTCCCCTCCACGAGATCCTTGAACGCATGGAGCGCTTTTGCGACATCGGTCTCCGTGACGATGCCGAGGACTCTGTCGCCGTCCTCGACGATGAACCGGTCGATCTCGCCGTCAAGCATCCTGCGGCGGAGGTGGACGGCGCGTTCCTCGCCCTGAATGGTGTGCGCCGGCTCCATGACGTCGAGGATGCCGCCCGCCGGGCGGAGCACCTTCAGGATGTCGCCCGCCGTCACCTGCCCGATCAGGCGGTGCTCGGCATCGAAGACCACGACCAGCTTGTAGTGCTGGAGCAGCGGCACCAGAATGTCGATGCTCTGGTCGGGATACGCGGAGGTGAAGTCTTCCTCGACCGTGTTCGCGACATGAATGGATGTGGCCTTCAGCGCCTGGGTCTTCCTGCTCCCGAGCGTCTCAGCGATTGCCGCGCGGGACGTCGTTCCGATGACCGTGCCGTTGTTGGTCACGATAAGCGGATCGACGCCTTCGCCAAGCATCTTATCGAGCGCTTCGCTGACAAAGGCGGACTTCGCGATGGTGATCGGTTTTGCCATCACGTCTTTGACGAGTACCTGAAATCTGTCGCTCATTTTGCCACTTCCTTGATGATATCATCTCTCTTGAGCATACCGCGGATATCACCGTCCTTCACGACGACGAGGCTGTTGATCTGGTGGTCCAGCATCAGCCCGACGGCATCCTGGAGGGATGCATCGGGGGACACGGTGATGACCGGGCGGCTCATGATGTCTTCCGCAACTGCCGATACCTCGACGACGTATCTGAAGCGTTTCTGCCCCGCCGGCCCCTCTTTCCTGAGGTGAGTAACATCCTTTTTGGGCAGGTTCATCCGCTCGTCCAGATACTCGTAAAATGCGAGGTTACTCTCCGTAATTATGCCGGCAAGGCTTCCATTGTCGTTAACGACAATAAGTTTATCGTTTTTTCCCTTTATCGTGTCGATGACGTGGTCGAGCGAGTGATACCGGTTGACCGTGGCCGCATCCTCCATGATCTCGCTGACCTGTGCGGTGAGTCCCCGGATATGGGCCGAACGCATCAGATCCAGTTTGGTGACGATGCCGCTCACCTTGCCTTCGTTGACCACCGGAAGCCCCGAGATGTCTCGATCGAGCATGATAGCCGCGATATCGCGGATGCCGGTCTCCGGTGCGATCGTGATCGGCTCCAGCGCCATCAGGATGCTGACCGGAATCCGGTCGATCGGGCGCCGCCGCCACATCGGTTCCGTCTGCCTGAGCCGGTAAGCGATATCCTTCTTGGTGAGGATGCCCCGGAGTTCGTCCCCTTCCATGACGGGCAGCCTCGACACCCGGTGTTTGAGCATGAGGTTTCGCGCATAGGCGACGTTATCCTCCGGTGCAACGACGTACACCGGAGATGCCATCACATCAATGGCACGCATCTTCACATCACTCCCCAGAAAATGCTTTTACAAGGTCGTATTCCGTCACGAGTCCGACAAGGTGCGAGTCTTCTATGACCGGGAGCGCCCCGACACGCCGCCGGATCATCTCGAGAGCGATGTCGTGGATGTTCCGGTCGGGTGTGATGGTGTGTAACTCCCCGGAGAGAAGCGACCGCACCGGCGCCCCCATGACCTCGGCGGAGTCCCCGGTCGTCAACTGCTCGAACGCCTTGCCCTTCCCGAGATAACTCATAATATCGGTAGCGGTAACGATCCCGCAGAGAACGTCGTCGGCGACGACCGGAAGGCGCCTGAACCGGCATCTCACCATCTCCCGGCAGACATTGCCGATCGGTGTGTCGGGACCGGTGACGCGTACCGAAGCGTTCATGATATCTTCCGCCTTGCGGCCCGAGTGCTCGGTGGCGAGCACCTTCATCACGTCTCGCTCGGTCACGATGCCCTTCAGTTCCCCTTCGGCGTCGGTGATGGGGATTCCGCCGATATTTTTGTTGACAATGATCTCGACCGCGTCGGCGATGGCTCCGGTTATGGGCATGGTGACCAGGTGCGGAGTCATGATCTCGCGGAGCCCCTCGTTGATGGCCGCGAGGAAGTTCCCTCCATGCTTCACCTGAACAAGGTTGAACTTGTCGCCGCCGCCCATGAAGTCGATGATGTCGCCGACGGTCACGATCCCCCGGAGATGGCGCGTCCCCGCGTCGACGACCGGCAGCCTGCGGAATCCTTCCCGGGTCATGATCCCGACTGCCTGGATGATCGTGGTCGTCTGCTGCGCCACAACAACGTCTCTCGTGGCGATTGCCATGATCTCGCCTTCATACCCGGCGATCTTTGTCTTGAAGTCGACCGGCCCGCGTTCGCGTGTGCCCGGCATCTTCAGGAGCCTGTCGGCCGGTTTCTTATCCGAGTTATTCGAGTTGGGTTGCATCCTATCCTCCTTTGAAATTGTGGTATTTGGAGTCTTCCTCAGGGCAAGCGGCCACTGAGGACGTCATGACGGTCGATAACGCCGACGAGCTGCTTTTTCTCGTCGATGACCGGGAGCATGCTGACGTCGTGTTCGACCATCAGCCGGCTCGCCGTTGCTATCGTGTCGCCAGGCGTCACCGAGATGACGGGTGTCGTCATCACCCGCTCAACGGTGGTGTCCGCCTGGTTCTTCACCGATGTGCGGACACTTCCGGCGCGCAGGAGATCCCGGCGGGAGACTATGCCGATAGTCTCTTTCTTCTGCACCACCGGAAACGCGGTAAACCCGCTCGCGACGATCAGGCTGTAAATGCGGTGTACGGGTTCGTCCGGCGTGCTGGTGACGGGTTCTCGCGACATGGCGTCCTCGACCCTGCCGGGGATGGTGCGACGGGAGATCAGGACGGGGAAGAGTTCGGAGAAGAGCACCCCTCCCTGGTATACACCGTCTTCGTTGACTACCGCAGCGCTGTTTGTACGGGCGTTCATTATAGCGACGCCTGCCTCTGCAAGGGGGGTGTCCCGGGAGACCCGGGCCGCCTCCCGAACAAACCCTTTGATCGTGACGTTCGACTTGGTGTCCATGACTCGCAGGACGTCGGAGATGTCGAGATACCCTCTCAGACGGTTCTTTTCGTCCACGATGTAGAGTTCGCGAAAGACGTCGTCCCGGAGGATGCTCCGTGCTTTCGTGACGTAATCGTCGTAGCGCAGGGTGGGAATCTCCACCATCAGGTTTGAGGCCACCTTCATAGCAACTGCTCCTCTTCCCGACAGGCGGGGCAGAGCATAAGGTTGTCGACCCTTGATAAGTCGTCGGAGATGTTCCCGCACCGGTCGCAGACCCCCATGGCATACTCCTCTTCGCGGTTGATTTCTATGAGATCCGCCAGCAGCTCGTTCACTTCGGCCGCGACGGTGAGGATGTCCCGAACAGTCACGATCCCGATGACCATCTGATCTTCAACGACGGGGAGTCTGCGGACACGGTGTTTCACCATCATTGCCGCGGCGTCCCCGACGAGCTTGTCGGCACCGATCGTGATCAGGGGGGTGCTCATGATCTCGCTGACGCGAATATCACCCGGTTTCAAGTCTTTAGCCACGACTTTGCAGTTGATATCCTCCTCCGTGACGATCCCGGTGGGCAGGTTGTTCTGCAGCACAATGCAGCTGCCGACCTCATCGCGGCACATGATCTGCGCCGCCCGGGCGACAGTCTCACCAACATCGATTGTTGTCGGATGGCTCTGCATGACCTCCCTGACTGGTATGCGTGTCTCGAAACGGATGGCATCGCTATTATTCATCATGGGATTCTCCTAATCTGGCCGCAATTAGAGCCAATTCTCCAGGTGCAAGTCTATCTAGGTTTCAGCAGTATAAAAGAATTCTCTCACTCCGGGAATGTTGTTTGTCTTCAAAATGAGGAGAATGTGCCGGACGGAACATATAATTATATTTATTTGTGAGTGCCACAACTCACTTACGTATAGGCAAATTGGCCTATCTGAGGGAGCTTAATGACATTCTTAGTTCGTACGAAAAGAAAGATCTCGGGGCTATTGAAGGTGCTCTTTAAGAAGCGGACCTGCCGCATCGGGATCTACGGCCCTCCCAATGCCGGCAAGACAACGCTTGCGAACCGGATTGTGCGGGATTGGGTCGGCGATGCGGTCGGCCCGGTCAGTGAGGTGCCTCACGAAACCCGGCGTGTCCGGCGCAAAGAGGATATCACCATCACGGGCCAGAACGGCAGTTCGATCACCATCGACATCGTCGATACGCCGGGCGTGACGACCAAGATCGACTACAATGAGTTCGTCGAGTACGGCATCGATAAGGAGGAAGCGGTCAAGCGGGCACGGGAGGCGACCGAGGGTGTTGCCGAGGCGATGCACTGGCTCCGCGAGGATATCGATGGCGTCATCTACATGCTCGACTCCACGCTGGACCCGTTCCAGCAGGTGAACATCATGCTTGTCGGTATCATCGAGAGCCGGAAACTCCCGGTCCTGATCGTTGCAAACAAAAACGATCTTCCCGACGCGTCTCCCGCGCGGATCAAGAGTGCGTTTCCCCAGCACCCCGTGATTGCCATATCCGGTCTCGAAGGAAACAACGTGGAAGAGTTATACGAGCAGATGACGTCATATTTCGGGTGATGGAGATGATACAGGGTGTACAAATCGACCTGATTTCTGCGGAACGTCTCGAGCGTCTCACCGCGATGGAGAAGATCCGCCTGATCCTCGATGACGTCATGGAAGGAAACATCGTTATCCTGGAGAAGGGGCTCGCGCCGGACGAGCAGAGCAAGCTCATCGAGATCACGATGCGGGAGATCGCGCCGGACGGATTCTCCGGGATCGAGATGGAGACCTATCCGATCAGGGATGCCCAGAATGGGTTCCTGGCGAAACTTCTCGGGGGGAAACGCTCCGAGACCCGGTTGACCGTGATTGGGCCCGCCAACCAGCTCAAGACACTCAAGAAGGAGAAGGATCTCATCAGCGCATGGGTCTCCTCGTCGAGATGAACGGGTATCAGAGGTGATATATGCCTCACAAGTGTACACAATGCGGCAGAGAGTTCGAAGACGGTTCGACGAAGATACTGAAAGGATGCCCGAGCTGCGGCGGGAAGAAGTTTCTCTACATCCGTGAGGCTGAACGGCACGACGACGTGCTGAAGGAGAAGACCATCGACGAGATCGCCCGGGAGACGGGCGAGGAAGTGCTTGAGGTCCAGCAGGATCGACGGAAAACCGAGGAGATCGAGGTCTTCGAGCGTATAGAGAGCATCCGTATCCTCGGTCCCGGATCGTACGAACTGAATATCGAGAAGCTGGCCCGGTCGGACGAGGTCGTCGTCGGACTGGAAAAGGAAGGAAAATACGTTGTGGATATCCTCTCCATGGTCAAGAAAAAGAAGTGATCCGATATCCATTGCTTTAAATAAGGGGGCGGTCGCTGCTTTTGCAGCATTGCGCCCCCAACCGAAGATATAAATATCCTTAGGACCCTTTTGAGGTACAATACGTAATCCGACACTCAATGACGCATGTCGGAGCGACGGTTTCCTGCATGAGAACATGAAACTCTCATGAACCCTTTGCGCAGATCGGATTTCATTCTCGATCTCTCATGCACCTGTCCCCGGCAGTTAGCGGATTGTATCCTGCACTGGAGAGTGTCGTCTGGGAGGTACTCCATGAACACGACATACGATATCCGAAAAACGATCGGGAGCACCAAAAAGCCGATTTATGTTTCATCGCTCGATTCGGTACCCGGTATCGATCCGGAGGAGCGCGCCCGCCTCGCAGAGGTGACCGACCTCTTCGCGTTCCGTGCGAACGACTACTACCTCTCGCTGATCGACTGGGACGACCCGGCCGACCCTATCCGTCGGCTGATCGTGCCGACCGTTGAGGAGCTTGAGCCCTGGGGACATCTCGACCCGTCGTCGGAGCACCGGTATACCCGGGCTCCGGGGCTGCAGCATAAATACCGTGAAACCGCTCTCCTGCTGGTCAGCGACCTCTGCGGCGGTCTCTGCCGCTACTGTTTCCGCAAGCGCCTCTTCATCGAGGAGGCACGCGAGGTGAATAAGGACATCTCCGCGGGGCTTGCCTACATCCGGGATCATCCGGAGATCACGAACGTCCTGCTTACCGGGGGTGATCCCCTGTTCCTCGAGACCGGCCGGGTGCTCGACATCGTCCGGCAGGTCCGCGAGATCGAGCACGTCGGGATCATCCGGATCGGCACGAAGATGCCTGCATACAATCCGTTCCGGATCATCAACGATCCGGCGCTGCTCGACATGATCCGGGACTACAGTATGGACGAGAAGCGTATCTACATCATGGCGCAGTTCAACCACCCGAGGGAACTGACCGATGCCGCATGCCGGGCGGTCGCTCTCCTGCAGGAGGCCGGAGCGGTCGTCATGAACCAGACGCCCCTGATCCGCGGCATCAACGACGACCCCGAGGTGCTTGCCGCGCTCTTCGACAAACTCTCGTTCATCGGCGCGAACCCCTACTACGTCTTCCAGTGCCGTCCGGCGATCGGCAACAGGACGTTCGCGGTGCCGGTGGAGGAGTCCTACCGGATATTCGAGCAAGCCCGGTCGATCTGCTCGGGGCTTGCGAAGCGGGCCCGGTTCGTGATATCCCATGCGACGGGGAAGATCGAGGTGCTCGGGAAGACGGACAGGTACACCTACTTCAAGTATAACCAGGCGACAAACCCGGAGGACCTCGGGCGGTTCATGGTCTATAAGAGCAACCCGGAGGCCTACTGGTTCGACGACTACACGGAACTGGTGGACGAAGGAAGGGTGAGGGGGCCACAGGACCTGGCGTAGGCAGGATTTCGGAGCGACCCTGTTCTTCCCTGTTACCGCCTGCCCTGCCATCCCCTCTCTTTACGGCGGATCCTGCAATCTCTTTTGCCGCCATCTACGCCTCTTCCCGTCCCCGGCGTCACCATCAAACCTTTTCACTTCCGCCATCCTATGAATACTACAGGTATGTCGCAGGAGTCGGGAGTATCCTCCGGCGGGCCGTTCCTCTCTCCGGGGTGCGTCCTCTGCCACCAGGGAGCAAAGATGGTCCTTTTCGTGACCGGCCGGTGTCGCCGCACCTGCTGGTACTGCCCGCTCTCGCGTGAGCGAAAAGGCCGGGACGTGGTGTTTGCAAACGAACGGCAGGTTTCGTCGCCGTCCGAAGCCATCGAGGTTGCGGAGAGCATGAGCGCTCTCGGGACCGGCGTCACCGGCGGCGAACCGCTGCTTGAGATCGAGCGGGTGGTGGACTATTGCAGGGCTCTCAAGGAGCACTTCGGCCCGGATCACCAGATCCACCTCTACACCGGCCTTGCGCCGGACGAAGCCGCGCTCCGGCGCCTGCAGGGGCTGGTCGACGAGCTCCGGCTGCACCCGCCTCATGAGGTCTGGCCGCAGATCCTCGAGACCGATTTCGCCCGCTCCGCCGTCCTCGCCCGACGGCTGGGCTTTCTGATCGGCATCGAGGTGCCGGCGCTCCCGGGGATCGAGGATCTTGCCGCCGCCCTCCCGCTCCTCGACTTCCTCAACATCAACGAGCTGGAGTGGGGCGAGACCTGCGCCGCCGCCATGCGCGAACGCGGGCTCGAGCTCGACGACGGGCTGCACAACGCCGTGAAGGGCGCCCGCCAGTGGGCGGAGAAACTTGCCGGCGACCCGAAAGTCCACTTCTGTTCGTCGGTCTTCAAGGACTCTGTCCAGCTACGGGAACGGTTAAAGCGGATCGCTGCCAATACTGCGCGTCCGTTCGAGGAGGTGACGGATGACGGAACCGTCGTATACGGGGTGCTCGAGCCGGAAGGTGCCGCCGACGGATTCCTGGAGGGTTTAGATGACGATGAGTATGCAGTCTCTGAGGGGCGGATCGAGATGGCGTGGTGGGTGCTTGCCGAGCACGGTGCCGGGTTGCCGGGCAGGAAGTACGTCGTCGAGCGTTACCCGAACGGCGGCATGGTGGTCGAGGTGACACCGCTCTGATGCTGCGATCGGGAGTTGAGCCTCTTTACGAGCGTTACCTGAAATGGCAGGTGAAACACGTTCCCCGGCACGTCGCGGTGATCCAGGATGGAAACCGCCGGTTTGCCCGGGAGCAGGGGCTCGATACGGCGATCGGCCACCGGCTCGGGGCGGACGCCACGGAACAGGTTCTCGACTGGGCGTGCGAGCTCGGCGTGCAGCACATCACGCTCTACACCTTCTCCACCGAGAACTTCCGGAGGGACAGCGCCGAGCTCGAGTCGCTCTTTCTCCTCTTCCGGGAGAAGTTCGCGGCGATCCTGAGAGACAAGCGGGTGCATAGAAACCGTATCCGGGTACAGATGATCGGCGATCGATCCCTTCTCCCCGATGAACTTCTCACGACCATCGATGCGGCGGAGGAGGCGACCCGGGACTACAGCGATTACTTTATCAACATCGCGCTCGCCTACGGCGGCCGGAACGAGATCGTCCACGCCGCCCGGTCGATCCTCGATGAGGTCAGGCAGGGCGCCATCGACCCGGCGGCCATCGATCCCGCGACCGTTGAAGCCCACCTCAACCGGGGAGCGCCCATACCCCCCGTCGACCTGATCATCCGTACCGGCAACGATTACCGGACCTCGAACTTCCTCCCCTGGCTCGCGAACGGTCACGAGTCGGCCGTCTACTTCTGCGCCCCCTTCTGGCCGGCGTTCAGGAAGATCGATCTGTTGCGGGCGATGCGAGTCTACGACCAGCGCATGCGCCTGAAAGAGCGCGTGGCCCGGGGTTCGTGAGGGTTACCGTCCGAACCGCCGGGCTCTCGACTGGAAGTCCCTGAGCGCCCGGAGGAAATCCACTTTCCTGAGCAGCGCCCAGTTGACGTCGAGGAAGAAGAGCTCGGAGTAGACCGACTGCCAGATGAGGAAGTCGGTCAGGTGGTCGCCGCCGGTCTTGATGACGAGATCGGGCTCGTAGTTGAAGGTGAGGTATGACTCCAGCAGGTCTTCGTCGACCAGTTCCGGGTCCACCCCGTCCTCGGCCATCCTTCTCACGCACCCGGCGATCTCCTCCCTGCCGCTCTTGCCGATCGCCACCGTCACGTCCATGCCTTCGCCGCCGACCTCCTTTTCGTCGCGGTAGTGCAGGGTCAGGTGCGCGATCGAGGCGACCTCGCGGATCCGGGGGAGGCACCGCTCCAGCCGGGCGGGGTCGGGGGTGCTGATGTGGAACATGGCACTTTTGATCCCGAGGTCGCGGCACCACTGGGCGGCACGGTAGAGGTTGCCCGGGGCGTCGAGCATATCCTGCCCGGTGATCATGAAACAGATATGCTCCGGCAGCGTCTGGAGGTCTCGAAGGAGGATCTTCTCGTAGAACCGGTAGATCATGACGTCCACTCCAGCAGCGCGGATAGAGAGAGGGTGTTTAAGATGTCGTCCGGAGCGCACCAGCCCCGGCGCGCCAGTTGAATTCCGTTGCGCATGTTTGCAAATTCGCCGATTCTATGGGCATCCGTTCCTGCAGCCAGTTTCACTCCTTCCTTCTTGGCATGCCAGATATAAATATCCTCAAGGTCGAGCCTGTGGGGCGATGCGTTGATCTCGAGGGCCGTCCCCGTCGCCGCCGCATGCGCTATAATCCGCTCGAGGTCGACGGCATACGCCGGTCTGCGGCCGAGCAGGCGGCCGGTGGGGTGGCCGATGATATCGACGTGCTCGTTCTCCATCGCGGTGAGGATGCGCCGGGTCAGGACGTCCCGGTCCTGGGAGAACCCCGAGTGGACCGAGGCGATGACCAGGTCGAGGTCGGCAAGGATTCTGTTCTCGTACCCGAGGGTGCCGTCGCTCCTGATATCCACCTCGCTCCCGGCAAGGAGCCGGCAGTCGTGCCGCCGGTTGATACGCTCGATCTCGGCCTGCTGCTTTGCAAGGGCCTCGGCCCGCACCTTCGAGGAGTGGTCGGTGATCACGATGTACTCGTAGCCCCTTCTGTCCCCCGCCTCCGCCACGTCTTCGAGCGACTGGCGGCCGTCGCTCCACGTGGTGTGGGCGTGGAGGTCGCCCCGCACGTCGGATAGATCGACGAGATCGGGGAGGGCGTGCCGGAGGGCGAGTTCGATCTCGCCCCTGTTCTCGCGCAGTTCCGGCGGAACCGTCTCCATCCCGAGGAACGAAAAGACCTCCTCCTCGCTTGCGAACTCCTGCAGCCGCCCGTTCGCCGAGTCCGTGAGGCCGTCGGGCGTGAGCCGGTAGCCGCGTGCGGCCGCCACATGCCCGAGCCCGGCCAGGAACCCGGCCGAGCCGGTGGCGCAGAGGAGCGCCGTGCCGTACCGGTCTTTTCCGGTGGACCGGACGTTCACTCCGGCGTCGGGGGGTATGCGGTCAGCGACGGCGCTTCCATTCCCGGCAACGACGATCTCAAGCCTGCCCACGGTGCTCGACCCCCGCCGGTAACTCCCCGCAACCGTGTACCGGCCATCCGGCAGGGCGGCCGCCACGTACGCGAGCACGGCTTCTGCCTGCGGGCGGGTCATCCGGTTCGACCTCTGCCGGAACTGCGCGATGCCTCTCTTGATCGCCTCCTCCTTCTTTGATCCGAATCCGGAGAGCACCCTGAGCCGGTGCCCCTTCACCGCCCGCTCCAGGTCGTCCAGGCTCCGGATGCCGAGCCTCTTGTAGAGGATGTGCAATGTCCTGGGCCCCAATCCGGCAACGCCGAGCATTTCGACGACCGATCCTGGTATGGTCGCCTGGAGGTCTTTTAATTCTCCAAACGTTCCGGTGGCGGCGATCTCCCGGATCTGTCCGGCAATCCGGTCTCCGATCCCCGGGATACGGGTGAGTTCTTCCTCGTCGAGCCCGGCGACCGGGAAAGAAAGACGGTCGATCTGCCGCGCCGCCCGTTCGTAGGCAGCGATCCGGTACCGATCCTCCCCCGCGATCCCGAGCAGGCGGGCCATGAACGCGAGCCGTTCGGCAACATCCCTGTTCGTGATCTGGCTCTGCGGGGGTTCCATGATCACCGATCGTCCCCGAACCATATAGGCGTTGATGCTCGGCGGGTACATGTGCAGGATATCCGCCGCGCGAAGCACTGTCCTGGGTCCCGGTCTCCGTCACGCGGTGGCGTGGTTCTCCTTCTTATTGCACCCCGATCCCGATAGCACAACCCAAATCCATAAACTTGTAGAAGTAAAAGAAAATGTAGCATGCTTCCTTCCACGTTTGAGGATTACCTCGAAGCGATCCTCACGATCACGGAAAACGGCGGGCAGTCGGCGACGCTGGACGAGATAACGGCAGCCCTCGATACCGGGAAGGAGGCCGCCGGGACGACCGTCGCCGCTCTGGTCGAGGAAGGATACCTGGAGCGGGCGGACGGAGACGCTGTCAGGCTTACCGGGAAGGGTGCGTCGGTGGCGTCGGTGGTGGCGCGGAAACACCGCGTTCTCCAGTGTTTTTTGACGGAGATGCTCGGCGTCGATGAGGACGCGGCAAGCAGGGAGGCCTGCACGCTCGAGCACGGGATATCCGACGAGACCATCGAGCGGCTCTCCTCCTACATGGACGGCGCCCAGTCCCCGCCGGGACGTATGGGACGTTGCCGGGGGCACGATGTCTGCACGCTGCTCGACTGCAAGGAAGGCGATACTGTCCGGGTGGCGATGATGCGCGGTCATCGGCGGCACCGGAGGCTGCTCGACCTCGGCATCTTCCCCGGCGAGATCGTGCAGATCCGGCGCAAGCTCCCGAACGAGTCGGTCGTCGTCAGGGTGAAAGGCTGCGATATTGCCATCAGCCCCGAGATCGCGAGATCAATCGTCGTGGAGTCGTGTCCATGAGGTTCGCGCTGATCGGCAACCCCAGCGTCGGCAAATCGCTGATCTTCAACCAGCTCACCGGCCTCGGGGTGGAGGTGAGCAACTACCCCGGAACCACCGTCGAGCTGCAGCGGGGCAACACCTGTTTCCAGCGGGAGATCTTCGAACTCGTGGACCTGCCCGGCGTCTACTCGCTGGAAGGAAATTCGGACGAGGAAGGCCTGGTCCGCCGGTTCCTGGAGCAGCAGGACGTCGATGCGGTCATCGTGGTGGCGAACGTCACCCGCCTTGAACGCAACCTCTACCTTCTCCTCCAGGTGGCGGAGTACGGCCTCCCGATGGTCGTCGTGCTGAACATGGCCGACGAAGCCGCAAAACGGGGGCTTGAGATCGATCCCGGCCCGATCCGGGACCTTCTCGGTGTCGAGGTGATCCTGACGGCGGCGTCGCTGGGGAAGAACATCGACCGGATCATCCCGGCGGCGCTCGCCGCCTCGAGCCCGTCGATGGTCGAGATCCCGTACGACCACCACATCGAGGCGGCCGTCCGGAGCCTCGGGAAGATGTTCGATGTCGATCGGAAGGAGAGCGTCCGTGCGCTCCTCGGGTTCGGCGATAACCCGGAACAGCTCGAGGCGGCGCGGACGATCTCCGACGAGATCGAGTCCCGGCACCGGATGACGGTCGCCCAGATCATCGCGGCCAACCGGCACAACTTCGCGCACAAGATCGCCGACCTCACCGTAAAAGAGGAGACGGAACTCCCCCAGACCGATCCGGACAGCATCCTGACGCGGCTCATCCCCGGGATGCCGATCCTCATCGGTATCCTCGTCGGGATGCTCCTCTTCGTCTTCATCGCGGGATCGTTTCTTGAAGAGATGATCGTGGGGTTCTTCGAGGTGTATGCGATGCAGCCGTTCGTCGCGCTCGGGCTGCCCCCGCTCGCCGAAGAACTGGGGGTATCCGTCCTGCTCGCGCTTCAGGCGGGTCTCGGGATAGCGTTCCCGTACGTCTTCCTCTTCTACATCATCATCTCCGTCCTCGAGGACTCCGGATACATGACCCGGGCGGCATTCCTCGCCGACAACGCGATGCACCGGGTCGGGATGCACGGCGGTGCGGTCATCCCTCTCACCTTGGCGTTCGGGTGCAACGTGCCGGCCATCATGAGCATCCGGCTCCTGCGCTCCCGGCGTGAGCGGATCATCGCCTCGTTCCTGGTCACGATGGTCCCCTGCTCGGCCCGGACGGTCATCATCGCCGGGATCGTGGCGAGTTTCGTCGGCATCGCGGCGGCGTTCAGTGTATACGCCATCGTCTTTCTCCTGATCCTTGCGACGGGGCTCGTCCTCTCCCGCGTGACGCCCGGCGAGCGGTTCGGGATGATCATGGAGATGGTTCCGCTCCGCTGGCCCGACCCGAAACTGGTGATGAAGAAGGCATGGTCGCGCCTCTCGGAGTTCCTCTTCATTGCGATGCCCCTGCTCCTCGCGGGAAGTGTCGTCCTCGGGCTCCTGGAATTCTTCGGCGTCATGACGTTCTTCGAGGGGCTCGTGGAGCCGTATACCATGGCCCTCCTTGGCCTTCCCGGCTACTCGGCGACGGCGCTCGCCTTCGGGATCCTCCGTAAAGAGATGGCGTTCGAGACCCTTGCCATCCTCGCGGGCACCGCCGACCTCGGGGCGGTGCTCTCGTCGCTCCAGCTCTACATATTCGCGGTCGTGACCGTCCTCTTCGTCCCCTGCCTCGCGACGATCACGGTCCTCCTGCGCGAGGTCGGTTCAAAGATCACGCTCGCGATCACGGCCTACACGGTTGCCCTCGGTCTCCTGATCGGGAGCCTTCTCTTCCATCTTCTGGGGTAGGGAGCCGGATCCCGGAGGGAGCGGCGCCTCACCCCGATCCGTTACCTCTACGAGGGGGGAGCACCGATAGTTGAGAGATGACGATGCGACTTCTGCAGAGGTATCGCGGCTGCGCCGTGCCCCCTGTCCCTGGAGTGAGTTACCCATGCTGACGTTCGTGGGCCTCGGGCTCTACGATCTCGGAGATATATCGGTCAAAGGCCTCGAGTACGTCAGAAACGCCGATACCGTTTTCCTTGAAGCGTATACTTCGCGGCTGATGGGAACGGATACCGCCGCGATGGAAGCGTTCTTTGAGAAGGATATCCGGGTTCTCGGCCGGGAGGACGTCGAGCAGACCCCCCGCGAGATCCTCGAGTGTGCCGCTGCCGGCCGGGTGGCGTTCCTGACCGGGGGAGATCCCATGGTCTCGACGACGCATGCCGATCTCCGGATGCGGGCGGCCGCCGCCGGGATCGAGACCTCCATCATCCACGCTTCATCCATATCGAGCGCGGTCTCGGGTCTCTCGGGCCTGCAGAACTACCGGTTCGGGAGGTCCTGCTCGGTGCCGTTCCCCGCGAAGGGCTGGTTCCCGACGGCTCCCATCGAGACGATCGCGGCGAATCTTGCGCTCAACCTCCATACGCTTGTCTTCCTCGATATCCAGAACGACCGCTACATGCGCGTCCCGGAGGCGATCGCCGTTCTTGAGGAGATGGCGGAGAAACGCGGCATCGAACCGCCTGCGCTCTACGTGGGGATCGCCCGGGCGGGTTCGGAGCGCCCGGTGGTTGCCGCCGGGGCCGGTGCGAACCTCAAAGAGATGGATTTCGGTCCTCCGCTCCATATCCTCGCCGTTCCGGCGGACCTCCACCCGATGGAGCGCGAGTACCTGGAGACCTTCGCCGGCCTATGAACCTCGACGATTACGGCGCTCTCTGTGGAGAGGCCCTTTCCCCGGTCAGGACCGCCGTCCCGGAGGGCACCCTCCTCCACCGGGCGGCCCGGGAGGTGATCGAGATGGCTATCGCCTACCACAGCGACGGGCTCGCGTTTCTCCGGGGGGGCGACCCGGTCAACGCGCTCGCCGCGTTTGCCTACGGGCTCGGCTGGCTCGACGCGGGCTCGTGCCTCGGGCTGCTCGACCCCTCTATCGCCCACCCTCCGGTTGGATTGGATGCGTGCATACCGGAATCGCAGGCTGCCCACCTGGACGAGAAAACGCACCGCTACCGGCGGATGCTCGATGCGGCCCTCGGGATGGTCGAGGCGGCAGCGGACGAGGCGAGCCCGCTTCACGCAGGGGCGGGGGAGTTCTATTCGGCGGCACGCACCTGGTATGCGGAAGGCACGGAATACCTCGATGCGGGCGACTTTGCCGCCGCCCTCGCCCGGTTCAGTTACGGCTATGCCTGGCTCGATGCCGGCATCCGCGCGGGGCTGTTTCGGATAACCGGGGAACGGGGTCTCTTCACCGTCTAGGATCCGGTTATCCCGCTCCATTGGTCTGTATCGCGTGGATTCCCGCTTCTATCGATTTTTCGATAAACCCATCGTTAAATAGTAGCCGCACGATATTTTATTAATAAAAATTCGGGTGTTTCTCCCCCGTGTTGCCCGGCCGAGCGCAAACGGCTGCGGCAACAGGGGGTGAGGTGGACTGTCTGCGTGCCGCCCTCGTGCCCGGGAGTGTAGAGGATGAAGAGGTCTCAGTGGAAGTGGCTGATCGTCTCGTTAAGTTTTAGCGCTCTTGTCATGGCGGGCGTTCTGTATTTCACCGTCGACGAGTCGACGATCGAGTACCTCAGCCGGATAAACCCGTTCTACCTGGTTCTTGCCGTCCTCTTACACATCCTCTCGCTCGGGTTCTGGGCGCTCCGCATCCAGAAGATGTCGGCGTCGCTCGGGTACCGGGTGCGCCTGCGGCACTGCCTGAACCTGGTACTGGCGAACATGCTCGTTGCGGCGGTAACTCCGTCCCAGGCGGGCGGGGAACCGGTCAGAGTTCATGAACTCTACCGGGCGGGCGTTCCGGTCGGGGACGCCACCGCCGTCGTCATTATGGAGCGGATCCTCGACGGGATCGTTCTCGGGGCACTCGGGGCCTTCGCCATGCTCTTCCTCGGCAACTACTGGAGCAGCCTCACCTCGGGGTTCAGCGGGGTGAGCGTCATGATGTACGTCGCCTGGATCTTCGTCACCTTCTTCGTACTGGTCTTCGTCTACTCCGTCAGGAACCCGGACCATCTCAAGCGGGTGCTCAAATGGGTCTCGCGGTGGATTGACCGCCGCTGGCACTTAAAGCGGCTCGAAAACCTGCTGGAGACGATCGACCGCGAGGTGGACAACTTCAACCGGGGGCTCGTCAAGTTCGTGAACCACGGCAAAAGCGGCCTCGTGTGGGGGATGCTCTTCACCCTGCTCTTCTGGATATCGGAGTTCGTCATTGCATCGCTGCTCCTCGTGGGCCTCGGGCAGCCTCCGCATCTCATCGAGTCGTTCGTCGTCCAGCTCGTCATCGCCATCATCATGATGATCCCGCTCACCCCCGGGGGCTCGGGCGTTGCGGAGATCGGCGCCACGTCGCTCTACAGCCTCTTCGTCCCGTCTGCGATCGTGGGTGTTTTCGTCCTCCTCTGGCGGCTGATCTTCTACTACCTGAACATCCTTCTCGGTCTTCTTTCGAGTCTTGTCATTGTCCGGCGTGAGTTTCTCGCCCGCGTCAAAAAGCAGCGGTGATACACCCCAAGGTTTAAAAATCAGAAGGCTGATGTCAGGTGATCACATGACGGCGCAAAGTTGCAGGGTGCAGGGTGTGTTCATGTCGGTGAGCGAGATGGGAGCAGCACCAACGGTTGTCCTGGATGCCGGGAGCGACAGCAC
Organism: Methanoculleus marisnigri JR1; assembly: GCF_000015825.1. Classification (NCBI taxonomy): domain Archaea; kingdom Methanobacteriati; phylum Methanobacteriota; class Methanomicrobia; order Methanomicrobiales; family Methanomicrobiaceae; genus Methanoculleus; species Methanoculleus marisnigri. Next base: position 1,774,078 of record NC_009051.1, on the reverse strand, counting down.
GATACCCATCTATGTCGGACTCTGGGAAGCGATCTCGATCAGCAACGCGCTCAATAGTGAAATGCTTCCCCGCCCCATCACCCACGACCTCATCGTCGAGGTGTTTCGGAATTTTGATATCGCTCTCGATGCCCTGCACATCGATTCCCTGGAGGAGGGGGTCTTCTACGCCAAACTCCTTCTGCGGCAGGGATCGCGAACGGAGATCATGGACTGCCGGCCGAGCGACGGGATAGCCATCGCTCTGCGCTACCGTGCGCCGATCATGATCGAGGATGCGGTCGTGGAGACGGCGGCGGTAAAGAAGGACGATCTCCCGAGGATGGTCGACCTGAAGGAGTACCTCTGATTACTTCCGGCGTGCTGCGAGTTCATCGAGCACGTCCCCGACATCGGTGCCCGATGCCTGGAGCGCTACCAGAAGGTGGAAGAGGAGATCGGCGGCTTCGGAGACCGTCCTCTCCGGCACCTGGTTCTTGGCGGCAAGGATGAACTCGACCGCCTCTTCACCGACCTTTTCGAGGGATTTGTCGATTCCTTTCCGGTGAGTCAGGACGGAACTGACGTAACTCCCGGCAGACGGATGCTCCGCCCGCTCCTGGATGACCTGCCAGACTTCTTCGAGGATGTTCCAATCACGCATGGGTATCAACTCCTGCGAGCACCTCGCCGAGTTCGGTATCGAAGTACCGGGCAAGGAAGAGCCGCGCCTTCTCGATGGTGCATCCGCCTTTCCCTATGGCGATGCCGAGGTCGTTCTGGTTAATATATACTGCGAGTTTCCCGTTGTCTCCTTTCGCGACGCCGACGACGTCGGCAGGCTTGAAGACGTTCTTCGCGAATTGCTCGATCTGGGGGGAATATTCGACCATCTCGATGCGTTTTCCGAGAACCCTCTGCATCTTCCGGATATTGCTTCCCTTCCGACCGATGGCGAGACCCATGTCTCCTTCTTTTATGAGGTATACTATGCGGTCGAAGCGCTCGTCGATGATGCAGTCCAGCGCGGTCGCCCGGGTTAGAATTCTCAACTCTTCGATATATCTTCGTTCTTTAAAGCATATGGTTCGTATCATTGAAGCGGTCCCCAATGGGAATGATGCGGTATGATATAGTCGCTCGCGGGATATATACCTGAGTACCCGTGGGCGTTGGGGAGGGGAGTCTAGCACTTCTGCAGGATAATCTTTATTGCCACACCTTCCTCCGGCTTGCCGGGAACCCGGTCGGCCGCCCAGACGCGTCCGCCGTACCGGTTCACGAGGGTCTTGACGATGTGAAGGCCGAGACCCCTGCTTCCGGAGGCGGTTTTGCTGCCCTCACTGCTGAAACGATCGAAGATGTTCGGCTTTAGGTGATCCGGTATGCCGATGCCGGTATCGGCTACGGAGAGCACCACGGTATCTGCGGTCTCCATGACGGATACGTCGATCCTGACCTTCATGCCGCCGAACTTGATGCTGTTGCTGATCAGGTTGGATATGATATGCTCAAGAAGGGGGTTCGCCCAGACCATGCAGGTTCCCCCTTCATATCGGATGTCGATGCCTGCGTACCGCTGCATCTGGTCGCGAATGGCGGCGGAGAGGTCGGCTGGTTCCAGGCGGATGCTGTGTTTGTTGAGCGCGGTCAGAAGTTCGACGTTCTTGATGACGTTGATCCCCTGCTCGATCGTGATCTTGACCCTCTGAGCGAGTTCTGCCTCCTCGCCGGAGAGGCGGTCGCGGAGCATCTCGATGATCGTTGCCGCAACCATGCTGGTGTTGTAGATATCGGTGCCGAGCAGGTCGAGGTAGAGGCTGGAGAGCCGGCTGACCTGTTCGCAGGCGATGTCCCGGGTGATCTCCCGGCTAACCCCGGTCGCGGCCACGATCCTCCCGGAAACGTTGTGCAGGGGGTGGATGGCGACCTGGAACGACCGCTTCTCACCGTGCCACGGGAACGACCGGGTCTCCGATATGGCCTCCCCCGTCTCGATGACCCGTTGTGCGGTCCCGGCCAGGAAGTCGGCCTCCTCCTGCGGCAATAGAACGTGAGGTGTCCTGCCCACGACTTCTTCCGGGTTTACGCCCTGATTCCAGCCGCCGGTCCAGAAAAACTGGGTGAAGATGCCGTCCCTATCGAGCGTGAAGATCATGTCGGGAAGAGAGTTCGCCAGGATCCGCACCTGCTCCTCCGGCACTCCACCGGACTCCTCGGCTGTCCTCTCCGATGGGACGTCGCGGATGGTCTCGACCGCACCGATCTGTCGGCCGCCGGTATCGTAGAGGGGGGCAGCCATGCAGACGACCGTTCTCCCGGATCTCGTTGGGATGTGCGACTCGGCGAGTAACTCTTCGCCTTCGTGGTGCAGCAGGCGGTAATGGCCGCTCCCGGCTTTGCCGTGAGTCAGGATACAGTTTGCCAGTGTGGGACACAACTCGCCGAACAGCGCTTTTCCATGGGCATACTCGCCTTTTCCAACGACCTCTTCTGCCGGAACGCCGGTGTACCGCTCCATGCTGTCGTTCCAGACGATCACCCGTCCCTCGCAGTCGAGGATGAGCGCCGGCTGCTGGAGGTGGTTGAAGATGCTCATGGGTATCTGGCTGCGATTCATGGACTCCCTGACTCGTTTCTGCTCTGTTTTCACACGCATCACCCGGGAACGGTTCTCGTCCCGCAATGCCGCGAGAAGGCCCTCTCACCCGGATCTCCGGGCTGGTCCTTCGTGCCGGCCGATACGATGCCCCCTGCTTAGTACCATTGGGGCGAACGCACAGGAAAAAGGTCTGGGGCGGCCGCTTAAAAGAGTGTCCATTTATCTCCTGCGATATATACTTTCGAAGAGATTTATTATTTATACTTTCCCAGTCCGTTCCCTTTTAAATCTGACCGGTTTCCCACAACGACTCTATTTCGTTTGAGCATCTGCATAAATGCCCGTATTGGTTCGTCTTCAGGGATCTGGCGCCGGGACGCGAACCCGGCGGATCGTGTCTATCGCGTAGGTTAATATTTGAGTATTTGCAGATCATAGTTGATGTTCGGACGTTACAGGGGCACTTTTCGCCGTGAATGCGGTGATATTCTGGTAGAAGCCGAGAGTGTCGACGGTCTCGTGACCTACCGGCGCAGGTGCGCAGGTCAGACGTTCGAGCGGATCCTGGTCTCGAATACGGGCGAGGTGGTCATCAATCCGGTTGAGCCGGTCAACCTTCCCAAGGAGATCACGGACTTCCTGCTGGTGGAGTTCTCACCGATGATGATCGAGCCCGGCGCCTCCCGGACGGTCTACCTGAAGTTCCCCGTCGAGATCGGTGTTTTCGTGGAGTCTGCGCGGGATATCGAGGTGCTGGACGTCTTTGCTTTCGGCACCCAGAAGTACACGCTCTACGGTTCGCCGACGAATGGGGTCATCGCCCGGTACTACGAGAGCGCGGTCTACCCGGAGATCCCTCAGGTCGATCCCTTCCGTGAGGGGGTGATGGAACTCTCCATCCACAATACCTGCCGCGAATGGGTGGAGGTGTCCCGGGTTGTCTTTGAGAGTACCGATATGAAGATCTACTACGGTGACTTCGTGGCGGCCACCGCCACGATGAAACTTCTCACCAAGACTATGGCGGAGACGGACTTCGTCGACGCACCGCTCCGACCCGGGATGGTAAAATCCATCGAGCTCTACACGGCCCGCAAGATCCCGGCTATCGACCGCGGATACCTGATGGAGTGGGGTTTCTCATGACGTTCAACGTGACGGAGGTCCTGGAGATACCCCTCGGCGTCGGCGATATCACCGTCGAGCGCCTCCTGTACTTCGCCGTTATCCTCACGGTCGGCGTTATATTCGCGAAGGTTGTCGCGACGAACGTCCGGAGGGCTCTCTCGGAACGGTTGCCCGTGAACGAGCGCGAACTGCTCGCGAAACTGGTCTACTACGCCATCATTATCTGGGCGTTCGTCGTCGCTCTCCCGCAGCTCGAATTCGACCTCTCCGGTCTCCTGGTGGCCGGGGGAATCGCCGGTCTCGTCATCGGTTTTGCGAGCCAGAGTGTCGTCTCGAACCTGATCTCCGGGCTCTTCCTGATGTTCGAACACCCGATCCGGATCGGCGACAATATCAACGTCGCCGATGTCAGCGGGAGTGTCGAGGATATCCGTGTCCTCTCGACCGTCATCAAGACCTACGACGGGATCTACATCCGGATCCCGAACGAGAAGGTCTTCACCTCGAACATCACGAACTACGTCCACAACGCGGCCCGGAGGTTCACATACGAGATCCGTATCCGGCATCAGGATGACGCGAACGAGGCGATCCGGATCGCAAAGGAGGTCATCGAGACCCACCCCTTCGCGCTCAAGAGCCCGGCGCCGTCGGTCTTCGTCGATAATCTGGGAGACAACAGCGTCAACCTGACCGCCTACATCTGGGCGCCGGCCCGGAACTGGTGGGAGGTCCGGACGGATCTCCTCTGGAAGATCAAGCGGGCGCTCGAAGAGAACGGCATCGAGATACCCTTCCCGCAGCGCACTGTCTGGTTTGCGGACGGGCTCGAGGTGAAGGGCGGCTCTGGAGAGAGGAAAGAATAACTTTTTTTTAGCCTATCCTGTGCACCTTCCCGACGCCTCCCGGCCGGAACGAGCCCGGGTAGCGCTCTCTGAGTTCCGCTATCTTATCGGTGCAGTGCGACGCCGAGAGGTACGCCACCGCGGCAAGGGCGTCGATATCTTCGCCGGAGACGGTATGGAACCCGCCGATAACGCCCCATACCCTGCCTTCCCGGGATACCCTCTCGACGATCCGGCCGATGTGGGGATGTGCGCACCCGGTGACGACCAGGTAGCCGTCCGGAACGGTTATCGCGAGCGCCTGCTCCCGGATATCGGTCCCGAGCGGGCCGGTCACGGCGATGCCGTCCGTGACCTCCGTCCATTCCCCGATAATCCGCGGTTCGGTGTATTCCCGGATCAGCGCGAGCGTATGCACGGAGAAGGCGTCGTGGACGAATACTTCCATCGATGGATTTCGGGCCAGGATCGCCGCGATGCCGCCGATATGGTCGTGGTGGTCGTGGGAGAGGACGAGATGCCTGATGGACAGAGGATCGATGCCGAGCGCCTGCATGTTTGCAAGAAGGACGTCGCCGCGTTCTCCGGTATCAAAAAGCAGCCCCGCCTCCTCTATCTGGCAGGAGAACCCCCAATCCGTCGTGAGCCCTTCCCGGCAGGGGATGTTGTTGTAGACTTCGGTTATCGTAAGCATGAGAGACTCCGGTATTCCGGTCTCTCTTCCCCGAAGATTATGCTTCCCGATGAGGCAGACCGGGAGGTGAGGTGATGGTCCGGGGTTCGGAGCCCCCGGACGTGCAGACGAAAAGAGGTGGTAGAGGTGTGGTTACGAGATGATGTACGAGATGGAGACGGTGGCGGTCACATCAATCTCGCCGACCTCGAGCGGGGTCGGGGCCGCTCCGCTGGCTGCCTTCTCCATGCCCATGAGGCGGCTGTCGTAGACCAGCGGGATGTAGCTGTTCCCGACGTTGACCTCTTTGACGTCGACGATGGTCTTGCCGATGGCTGCGGCGACGGCATCAGCGTCGCCCCGTGCCTGCGCCACCGCGGCGGTCAGGGCCTGCGACCGGAACTCCTGCTGCTTCGCGTCGCTCAAGGTGAACGAGAACCGGTTGACCTTGTTCGCACCGTTCTCTACCGCGAGATCGACGATCTCGCCTGCACGGTTCACGTCGTTTAACGTGACCTCGAGGCTATTGATGACCCGGTAGTACTTGACCCTGGCGGTTGTCAGGCCCCTGCTGTCGGTCTCGGTTATCGGGATGATGTTGTAGCCGGCGGTCCTGATGTCCTTCTCCGGAATGCCGGCCCTCTTCAGTGCGTTGACCACGGCGTCCATTCTCTCTGCGTTCTGCTGCTGTGCTGTCTTGACGTCGGTGTTCTCGGTCTCGACCGCGAAGACGACGACGGCCTCATCAGGCGTGGTCGTCACCTTGCCCGTCCCGGACACGTGGATCAGCTTGTCTTTTGATTCCTCCGGCAACTGTGCGGTGACGTTGCCGATCACCGCGGCGCAGAGGACCATGAGAGCGATCCCCAGAAGTGCTGCTTTTCCTCGCATAAGTATCAATCATCTCTTGATTGGGTCAAAATAAATATCTTGCTTTAGCTACGAGATTTTTCGTAGCTTTAACCGGACGGATCGAGAAACCCGGCATTTATCTCTGGAATTCCTGCACCGGTCACTCGTCTGCGGCATCGGTTCGCCATCCGGCGGCCGCCACCAGGCGGGCGATCAGGACGGCGATGTAGAGTGTCCCGCTCACGGTCTCGAGCAGGGCGAGTGATCTGGCCTGGTCGGTGACCGGCGTGATGTCGCCGTAGCCGAGCGTTGCAAGGGTGACGAAACTGAAGTAGATGAACGCAGGAAAGGTGAAACCCGCTCCTGACTCTGCCGAGAACGATCCGGGAGTGATACCCTCGACAAGGTTGTAGGCCGTCGCCCAGGTGAGGCCCATGAGGAGGTAGACGGAGACCGCGCCGTAGATGGTGTCGGTGGTGATCCGGCGCGTCCCGAGCACCCTTGACAGGCCGACAAGCGCGGTGAAGGCGTAGAAGAGGAGCGTGAAGACGCTCTCGGCGCTGCCGAGTGCCGGGTCGCCGGTGATGATGTGGAGCCAGCCGAGGCCGAAGGCGGGCACTGCAAGGAGGACGGCGATCACGACCTGCCGCCGCCGGTTGCTCACGGCGTAGACGCCGGTGATCAGGACGAAGGACGAGAGCACCTTCAGGGCGGCCGGTCCGGTCGGCCCTGCACTCACGTAGGGGTAGACGGCGAGCAGGAGGACGAGCGACGCGAGCAGGTAGTGGAACTGCATCGCCCTGGCGCGAGCAAGGTACCGGGCGAGAAGGTTCTTCACGCTCTCCCCTCTTCCGCGTCGCCGAACACGGCCTCGATCGCCTCGAGCACTTCTCCGGCGGACTGGTAGCGGTCGGCAGGGTCTTTTGCAAGGCACCGGAGGATGATCGGGTCGAGTGCTGCAAGCGTGGGGTCTATCTCTGAGGGAGGGGCGGGCTGCTCGCGGATGACCGCTTCGGCCAGCCCGGCGAGACTCTCGCGGGCAAAGGGCGCCTTCCCCGTCACCAGTTCGTAGAAGACGGCGCCGAGCTGGTAGATGTCCGTCCGTGCATCGGCCCTGCCGAACCGTTCCGGGGCGATCTGCTCCGGGGCCGCGTAGGCGAGGGTGAATCCGGCGACACCGGTATCCCCGCTCGCCGCCACTGTCGTGCTCATCCCCCAGTCGGTGATCTTCGGCGTCAGGCCGTCGTCGAGAAGGATGTTCCTCGGCTTGATGTCCCGGTGAATCACGCCCTTTTCGTGGGCGTAGGCAAGCCCGGCGGCGATGCCCGCGGCGATGCGGGCGGCGGTCTCCACCGGGAGGGGTTTTTCAAGGTCATCCAGCGTCCGGGGGAGGTACTCCATCTCAACGAACGGTACCGGGAGGATATTGACCGAGTGAACCGTCACGATGTTCGGGTGAGCCAGATCTTCCCAGAACCGCATCTCCTTCATGAAGGTCTTTCCCGTCGCCTCGTCGTAGGCGGCCGGGATCTTCACCGCTACGGTTCGACGGTCATCGCGTCTGACCGCCGAAAAGACCTGCCCGAGCCCTCCTCTTCCGACAAAGGCAATCCGGTCGTAGCGCTCCGCAAGTTCGGGCGGGAACCCTGCCGGGCGGGAGAGCACTGTCTGGTATGCATCGGCAAGGATGGTCGCGGCGGGCTCCGCCTCCTTTCTGGGCGGTCCCGTCAGGTACCGGGCGCCGAAAACGACGGCCCCTGCGAGGAGGACGAGAACCAGAATGGCCCAGGGGAACGGGTCGGCGTCGGTCGCGTTGTTCTTCTCTTCGGGCATACCCCCGGCGGTCGGGGTTGCCGTTGCACCCGGCGTCGCCACCGTCGGGGTATTTTCGGGCGTGACGGTCTCTTCCGGCGTAGCCTTGCCCTTGTTCTGACCTGGGCCGGCATCCTTATCCTCGTCCGGGTTCTTTCCGGCGGATTCGATGCCCTGGGGGGAGGCGTTTGCGTGCTCGGGCGGCCCTCCGGCGCCCGAGACGATTGGAGCGACGGCTGCGAGAAGGAGCGCGGCGACGAGGAGCAGGACGGCAGCCCGCCCGGCCCGGTCAGGCGGCATCCGACACCGGCACCCCCCCGGGAACGACGAAGACGAGGGTTGCCCCCGGCGCGCCTTTCGCGAGTTCGATGAGGTCCCCGTCGTGAAGTTCCCGCCGCGTGCCCGCTTCAAGCGGCGTGCCGTTCACGAAGGTGCCGCCCGTGCTGCCGCAGTCCTCGATGAACCAGGCGCCGTCCCGGCGGTGGGTGAGCCGGGCGTGCGGCTTCGAGACGCGGGTGACCGCTGCGTACTCCTCGCCGAGGACGATTGCCTGCGCGGCCCGCCCGGGAACTCCCGGATCCGCCCGGCCTACGGCTATGCTGTCCCCGGCGAGCGCAAAGACTCTGCCGTCCTCCGCGCCCCCGAGGAGGATGACGACCGGGGGCTGCCCGGAGAACTCTCCCGAGAACGTCTCCCGGACGCCGGCGAGTTTTTTCGCGAGCACGGAGTCCGTGAGGGTCAGTTTCAGGTTCGAGAAGAGCCCGAGGCTCCTCGTGATCGCTTCGAGTCCGCCGGGTACGAGCGAGTATTTCCAGACCGGGTGTACTCCCTTTGCGGTCGGGCGCGAGAGACCTGCCTCTTTGCGGACGACCCCGATGCTCATCAGTTTGTCGAGGTGCTTTTTCGTGTTCTCGTAACTCGTCTCGATCGCGGCCGATATCTGCCGGACGTCTTTCGGGCTTCGTTCGATGACTTTCAGGATCTTCAAACGCGTGCTGCTGCTCAGCACGTCCAGGTATTCGGAGAGTTCCTGCAGGTCGTCGTTGTCGATATCGAGGATAAGCGTCCTTGAGTCTTCGTCGGTCATAGGCTCTCGTGCGGGACTCCGTTGCTGTATGTTTTAACGAGGTCTCTGATGAAGGTTGTGCCCCTCAACGGGCGGCGCACCGTGCCGGCACATCCGCAACGACACACCCCGATGCGCGACCGTACCCCGGATCATGTTTTATACGAGGGGGGCGATCGAGGGCGGCATGCTTGGAGAGATCGAGAATCTGCAGCGACGGGCCGTGATGGTGGAGATCGAGGAGATAATCCAGTCGACGCCCGATTATACCGATGTCAGGGAGGCGCTTCGTTCGTTGAACTTCATACCGGAGCAGGACGATGCCGACGTCGCGATATGGGTGCAGCCCGATCTCGGGATCTTCGTCCTCCTGCAGATGAATCTCGGGGGCGGGTACGCAGGCTACCGGGTGGCCGCCTACGACGGCCTGGAAGGCCGTGAAGTGCGACTGCCAGAATGACAGGAGTTTGAGCACCGTTAGGTGCGAGGAGAGTCTGCCGGCTTCACTGCCTGGTAAAGGAGTCCACCCTTCGAAACCCGGCTGTTCCGATCGCCTCCGCCGCGTCAGATTTATCCGGGGGTACGCGGTATGGGTCCTGTATGCCGGAACAGGTACCCATCGACCGGGATGCGCAGGAGGCCATGAAGGCCCGGATCAGGGAGACGCTCGCCGCAAACCCCGCCTACGCCGAAGTTCGTGAGGCCCTCGAGGCGCTCGGGTTCCGGGCAAAGGAGGACAGGCCTGCCCTTGCTCTCTGGGAAAACGGCGAGCACGAACTCCTTGTGCTGGTTCATATCGATCCGAAGACCGGCAGGCTGCGGGACCACATGGTGAGCACCTTCGAGGAGACGGAAGGGTTCGAGTAGTCCCGGATCATGCCCGGCCTGGCGGCGGGTCCGCAAAGAGCCCGATATACCCTGCGATGAGCGCGATGATGAAGACGATCAGATAGATCGGGAGCGCAAGCGCCCTCTCGAAGACTGAGAAAAGCCCGACGCCGGTGATCTCGCCGACGAGCGTAAAGAGCCGAAGGAGGAACATGATCAGGAATACGGCACCGAATGCGCCGAAGATCGGGCCGGGGAGGTTCAGGGGGAATGGAAGGGCCCCGAAGAGGTCGCCGACGAGGAAGAGGACCGATATCATGATGAGCAGCCCGAGGTTGGCGTTGAGGAACTCGACGACCTGCAGGAAGATCGGTATCCGGACGTAGGCGTCCGCGAGGATATTGAGTACCCCGAGCACGATCAGGAAGACGACGATCCCGATGACTCCTGAGAAGAGGACTTCGGCGACCGATCCCTTCCTGTGCATATCCATCCGATCCCTGGAGAAGGGAAGACCTTCCGACCATATGGATTTACCGGCCGGGACTTCTTCCACCGCCCGGAGACCGCAACCTTCATGTAGGCACCGGCGATGAATAAATTCTGAATCGCAGAGTGCGTAATCTCTGCCTTCCGGTGAGCGTCATGGAGAACCATTTGCGGGTGACGAACATCGAGGTCGCAACGATCCTCCACGAGGTCGCCGATCTCCTGGAACTCAAGGGCGTCCGGTTCAAGCCGCAGGCGTACCGGCGGGCGGCGCTGGCGATCGAGACCCTGCCGGAGAATGTCGCCGACGTCGCACGGGAAGGCGATCTCGACGAGATCCCCGGGGTGGGCAAGGGGATCGCCAAAAAGATCCGCGAGATCCTCGAGACCGGGAGCCTCGGGTACCTCTCCTCTCTCCGCGAAGAACTCCCGGAGGGCGTGCAGCACCTTACCCGGCTCGAGGGGATTGGGCCGAAGAAGGCGATCGCCCTCTCCCGGGAACTCGGCATCCGGACCGTCGACGACCTGGAGGCGAAGGCGTTGGCCGGCCGGATCCGCGACCTCCCCGGATTCGGGGAGAAGACCGAAGCGAACATCCTCGCGAGCGTCCGGGCGAGCCGGACGGCAACGGAGCGCCGCCTTCTCGGGCAGATCCTTCCCGTCGCCCGGGAGATCGAGCGGCGGCTTGCCTCGCTCGCCTCGGTCCGGCAGGTGAGCCTCGCCGGGTCGATCCGCCGGAGAAAAGAGACGATCGGGGACGTCGACATCCTCGCGACCTCAACACGTCCGGAGGAGGTGATGGAGGTCTTCGCCACCCTCCCGGGGGTCGAGCGTGTCCTCGTTCGGGGGATGACGAAGACCTCGGTGGTGCTCTCGACCGGGATCCAGGTCGACCTCCGGGTCGTGGAGGACGGGCATTTCGGGGCCGCCCTCCAGTACTTCACGGGTTCGAAAGAGCACAACATCACCCTGCGGAAGCTCGCGATCGCGAGGAACTGGCGGCTGAACGAGTACGGGCTCGCCGATCTTGCAACCGGCCGGACGGTCGCGGGAGAGGACGAGGCCGGGATCTACCGTGCCCTCGGTCTCGCCTGGATCGAGCCGGAACTCCGGGAGGACCGGGGCGAGATCGAGGCCGCCCGGGCCGGGACACTGCCCGACCTCGTCGGCTACGATGCGATCAGAGGCGACCTCCACGTCCACACCCGCTGGAGCGAGGGCGCTCATTCCATAGAGGAGATGGCAAAAGCTGCCCGGACGCTCGGCTACGAGTACGTCGCCATCTGCGACCATGCGGAGGGACTCCGTATCGCCCGCGGCCTCTCTCCCGGGCGTCTTGCCGATCAGATACGCGATATCGAGCGGATCAACCGGGAGAGCGACGGCGAATTCACTCTCCTCTCCGGTACCGAGTGCAACATCGGCATGGACGGCACGATCGATCTCCCGGATGGTACCCTCGCCGACCTCGACGTGGTGGTGGCGAGCGTCCACTCGGGGTTCAAGCAGTCCGAGAAAGAGATGACGGAACGGGTGCTCACGGCGATGCACAACGATCACGTCAAGATCATCGGCCACCCGACGGGACGGATACTTCTCTCCCGCGAACCCTACCGGATCGACCTCGCCGCGGTCTTCGATGCCGCAGCAGCGCTCGGGGTTCTTATGGAGATCAACGCGTTCCCGGCCCGGCTGGACCTCTCCGACGTCAACGCCCGTTCGGCCCGCGGGGCAGGCGTCCGGTTCTCGCTCGCCTCGGACGCCCATCGCCGGGAGAATCTCCGGTATATGGAGCTGGGTGTCGCGACCGCCCGCCGTGGATGGCTCTCGGCGGAAGATATCGCCAACACCCGGCCGCTTCCGGAGTTAAGAAGGTTGCTGCGGTAGGGAGTTACCCGACTACCTGCTCCTGCGCAGCGCTGATGATATCCACGAGTTCGATATCGAATGTCAGGGGTTGTCCGGCCAGCGGGTGGTTCGCGTCCAGCGTCACGCTCGACTCCGAGACGTCGCTGACGACGACGATGGCCGCCCTGCCGTCCGGCTGCTGAACCTGGAGTTGCTGGCCCGGTTCGGGATTGATATCCTCGGGAAACTGTTCCCTGTCCACCGTAATGGTCATCTCATCACGGCGGGGACCGTATGCCTCTTCGGGCGGGATCGTGGCTGTCTTTGCCTCTCCCGGCTCCATGCCGACCACGGCGCGCTCGAACCCCGGGATGATCTGACCGCTGCCGATGGTGAACTCCAGTGGGGCCCGCTCTTCGGAGGTATCAAAGACCGTCCCGTCTTCCAGTTTTCCTGTATAATGCACCTTTACGGTGTCGCCTTCTTTAGCCTGCGCCATACTGCATCACCACCGGGAGCGTTGTTGCCGATCCCTATTTATGCATGCCGGTGGGTCGCGGTTAGCCGAATCTCGGGGAATTTACCTGCCCTTTTATCCCGGCCGGGATTACCTGAATCTTCCCGTCCCGCGACGGCCGCCGGACATTCACCTGCCGTTCTTCCGGACGGCGTGCAGAACCCCTATCACGCCCTTCACGTCGTAGCCGGGTGTCCGCTCTATCTCGAAATCGTAATGCTCCCCGATGTAGTCGAGAAGCGTCCTGTTCACCGGCCCCCCGATCGGGGGCATGTGGAGTTCCATCTCGATCCGGTGCACCCCATCGAGGTCTCGTGGCCTGATGGACCATTCCGCCCCCTCGCAGTCGCACTTTAAGAAGTCGCATCCTCCGGCCATGGCGGCAAACTCACCGAGAGTGCGGGTCGCCACGGCGAGTGTTCTCTCCCCCCAGGCGATCCGGACGCTCTCCCCCGTGCCGAGCGCCCCGTCGACCACGGTGACCCCTCCGCCGTTTCTCTCGACGTTCTCCCGGAGTGCCTCCGTAAGGATGGGTTCGACGGCCAGCACGTGTCTCGAGCGGCGGGCGGCCCGGATGCAGAAGGCGCCCACGTTGGCCCCGATATCGAGGACGATGTCGTCCGGCCGGATGTCGTCGAAGCGGTACTCGCCGACGACGTAGACGGCGTCGGCCCCGTGTGCCATCCTCCTGAAGGTCACGCCGTCGGAGGTGGTAAAGAGGGGCGTGTGCCCGGGTTCAATGCCGTTTTTCCCGACGTGCTTTCGATACATCGCACCGTATAGTGTTGGGAATCCTCTCTATATGGGTATTTCTTCTTTTTTTTGGTGGCGCGCCGCTCCACCCGATCCTTGCGCTCTTCAGATCCGCATCGTTCCGGGGCCCGAAATTTTTCACCTTATTAACTTTTTTCGTCCTGGTTGTCATTGTTTTGCATCACGTAAATTCATATTTTGTCACTATGATACATGTTATCGGTAAAATATGGCTTAAAATGGATTATTTTCACATGCATATGTTTATTAATCCAAGGGCACAGATGCTGTGTGCAATAAGTCTCTGGACTGTCTTTGAGGGGGAGATTTGCGATGGCCTATATGGACGGAATAACCTGCATCTGCGACAACGGCCGGACGCTCGAGGACCACCGGCCCATCGTCGGCGACGATGTCATCTCCGGGATCTACCGCAAGGCGGCGGCCCTCCAGGGGAAGCGGGTCCTTCACGTGAACTCGACATACCAGAGCGGCGGCGTAGCGGAGATGATCCTCTCGCTCGTTCCGCTCATGAACGACGTCGGGGTCAGGACGCAGTGGAATATCCTGAATGGCGAGGGTGATTTCTTCACCATCACCAAGAACTTCCACAACGCACTGCAGGGGCAGACGATATCGTTCTCGGACGACGAGAAAGGGCTCTATCTCCGGACGAACGAATGCTTCTCCGGGCAGATGAAGATCGACCACGACCTGGTGGTCATCCACGACCCGCAGCCCCTGCCCCTTATCCGGTTCTACGAAAAGACCCAGCCCTGGGTCTGGCGGTGCCACGTCGATCTCTCGAACCCTGATACGGAACTCTGGGAGTTCCTCAAGGACTTCATTCTTGATTACGACCGGATGGTTATCTCGCACGAGGAGTACCACCGCAAAGGGATGTCGATGGAGCAGTGGATCTGCCGTCCGGCGATCGATCCCCTTTCGGAGAAGAACCGCGATCTCACCGACGCGGAGATCGCAGGCCTTCTTGAGAAGTACGGCGTGCCGATCGACAAGCCGCTGATCACCCAGATTTCGCGGTTCGACAAGTGGAAGGACCCCGAAGGCGTCATCGACGTCTTTGCCCGGGTGCGCGAGCACGTCGACTGCAGACTGGTGCTCTGCGGGAGCATGGCCCCCGACGACCCAGAAGGCTGGGCGATCTACCGCCGTGTCGAGGAGAAGGCGCGGGAGTTCATCGATGCCGGTGACGTCATCCTGATCACCGCCGAAGACCACCTGCTGGTCAACGCCCTGCAACGGGTTTCATGCGTCATCCTCCAGAAGTCGCTCCGCGAAGGGTTCGGCCTGACCGTCACCGAAGGGCTCTGGAAGGGGCGGCCGGTCATCGCGTCCCGGATCGGGGGCATACCGCTCCAGATCGAGGATGGCGAGACCGGTTTCCTCCTCGACCCGACCGATACCGATGGGTTTGCCTGGAGGATCCGGCAGGTCCTCGAGAACCCGGAACTCGGGGAGCGGCTCGGCCGGGCCGGCAAGGAGCACGTCCGGCAGAACTTCCTGATCACCCGCCTCCTCTCAGACTATCTGGACATGCTGAACACGGAACTTGGCGTTCTGAATACCTGAAGGCAGGGGGACGTAAAAAAGAATTCAATCCCCCAATACACCTATGGGCGGGCGGGCCGTGAAAGCGGTTCCACGACCGCTCCCGTCCGGCAGATTCGTGTGGAATTTTCCGGGGATCCGATTTTTCCGGAGGGGGCGCGACGGGCAACCCGGCCCGTTGCGCTCCCCGATGCAGGGCAGGTGGCAGAGATGGCCGGCCGAACCCGAGCAGGAGTTTGCAGCACACCATCTTGCAAATATGCTATTTACTAATATGCGGGTCTTAGGGCAGATAATTCTCGATTATTTCGATGGCGATGAGACTCCGGAAGATAAGAGATTGTACCGTACCTATTGACGCCACCACCCCCCAGACGGTCTAGAATACGCATCAGGATATATAATCGTTTCCCCGGACGGGACCGGTGCCGCTACCCCGGAGAATCCCCCCGCACCTCCGGGTTGCCATGCGGTGATCCCGCCGGTTCATACCGGACGATGCTTCGGCTTCGGGAAAAACGTTCCGGGTCGATGACCATTCTGCTCTGCAGGTCTTCCGGTGCGCCTCAAGCATGCCGGCGTGCTGCGCCTGCCCGGTAGAAAAAAAGGTTTTCTGGATTCCGGATCCGCACGCCGCCGGCCCATGCATTCTTACCGCCCGCCGGCCGCCTCGACGATCTCGATCGGCCGGGTCAGCCGGACCCGTGCGATGGTTTTTCCTTTCATCCCCTCGATGACCCGCTCGGCGGCGTCAAGGGGCACGTCGACGGTGGAGTAGGTGTCGTAGATGTTGATCGCGCCGATGGCGCTGCCGGGAATCCCGGTCTCGCCCGCGAGCGCTCCGACGATATCCTTCGGCCTGATCTGGTGCTCTCTTCCGACCGGGATCCTG
This sequence comes from Methanoculleus marisnigri JR1, assembly GCF_000015825.1. Taxonomy (NCBI): domain Archaea; kingdom Methanobacteriati; phylum Methanobacteriota; class Methanomicrobia; order Methanomicrobiales; family Methanomicrobiaceae; genus Methanoculleus; species Methanoculleus marisnigri. The sequence goes on along the minus strand of NC_009051.1, from coordinate 1,758,222 downwards.
AGAAGAGCCTGCCCCTGGGCAGGCCTGATATCCTGCGGCTGGCCCTGGCCGACCCCGCCGAGTTCCAGTTTCAGGAGGGCGGCGGCGACCTCGAGCGAGGTATAATCCTCGGCGATGATCCGCTCGACGAGGTTCGCGTACTGGTCAAGATTGCCCTCGTCGATGGTCTGGTGTACCCGGTCGATGAGTTTGCGCGTCCGGCTCTCCTCGACGTCTCCCTGGGTCGGGAGCGGGATCCGGGCGATCTTAATTTTTGTATAGTTCTGGATCGTCCGGAGCTTGAAATACTCCTTGGGGCCCACGAACGTGACGGCCCGCCCGGTGCGCCCGGCTCGTGCCGTCCTGCCGATACGGTGGATGTAGTACTCGATATCCTGCGGGACGTCGTAATTGATGACCAGGTCGACGTCCTCGACATCGATGCCCCGTGCGGCGACGTCCGTCGCAACCAGGATATCGATCGACCCCGCCCGGAATTTCGCCATCACCCGGTCGCGCAGGGTCTGCTTCATGTCCCCGTGAAGCCCTTCGGCGAAGTAGCCGCGGGCCTGAAGGTGAGTGGTCAGGTCGTCGACACCCCTCTTGGTGTTCGAGAAGATCAGGGTCAGGTCGGGATCGTACATGTCGAGCAGCCGGGTGAGGATCTCGAGCCTGTCCCTGCTGCGCACCTCGAGGTAGAGCTGCTCGATCTGCGGGACGGTCACTTCCTTGCGCGCGACCGAGATGAACTCGGGGTTTTTCTGGAACTTTTTCGAGATCTCGAGGATGGGTTTTGGGAGGGTTGCCGAGAAGAGAATCGTCTGGCGGTCCCGCGGGGTATCGTCGAGGATCTTTTCGATGTCTTCCCGGAATCCCATATCCAGCATCTGGTCGGCCTCATCGAGGACGACGACCTTCACCGCGCCAAACGAGAGCGTCCCCCGGTCGAGGTGGTCGAGCACCCGGCCGGGCGTCCCGACGACGATCTGGACGCCGCGTTGCAGCGCCCGGAACTGCCGGTCGATCGGCTGGCCGCCGTAGATCGGGAGGATGTTGATGCCCTGGTGGTGTTTCGCCAGACGGGAAAACTCTTCAGCAGTCTGGATGGCGAGTTCCCGGGTGGGGGAGAGGACGAGCACCTGCGTCTCCCGGCTGCCGGTGTCGACGCGCTCGATCGCCGGGACGCCGAACGCCGCTGTCTTCCCTGTTCCTGTCTGTGCCTGGCCGGTCACGTCGCGTCCGTCGAGTATCGCCGGTATGGTGCTGACCTGGATGGGCGTGGGCTCTTCAAATCCCATATCTTCTATTGCGCGGAGTGTCTTTGGCGAGATATTGAGTTCCTGGAAGGTAATATTCTTCTCCATTCTTCCAATTCTTGGTTCCGAGACCTCTTTATATGTCGCATCTCATGCCGGGATCCGCCCGCGAAACATATCCGTCATCGCGGCGAACCTGCAGTGATGGATCCCCGACATGCTCCAGCGGCGATGCGGGAGGCTTACCGCCGCTACGCGCTCGATCGCCCGGATCTGTGCGGCATCCTCCTGCCGGGGCTCCTGCCCCACGACGCCTGCGACGCCGCATCCCGGCGACCCGGCCGCGTGAAGGTGCTCTTCGTCGCCGAGTCCCCGCCCTGGACCGCCGGGCGGCGGGAGGTCGCGGAACCGGCCGACTGCCGGAGCCCCGGCTACCCCTACTTCTGGAACGACCGCTACGACGCGCCGTGCCGTCCCGACGCCGCGCCCCTCTCCCGAGGGCTCGCGGAGAACCTCTTCTCGCTGCTCGGGCTCGACGGCAACTCGCGCCGGGAGAACCTGGACATCTTTGCGGCGAAGGGTCTCTTCCTCGTCGATACGGTCAGGTGCGTCTTTCGGAAGAACCGCAAACCGGTCATCCCGGCCGATCTCATCCGGATGAGCGCCAGAAAGACCCTCGCGCCCGAGCTCGCCGCCCTCGCCCCGGAATTCGTTGTCGCCCTAGGGAATACGGCGCTGGCCGGCCTCCGCCATATCGAGCCCTACGCGAGCGTTCTTTCCGGTGCCGGAACGATCACCGGGCTCTCCCGGGAGGCGATCTTCGAAGAGAGCCGGCTTCTCTGTCTGCCCTACCCGGGCGGACGCAACCGGCGGTACCTGGATGTCATCGAGTCGGGGTTCGAGCTCCTCCGGGATCTCACGGGATGACCGGTTTACTCCTCGAGTTTCCTCTTCCCCTCCTCGTAGAGTTTCTCCTTCTGCTTGCGGAGCTTCGCGGCCGTCTCCTGTTCTTTGGGGGTCCCTCGCTCCTCGAGTTCGATCCCCTCCGCCGCTTCCATCACGTCCCGGGATCGCGGGTACCCGGACGGCTCGATCCTCTCCCGCGCCTCCCGGTATCCTTCCTCCACCTGTTCTCTGTGCTGCTTCGCGGCCTCTTCGCTCACCGAGATCTCTTTTCCGCGGGTCTCGGCCACCTTCTTCAGCCGCACCTCGAGGACGCCGTTCTTGAACGTGGCGGTCGCCCCCTCGTCGCGGACGTCGGTGGGGAGGGAGACCGTCCGGGAGATCGCGCCGAACCTCCGCTCCCGCACGTGGTAGCCGGCCTGCCTTTCCTCCTTTGCCTCCTCCCGCCGGGCGGTGATCCTGAGCGTTCTCGCATCAAGGAGCCGGACGGATATCCCCTCCCTCGCGACGCCGGGGAGGTCGGCAACGACCACGACGTCCGTATCGTGCTCCAGGACGTCGACCACCGTTCCGGCTCCTCCAGGCACCTGCTGTGCGGCTCCCGAGAGCCGCTCCATCACCTCGGAAAACTGTTTCTGCATATCCCCTATCATCTGGTCGAATTCGCCCCAGATCTCGCGCGACGGTCTTCTCCATGCCATGGTTCCCACTTCCTGCCTCACGCTTCTGTCGGTATCGGCAGGCTCACAGGGTGCGAGCACATCATATACGTTCCTGTGCGGGACGGCAGCTACGCTCTCTCTGCCCTCAGAGAGATGCGCCGGGCTTCTCCAGCACGTAGGCGACGGTTCCTTCTTCGAACCCTCTGCCGGCGGGTCCCTCGCCGGCGTAGACAAACCCGTTCTTCTCGAGCACCCGGATGGATGCAATGAGTCCCGGGTAGGTCGTCGCCATGATCCGCCGGACGCCGGGGAGGGAGAAGGCCGCGGGGATGATGTGGCGAACCGCCTCGGTCGCATACCCGCGGCACTGGAACTCCTCGAGCACCGAGTAGCCGATGAAGACCGTACCGGTAAGCGGTGACGAGGCAAGCCCGCCGCTGCCGACGAGAACCCGGCCGCCCTCGGCGGGGTCGTCCCGCACCCAGTACCAGGTTATGAAGCAGGGGTCGGTGTTCTCTGCCGTTATCCGGATGAACTCCCCGAGTGTCTCGTCGTCGAGCAGCGGCGGCGGCCACGAACCCGGGACGGCGGCGGAGAGGAGGCGGGCGAGTTTTTGACGGTCGTCCCGGTCGGCCTCGAGGATCTCGAGCGTGGCAGGGGTCAGGTCGAGGCGTTCGGTGCGGATGCGGTGGGGTTCATCGGGGTCACTGCCATGAATGTGTTTTGATTAAAAATAAGGTGGCAGCAGATGCGGTAAAAAAAACAGCTTCTCCGTCCTTCATCCACCGCTCCCGGCACCCGCTCCCTCATGCCTGGTGTCCCGGCAATCCCCGGACTTCGCCGCCCCGCCCCCCGTCCGCTCCCCGAAAAACGCCGCAGCCTCTCCCGAGAGGGTATACCGGACGTCTCCTCTCTCCTTCTCCCGGAGCACGACCCCGTCGTTCTTCAGCCTTCGGAGGTGCCACGAGACCGACGACGCGGTTATCCCGAGCCGTTCGGCAAGTTCCGGCCGCGACGCTTCCGGGCTCTCCAGCAGCGTGAAGAGGATCTCCCGCGTGTTCGGGTTTTTGAGGTGGATGAGCACCTTCTCTTCGAGGGGGGAGTACTTCTGCCGGTTCTCGAAGTATCCAGTCTGCCCTCCGACGGCGGTGCTGGCGATCATCCCGAACTCCTGCAGTTTCCCGAGGTGGTATCGCAGCGTTCCCCGGTTTATCCCGAGGTCCTCGGCGAGGGTGCCGAGCCGGATGCCCGGGTGGGCGCGGATGTGGTCGTAGATCGCCGTCCGGGTCTCGTGTTCGAGTGCGGCGCGTTTTGCAATCCGGCGGTAGCCGAAGAAGAGCCAGACGTTTAAGAGAAAGAGGACGTTGACGACGACCAGGAGTTCGGGGGCGGTTCCGATGAGGAATTCAGAGATCAGGATCTGAGGCGGAACCTGCCACCACTCGATGGGCGTCATATCCTGTGGCGGACGGTCGGGTACGTAATTCCCGGCAGGGCTGACCGTATACCCCGTTGCGGCCGCAGAGGCGGGGAGAGCGGCGAGAAGGATGATCAGGAGTACGGCAGCCGTCCGGCGTCGCATGCTACAGGAATAGGGGTGCGGGCTCTTGACCTTTGCGCTTTGACGGCAGCCTTTCCTACCCGGCTTCAGGGAAACCGGGGCTTGCGAATAGACGGCCGGCACAGAAACCGTATATAATTTAGCGTCCCAGATCCCATTATGATGGATCCGGGAGAAGAAACGCCTGCGCCGGTGCCGCGGCGACGGATCGCCGCCGTCTCGGTCGGCATCGGGCTCCTTGCCGGGGCGGCCTTCCTCGGGGTGGTGGAGGCGCTCTCGCGCTGCTGGAGTTCTCCTTCCGCCTACAACCAGGGTCTCCTGGGGGTGGGGATCACGCAGACGTTCGTCTCGATCCTGCTGGTTCTCTTCTTTGCCGGGTATCTTACGGCGTGCGCGAGCGGCACCGCCTCGCGCCGCACCCGGCTCCTCTCCGCCCTCCTTACCGGTGCGGTCGCCGGAATCGTCGCCCGGACGCTGCTGTTCGCGGGCGATCCTGCCTATCTCGTCCAGTCGCTCGTCGCGGCCCCGGGGCAGGTTCTCCTCCTCGTCGGCGGCGCGATGCTGGTCGCCGGTCTCGGGGGGCTGGTTGCGTCGCTCCTCGATCCGGAGCGGCCGTACCGCGACCTTCTCCCGGTTGCGGCGGTTGCCGTCGCGTTCATCGTCGCCCCGCCGCTCCTTGCGACGGCCGGAATCGCTGCGGGCGCCATCCCCCCTGCGCCCTACTCCGGCGGCGAGCCCGCGCCGGAGACCGATATCCTGGTCCTCAAGATCTCCGCCTCCGGGGATGTCGAGTGGGAGGCGCGGGCGGATATCGCCGCCTACGACCGTCCCGACGTCCTCGCCGAACTCCCGGGCGGCTACGCTCTCGCCGTCACGGATTACGGCCGGGAAGGGAGCACGGCGCATATCCTCACCTACGATGAAGACGGGGACGCCCGCGGCCGGGTGATCGCCGAAGCCGGATATGGGCGCGTGACCGCGCTCGTCCCGGCGTCCGGCGGGGAGTTCCTCGCGGCAACGGAGACCCCCGGGCTCGTCCGGGTCGGTGCCGGGGGGGAGGTGCTCTGGGAACGGCCGTTCGTCGACGAGAGCCGGGGAATGGTGCCGGTCTCCCTGATTGCTCAAAATGGTTGCTACGTCGCGGCGTGGGAGGACAGGGTCGCCTGCTTCGGCGCGAACGGCACCCGGCTCTGGCAGACCTCGCTCGACCCCGCGGGCGGCATCGAGTACCACCCGATCTACCCGGCCCCTGAGGGCGGCGTCCTTGTCTTTGCGGAGGGGCAGCACGTCTTCTCCGGGGATCACTTCGAGACCTACCTGCAGGCTGTCCGCCTGGACGAGAACGGCACCGTCCTCTGGAAGCGGGACTTCGGCAGCGACGGGCTCGACGAACTCCTGGGTGTCCGGGAGACGGCTCCGGGACGGTTCGCCGTCCTCTACCGGTCGACGACCTTCCCCGAAAACTTCTGGGGCGGTGTCGAACGGGTCAACCACGGCTACCTCTTTACGCTCGACGAGAACGGGGAGGTGACGGACTACCATACCGTCGATGACGACGGCGGTGCTGTGGTCGCGTCGCAGAACGGTTACCTCTCGGTAGCCCCAGCAGATGAGGGTGTCACGCTCGTCGGCAGGGACATTGCGGGCAGCGAGGTCTGGCGGCAGGCGCAGCCGATCGACCTCTACTCGTTCCGGGGCATCGGCACGGCGGACGGCGGCTACCTCATTGCCGGGAGCACGATCGCATGAGAGACCGGTGGCTTATCCTCGGCATCGTTATCGTGGTGGTGTTCGTCCTCTGGCGTGCCTCCTACGTCCCGCCCGGCTACGAGACGATCAAGTACGAGACCGTCCCCGTCCTTCCGGTGGAACAGTACAGCCCCCCGCTCATAGAGATCTGGGAGGCGATGGAAGAGCAGATCCCGTTCGATAACCAAACGGCGAGGTTGATGCTGTTTGATATGCGCTTTGACGCAAATGGGTCGCTCAACGTGATCCAGTTCAGTTTCACCGCCGATATGGAGGGGGAACCCTGGGCTCACTCCGCGTTCGTCCTCAGAAACGGGAGCACCTACCTCTCATCGCAGCGGATCGATTTCTCCGCTTCCGGTCCGCACCCGCTGGGGGCTCTCACTGCCGTCGACAGCATCCCGTTCGACGAGGTCCCCTACGGCAAGAGGGGGGTGAACCTGAATATCTTCTGTCACGAGGAGAACCGGACCTACAACGACACCTACGGGAACATCTACGCCGCCCTCGACGGCACGCTCCGCCCCTTGAAGGAGATCTCCTTTGCAACCCCCGAGGTCTGGCACACCGTCGAGATCTACCCGTTCCCCGAGCCTGCGGAGATCGATCCGAACGATAACCGGACTTCTCGCCGGATCGACGAAATCCCGGAAGCGCTGGTCATCTTTGCCCCGCGGGAGATCGCCCTGGCGGAGAGGGTTGTGTACGTGGAGACGGTCGGCACAGAAAGGATATAAACCCCCCTCCCCAATCGCTCTTTCAAGGAGCGAGGCAATGAGACGAACCCTTCTGACGATCTTTAGTATTCTCGTGCTGTTTTCTGCGGCTATAGCCCCGGCGAGCGCCGGGGAGGAACCGGTCGAGACCTCGACGTTCCTCTCGGTCATCTCACCGAAGCAGTACGAGACGGTATGGAGCGATCTTGTCCCGCCCGAGGTCACGGTCACCGGCAGGGCCGAGGCCTCGAACGGGATACGGGACGTGGTGGTCGAGAGCAGCGCAGGTATGGTCTCGTGCGGGAACGCAACCAATTTCGCCTGCACCGTCCCGGTCGCGGAGGGCAACGAGACGATCACCGTGACCCTGATCGACAGCCTGGGGACGAGATCGAGTGCGGTGCTGCACGTCTGCGTCAACGTCGATATCCCGCCGCCGCCCCGGATCTACGTGATCGGGACGGTGAGGGACATCGACGGCCGTCCGGTCCCGGACGCAACGGTGAAGTTCGAGTCAGTCCTCCCGCTCGCCTGGGGACCCCATCCCGTGACGACCGAAACCGCCGGCGACGGCGGCTACCTGATCGAGAACGCGTTCGGTTACGCCCAGAACATATCGGTCGAGAAGGAGGGCTACCTCCCCCTGCACCGGGATGTCGTCTTTGAGAACACCACCAACCAGCTCGACCTGGAACTGGAGCCGGGGCCGCCGCAGGCCCGGACCGCGCCCGGGTTCTCCGCCGCGATGGGCATCCTTGCGCTCGCGGGAGGGCTGCTCGCTGTTCGAGCGGCACGAGGGCGGGAGAGGTGAACCGCGCACACCTCTTCGGCGCGGCTGCTCTGGCAGTCGTTGCGGCGGGGCTTTCGGAGATGGGTTTCCCGTGGCGCCGCTACGAGGCCCGGCACAGATTCGAAGTCTGACCGCTGCTCTATACGATAGACGATCCGCACAGAAAAGATATATAGCGCCCTCCCCCATCGCTCATTAATAGGCCTTCCGTTCTGCCGGCAGACGTGCCGGACCGATGTTTGACGAAATCGGGAGGCCGGAGTGTTCCCATGAAGTATCTTCACGTTATTCTCATCCTCTGCCTGCTCATCCTCCCGGCGGCTGCCGAAACCCCCCGCCCGGCCGAGAGCCCGGTGGAGGCCCCCGTCGACCGGCTTGAGATCGACGATGCGGTGAAGCAGGCATCGCCCCACTACGTCATGCTCGTCGGAACCGATGACGAGCAGGAAAACCTGCTCGGCTACATCGACCGCTCTCCCCGCTCCAACGAAGAGAAGAAGGCATTAAAGGAGTCTCTCCGCGAGATCTGGGAAAAATACCCGGTGGTGCACGAGACCGAGGGTGCGGTGACCCGGATCGCGTTCGACCCGGCGGCGGGGGAGAACCCGGTCCTGACCGACGAGGAGAACACCGTCCTCGCTGATATCTCCCGGGCGATGGCGGAGGAGTTCGCCACCCCGGCCACGGGCACGCAGGCAACCTGGTACGACCTCTCCATCTGGCTCGTCAAGACGGACGGGCAGGGGAACGAGGCCTGGAACCGGACCTACCCCGGCGGGGATAGTGCGGACGTCGCGTCGGTGCTCCAGGCGGACGACGGGGGATACCTGATCGCCGCGAACACGGGGTTCCGGGACGCCCTGCTGCTCAGGACGGATGCCGACGGCAACGAGGTCTGGAGGAAGACCTACGGCGGGCCGGACTGGGATACCGTGCGTGCCGTGGTCGCGACCGGTGATGGAAACTACGTCGTCGCCGGGAGCACCGGCTGGACGCCGGAGAAGGATACGCGGAGTGCCTGGCTCTTCAAGGTCACGCCGGACGGCCGGGAGGTCTGGAGCCGGACGTTCCCGGGGGACGGACTCTTCACGACGGTCGACCTGACCGGTGACGGCGGGTTCATCCTCGGCGGGAAGAGGAATACCGGGACCAACAACGCCTGGCTGGTCCGGGTCGACCGCGACGGGAGAGAGGAGTGGAACCGAACCATCGGCGGCAACGACTCCGGGATTGTGGACAGCGTCATATCGACCCCGGTCGACGGGGGCTACCTCGCCGCGGTGAGGAACCCCTGGGAAGCGGCACGTTCCGGAACCGCCGCGACCATCCGACTGTTCAAGACCGATCCGACGGGGGAGGTTCTCTGGACGAAGACGCTTGATGAGATGGACGGCGGCACCGGCGCGACTCTTCTTGAGCCGCTCGGCGGAGGTGCCGTCGGTTACCTCGTCGCCGGCGGGGCGTTCTGCCCCGGAAGCGATCTCCCCGGCCCCTGTCTCACCAGACTCGGCGGGACCGGGGATGTCGCCTGGGCCGTGACGCCCGAGATTCCCGGCGTCTTCCCGATCACGTCGGCGGTCGCACCGTCTCCGGGGGAGTATGCCTTCACCGGCACGGTCTACGCCGGGGGGCCGCACGACGGGTGGCTGGTGCTCGTGGACCATAGGGGTGACGTCACCGCCGCCCGTTCCTTCGGCGGCGATGCGACCGACGATATCTCGGCCCTCGCTGCGACGGCCGACGGCGGTTACGTCCTTGCCGGGACGACCCGGTCGTTCGGGGAGAACGGGTGGACGGCGCCCGCCCGCGCTCCGGGGTTCGGGGCGCTCGCGGCGACGGCCGCCTGCGGTATCGCGCTCCTGCGCCGGGGGGTGAGGCGGGGATGAAACTCGCCCCGCTCATCGCCGCGAGCGCGGTCTTCTTCTTCCTCTGGGCAGTCATGCCGGTGACGCTCGCATCCCATGGATCCATCGGTTCCGGGAGTGTGATAATTCTGCTCTCGCTCGTCTCGCTCGCCGGGTCGGTTCAGTTCCTGCGGGCGATGCGGCACGAGTCGCCCCGGTGGTTCTGGGGCATCCCGTTCGCGGCCGTCTGCACCGCTCTTGCGCTCTGGACGGGAATCACCAGGTGGGTCGTGACGGTTCCTGATATCGGGAACCATGTATTCCTATTCCTGCTTCCTCCGGCGGCAGCATTGTTCTTCTACTCTTTCCCGGATGACTGCCGGAACGGGGTGCGGATGCCGATCGCCGTCTCCGCCCTTGTCAGCGTCCTGTCTCTCATCCTGGCCGCTAACGCGTTCTGCGCCCTTGTTCCCGGGACACCTGTGCCGGGTTTCATGGCGGTTGCCGCGGTCTTGTATACCCTCCTCCTCATGCCGCTCGTCGGACTGCTCTTCATCGTGACGGGGGCGGCCTGTAAATGAAGCATTTAGCACTCGTGCTCCTCCTCCTCGCCTGCACCGCCGGGTGCCTCGACACCGCTGCGGATCCGCCGCCGGCGGACGAGATTGCCGCCCGGTTCATCGCGGCAGAGGAGCAGGCGACGGACTTCACCGCCACCGTGGCGGTAACGGCCGGTTCCGAGAACGTCACCGTCAGGCTGTTCCGGAAAGCCCCCGAGAACTACCGGCTGGAGTTCCTCGAGCCCGCGGACCTCGCGGGGACGGTCGTCGTCTCGAACGGCACCCGGAAGTGGCGCTACGACCCGGCAACCCGGACGGCGCTGACGGTCGCGGGGCCGTATATGAATGCTGCCTTCTCCGGGCCGCCCTACCCCGGCTGGGCGGAGGGGGTCCGGGGGTATGCGGAGACGGTCGCCGGATCGCTTTCCGAGCAGAACGCCTCCTACCTGGGCAGCGAGACCATAGGCGGCCGGACCGCCTATATCCTTGAGGTCACGGGTGACTCGAAGATCTTCGAGGCGCCCACCCGCTACCGGGAGGCGGTTCACCGCTTCAGGGTATGGATCGACGCCGAAACCTGGCTCCTCCTCGGCCTGGAGATGTACGGCAACGAGGGGAACCTGATCCTCTCTGCCGAATACACCGATCCCTCGGCGAACACCGGGCTCCCGGACGACATCTTCGTCTTCGACCCGCCGGCAGGCGTCGAGGTCCGGCCGATGCCGACGGCCGCGATCACACCGCTCTTCCTCTGGAGCATCCAAGACGCCCGGCGCTATGGTGTGGAGATGCCGTCCTACCTCCCGGAAGGTTATGTCTTCAAAGAAGGGGTGCATCTTCCCGGGGCCTATACTACACTCCGGTTCACGGACGGGAGCAATGAACTTACGTTTGAGCGGCGGCTGCACGACCCCTACCGGGAGGAAGCGGGGCTGCCTGGCACGCCCGAGCCCGTCCTCCTCGCCGATGGGCGGGAGGCCGAATACCTCTCCGCCGATGGGCGGGATCAGTTCTGCTGGAGTGCCGGGGGATACACCTGCCTACTCACGGCCGACATGCTCGGCAAAGATGAACTCGTGCGGATGGCGGAATCGGTGGGGGTGTAGGGCTGCGCCGGCTCCGGCATGATCCCGGCGGCCGCTTCTTCTCAATCGCGGGGCAGCGATGTATCCGGCGCGGCTGCTACGGAAGTGTGGACTACCGCACGAAGGGCATGGCTTCCTGCCTGACAACCTGCATCGCCGTGATGTAGAGAACCTGTCTCCACGGCACGGAAGATGTGAAACATCTTCCTGTCAGGCACAACCTTTTGGATTGTGCCGTGTCGTCCCCTGCCCTGGAGACCGGTGAGATCCTGCTCCGCCCCCCGCAAGGTTAAAAATGGGGTAACGTTGTGGATTGAACCGAATTAGTAATTGGACACCAGTTCTATGATGGAATGAGACATGATCTGATATTGTTATTAGGTAAGTTTGCAATGATCGCCTGAAGGGCCGCGATGAGAATGTTAATGGACGTTACCCGGTCTAACAGTGAACACCGTGCCTACAGGCCAACAACACTCTGACCTGCCTAACAATAATCTTTTCTATTTGTCATTTTGAAGATATCGCCGTTTTTGCGATAAATGGTAATATTGTGCGGTTATCAATGGCGGATGGCGGTTTTTCGGCACCAGCAGCGGCACCCCTGGAAACCACGACGCGTCGACGGCAGAACAGGCCGTGTTCACGGCTATCCTTATCGGCTTCGGCATTCCTTTAGGATGGAGGTGGCGGGGCAGGCATCTCGATCGTTCGGGAACAGCGGGCCTGATCCTGGATAGCGTGACGATGGTTCTTTGCACCGTTCCACGGGCAATTGCCCGGGCCTACGGTATCGAGGGCGAGACCGTTCTGGCCGGCGAGGACGTGAGAAGTGCGCTCTCGAACGCACTCGAGCACTCCGGCCCATATCTCGCCGATTTCAGGATCGAGCGGGAGGAGGCCGTCTTCCCCATGGCCCTCCCGGCGCGGCGATCGATGCGATGATCGATCCCGGTGCGGGGTGAGAAAGGATGTCTAGTATAACCCCTTTTTCCATCGCGATCCCGGCTTTCGGGTCATCCGGGTGCAGAACCTGGCCCGGTATTCCGGACAGAACCGGCCCGCCTGAACCGAATATAAGCAATTAGGGCTAACTGCTCTGGGTCTGGATGAAACAGCGCTATCTCCGACATTTATTTATACAGAACCGCATGAAATTCTATTCATGCGCCGTTTCGTGGGGCGGTTTGAGCATTTCACCTATATCGTGCTCATTATATTCCTGATCGTGCTGCTGTTCTTTACCCTCGTCGAATTGGGGTGGACGGTCTCCACAGGGCTGTTCGAGGAGTCCGTTTACCGGCTGGGCAGCCACGAGTTGTTCAACCTTCTGGGGTACTTCCTCCTGGTTCTCATTGGCCTGGAACTCCTGGAGACGATAAAAGCATACTTGGACAGGAGAGAGTTCCACGTCGAAGTCATCCTCCTTGTCGCGATCATCGCCATCGCAAGGAAAGTCATCCTCCTCGATACGTCGACTGCAGGCGAGCTCATCGGTATCGCGCTGATCATCATCGCTCTTTGTTGCGGTTACTACCTTATACGCCGGGCAGGAAGGCCGCATTCTTTCCTGTCGGACAACTGCACGCCCCCATCCCGGGACACGGAGGAGCCGTGATTCGGAGTTACCCGGATCACTGCTGCTCCGGTGTCGTCATCGGGACGGGGTGGTGAGGGGGAGAGGGGTTGAGCACGCTTGAGTCGTATCTCGATGCACTGCACCAGGGGGTTTACCAGGTAGTCGTTCCGAAGGCCGTGGTGACCGAGCCGCTCGAACCGGACTGGAAACGGTCGGCCATCAACGTGCCGAGCCCCGGGACCCTCGCGAGTTACCGGAGAGGGCAGTACCATGCCCACGAGACGGTATCGGAGTACCGTGTCCACATGGACCGGTACGATCCCGAGAAGAACCCTCTCATGCACCTGATCGACGATGCCCCCCTGGTGCTCATGGTTTACGAGACTATGGATACCATTCTCGTAACGGCGAAAGACGCAACACGGAAAGACCCTCTGCAACGTCTTGCGGATCAGCATATGAGCTGGAAGCTCCGGATGGGCTTTGGAGCGCTCCTGTGGGCGATAGCCACGATCCTTCTCATCCTGGCGTTCTACGACGTTACATCCGTCTTCGCCGTGATCCTGCCCTCCCTTGTTCTCTTTCTCGGCTTCCTCACGATCGTCAGGGGCCTCCGGCAGAGGAAGAGGCAGGAGCATGCGAACAAGGACGTAATCCGGGGGAGTCTCGTGGCGGGCGCAGGGATCGTTTTATTCGTCTTCTGGGAACTGTATCTCGTTCTCATTCTGCTCGCACTCGTGATCTGGTTCTTTTCCAGTGCCATCGTCACGTTGCTCCGGGTGTTTCGGGAGAGAGGGAATTTACCGAACGGCTTCTGGTATACACTCGGGCTGGGCCTGAGTTCGCTGGTTCTCGGGATTCTCGCCGTTACCCTGCCTGAGGAACTGGTCGATCTCCTCGTCATTCTGCTCGCCGGGATCGTGCTCATGGCAGGCGCTTTCATGATTCTGGACGCGTACGGGTTGAGGAATGCCGCCCGGCTGATGGAAGAGGGGGGTTTTGCTTAAAGATTGTCTTCTCCGGTCGGGGGGCCGTCCTGTTCCACCAGTCGATAGCATCGGTAACCGGAGGGTTTGAAGGCCTGCTACGCGGCGGGCCTTGGCCTCGTCAACGCCCCTCAGATCATCCCGGATGGGTTCGCTATAATCGGTCCCATCGCTCTTCAATACACCGATAACAGAAGTTGATCGTCGGTTTGAAGGTGGTATCTATTTGTGTATAGTATTCGATATCCCATTCGTACTCCTTTTCGGCAATCAGTCCTTTGCACACGTTTCCGGCGCTCCCTGCGATGCAGTCCATAAGCCCTTTCTGGACAAGAAGCATGACCTCCTGATGGTCTTTTATTCCATGGTCCATGAGAGCGGTGAGTCGTTCCAGTTCCATCGAGACGGATTGTATCAGGTTAGCCGGTTCGCTGTCCCCGGGCATTGCGAGGACGAAGATATGAGCCACACTCCGATCGATCAGTTGTACGCTCAAGTGACGATCATAGATGGGGTCAGGTGGATCTCGCGCTTCTTGAGGTCTGTCGTCTAAATCTTCCGATATGCATGCATTGTGGTAACCATACTGCCTGACAGCATCCTTCAGTCTGAGCAGGTCGTTCTTTCTTTCCCGGTAAAACGAGCCGTAAATGCCGATGGGGAGTTCTCGCTTCAATCTCTCGAAACGAATGCGAGTTGTATTCTCTCTGGTCGAGCGTCCCCCCCGGGAGTGCCATTAAGAAAGTATTATCATCGCGATATTATAACTATTAGTTACAGAATGCTAACTTATATTGGCGGTAGGATTAATAACAGTTAGTCGGATGTAACCGATGTCCGTGTTGAGGTGTGGTATGGAGCAGGCAGTCGTTGAAGAATTCCTGAACGAAGTCCCCTACGAGGCCCGGGCTGCCGTGACGGAACTGAATAGCGATCTCCGGTGGGCCGTGTACATTGCCCTGGTGCTCGAGGGCAGGAAGTACTTCAATGAGATTAAAGAGGAGTTCAAAGCGAACCCGAACACCATCGGCCCGGTTCTGAAAGGTCTTGTCGACGGCGGGCTTGTGGCAAGGAGGATCGCCAAACTCGAGGATTTTGCCGATAAGCGGAAGGTGTTCTACGAGCCGACCGCTCTGGGTCTGAGGTTATTTCGGGTTCTGAACGATGTCGCCATTCCCGGGGGACGGGCGCCCCGGGGATCGCGCGTCGCGGTGGACGCGGGATCGGCTGCCGGCACGGGAAGGGATACGGAAGTCCGGGGAAGTTACCCAAGGGAACCGGAGATGACATCGCGAAGTGTTGCAGAACCGGGAATACGGTGGAGGCGTGTGGGGCGGCCGAGGATTGCGGCATCGAGGAAGGCTTCGGCGGGTGGTAGACCCCGGGAAGCAGTGAAGCGGGGCCGGGACAGGAGGCTTCTACGCGATCGAGTGTGAACCGCAACCAATCGGCAGCATGTGGGAACTCTATACGGGTCTGTCTTCTTGCTCCCGCTCAACTTCTGTTGAGGGTCGTCTCCTCAGACCTCCGGGGACGTACTTCTCCATGCCTTCCTCCGTATGCACCCTCTCAAGAATTCCACTGAGTGCTTCAGCGAGTTTCTGTGCGGCGGCGTGCGACATGTAGACGCGTGTTCCGTTTATTCGCGCTCTACCGTCCCGGCGGACGCCGGGCATCTCCAGAAAGTCGATGCAGACATCTCTGTGCGCTACCTGCACGTACGCAAGGTTTGAGTAGGAACTGTGCGCGATATCCAGCTGCAGTTCCCCCGGCTCGAACCGATAGAGTTTGCGGAGATCGACGGCTATTGCTCCATCTTTCTTCTCTTTCTGCTCCTCCTCCATGGTTACGCCCCCACAGAGAAGATCGAATATTCTGACTCTGCTTCCCGTGCAGAGCAATCTTCTCCGGTAGTCCATTCGCCGGCATAGTTCGTCGCGACTGCAAGCGGCTCCACTTTTGCTCTGAGCGATCTATTGTAGTAATCCAGGATTGCCGTGTTCATGCAGTCCGTCCCGTCCCGGTCGTCGAGCACGGCATAGGCCAGCAGAGAGAGCGCAATGAACTTCTTCGACTCGACGACAACTCGATAGACCGGATGCTGGACGTCACTTGATACGTTCTCGATCAGTCCGAGTTTGACGAGCGTCTTGAGCGCCTCTCTGATGCTGGGGGCCTTTTTGCCCGTCATCTCCTCAAGGTACCCGGGCCGATAATCCATCGTCGGATCGGCGACGATCTCTTCAACAACCTGAGCGAGAACGGTATTCCCGAATAGACCACCATAGGGTTTGTCCAGGAATTCTTCGAGTTCTCCAGGAAGCTCCGGCAGTTCTTGTCCTGACATAATCATTCCTCCGCGTAACTATGGTATCTGCATTTCTACCACGATCGTGTCACTACTGGTACTCTAACCGGGAGTACGTAGTAGCCCGTGGTGAGTAATGGCCAGTAATAGTAAAAAAATATTCTGATACAGGATCTATTCTTTCAGTTTGGTCCAGTGCCGGTGGTGAGGCACTTCGAGATCGTAGTAGGTCATCCATTGGTCCGCCCACACGGGCTTTTCAAGTTTGATGACTTTGTCCCCTCCGCCGGCACGGTAGAGGCGAATGTAATCCGATCCCATTGAATCGACAAAATATTTCGCCTCAAAGCCGTTCTCTCTGCACTTCCGCTGGCAGTCCTGCACCTTCCTCATGCCGCCGCGTTTCTTTAACCATCCAAGGAAGGTAGCTCCTCTCTCTTCCGGGTCAGGCCCCTCCGGCGTAGGATGGTTGCGTTCTCTCATTGGGCGGCACCGTATGGGATATTGACGTTATGGTTTTATCAATGTTCTATTTGGGGCTCCGGCTATTTCGGGTGCTGAACGACGTTGCATTCCCGGGGGACAGGGGCTTCGGGAGTCGCGGGTTGGGGTAGAGGCGGGATCGGCTGCCGGCATGGGGACGAGACGGGATACGGGAGTCCGGGGAAGTTACGCGCGGGAACCTGGGGTGACAACACCGGGGAGTGTTGCGGAGCCGGGGATACGGTGGAGGCGCGTTGGGCGGCCCAAGGATCGCGGCATCGAGGAAGGCTTTGGTTGTGGGTAGACCCCGGGGTGTAACGAAGGGGAGTCGAACAGGAGGCTTGGGAGGAATAGAGTAAGGTAATTTGGATTGTTCAAGCGACAACTGTAGATCGATTTGAAGACTGTCTTCTCAAAACTCGATCTCGGATGCTCTCCTGGTGTCATGATCTCCTGCTTGGCGCAGAAAAATTACGTGTATCGGTATTGTTTTCAAGTAGAGAAGTGGTCATCCTAATTTAATTGATCTAGGTAGCTATACAGATAATGGTGCGATTAGCAATCTATTCCAACAGCTTTAATCTCATTCACGAGTTGGTTTTGCCAATCACTGTTCAATGATATGTACAAGAGGCCCTGAGTATCTGATGGAAGTTCAACGCCATCCTCATAAAGGATGATTACGTTTTCCCGACCTAACAATCCAACGAAATAGCCGAATTCAAAAATAACATTCTGTCTTGCTCTTTTCTTTAAATTGTCTAGGATCGCATTTTTCCATTGGTCATTTGCAATGAGTGTACCTTTTTTAGTTTGGAAACTTGGGGGATTGTGAGGTGTGTTTTTCTTTGCGCCGATATCATCTCCGGTCAATAATATTATTGCAAAACGCACCGAATTGCTATAGTGCTCGACTTTCTCAATAATTGTTTTGCCTAGATTTGCCTGTTTGTGCAATATTATCGGCTCTAATGAATATTTAGTGAGAAATTTTTCTACTTCGTCTTTTGTTTGCTCATTATGTCCGTGAACGATGAAAACTCGCCTATCTTGCTTTTTCGGCTTACTCGTTATATTTATCTTCATTTCTAGTTGCTTAATGCAATCCTCTAAAATATTGAATGAGTCTTTAAGTAATCGGCCTGTAGAAAACGAATTAAAACCGAAAATATCAACATCATGCTCCTTTTGGAGTTTGATGAATCTTCGAACATACAAATTTTGCGTACCAAATACGTGGTCCACTAATGCTAGTGTCTCATTGTACCACTCGCGTACCTCTGCGTCCTCTATTCCGCAGGTTGCTCCTCCAAATAAATCACGAACAAATTGTTTTGCAAGGGGTCGATTAAAGTCTTCACCATGTCTATCCTTTAACAGTTTTTCAGCTGTGTTTCTTTGCTCCCTCAAATTCTCCGATAGCGCTCTTAGTTCCTCTGATGAAAACTTTCTGCTATCAGCCATTCTGTTCCCTTTATCAGCAACTAATTCTTTAAGATCGAAAATCAACTGGTATAAATTCTCTTCTTGGATTGCTTCTTTCGTTAGTTACAAATCATAACTTTCCAGTTGAAATAAATCTGTCGAAACAGGTTGGCTCCTGTATCGGCAATTCAAAACGATATGTTGAGTACTGCGGTGATTCTAGGGGGTATATTTGCTTACAGTTTTACTCTTAGCCACATTGGAGATATACTTTGCATCGGTATGTAGAGCGTGAGCGATGGGAGTTACTGTGATAGTATTCGTAAGACTGTTATAATACTGGATTGTTTACCAATTTTCCAGTTTTTGTTCGGACCTATTTTCACAAACACATATATACCGCGTTACCGATTTTTGTTACAGTGCTTGACTATGTCCAAGGTCTACGATCTGGTTAAAGACTGTGATTCTTTAGCAAAAAAGCCTTTTCGCATGTTCTTTTGGAGTTTCGATCTTGATTTCTCCAAAGTTCATCGACATATCGATGACACTTTTTCGAGGAAAACCTATGATCCAGATGAATTAAAGCAGTTTATTGAGGAGCTCATCCCAATACTCTCGCAATCATGACGCTGCATGCCAGGTGGATCAGGCCGAGGAATGAGTGCTCATACCGCTCGTATCTTGGAACAATCTTCTTAAACGCTTCAATCCAGCTGAAGAACCGCTCTACCGCACTGCGCTTTTTGTAGAGTTCTGGATCAAACCAGAATGGCCTCCCTCGTTTCGGCTGTTTCCGCGATCTCTGGTTGACCGGGATGTTGCTCTTAATTCCCCGGTTCCGGTTGTACTGACGAATCTCCCGGGCATCATAGGCCGCATCTGCGGAGATGATCGTGGGACGAACCGACACCTCCGGAATCTCAAATCCTTCAAGGGTTGGCTCGTAGAGTCGGGAATCATGGGTATTTGCCGGTACAACCGTGCAGGCAAGCGGGAGACCGTTCCGATCGACCAGAGCACTCATTTTGTTCCCGTTTACCTTTTTATAGCCATCATAGCCGGTTGATCCCCTTTTTTAGCGGGAATAGCCTTAGTATCGGTGGAACAGTGCGAGAGATCGATTTTTTTGATCTCGTACCCCGACCGGAGCAGGTCGAGGAAGATCGCCTGGTACACGCCTTTCTCGCAGAGTTCGAGGTGGTACCGGTGAACCGTCGATTTGGTGCCGTATTTAGCCGGTACATCGAGCCAGGAGCATCCGGTGGTCAGAACGTACAGGACGCCGTTGATCAGCCCGCGGGGATCACAGCGAGGTCGACCGATGTGCGGCTTCGTTGGGGGGAGGTGTTTCTGGACAATGTCCCAGAGATCATCGTCAATTTCCCGGAACGCCATGATCTCTAATTTTATCTGAGAAGACTTATAATTATAGGATCACCTCGAGATATGTGATAATAGAATTAATTTATATACAACTCTTTTAACAGATGTTAGCGTCGTCCTTGGCTTCGGGTTTGTTGCACTCTCCGTTGTCACAACACTCGTGGCTTCTGGTTTGACCTACGTTAAACCCCTAGATATTCTGACTTTTAACGCTGAAGATGTCGCTTTAAGCGGATTATTGTGGACTGTTATCCTGCTAGTGATCGCTCTATTCTGTCTCATGGTGACTCTCCGGAAAAAAGTATACTTGTGGACTGGGTTTAAGGAAAGGGCAATTCTATCAAAGTGATCATCTTACTTGGCCGTCCTAACAGCATTTAATATACTCTTTTAATAATCTTTAAGGTGAACCCCACTTTGGAGCGCTTCCCAAGTATAAGAACGCCTTTTATGTTGAACGTTACCACCAGACTGTCTGAGGCTGGTGCAGGGACGAGTTTATTCTGAGGCGTTTTATCTGCTTGCAAACGAGAGGGAGAGCTAAAGATATGGAATTGCTTTGAACCCTGAGACGTTAGCGGGGGCGTGGTTCCTGCGGTCCCTGTGCTCGCATTTGAATATTTTTATGGCGTATATGAATACTCTCACAAAATGGGGTTAATGGAGTGTATATTCCTTCCACGGCACTGCGTGAAGAGGGACTTTCGACATGAATTTTGCAATGTCGTGTCTCCCGAAATACGTGGGCCTTCCTCTTGAATCTTGTGCCATGAGTATAATGGGCATTCCTGGAAAGATGGGCTGAAAACTCGCAATAACTTTTTCGGCTTCGTGTCTGTTATCAACAATGTGTCTCTTTACAATAACGATAGCAAAGGTCACCCCTTGCTCTTTGATTATGGATCCTTGGAATTTCATTTTTGCCTCTTATTACTGAAATAATCTCTATTTAATTCGGCCGAGTATATATGCTGGATCCGCGCGTTGTGAAAATAATATATCCAAAAGGACTAAATCTACAATCTAAACTATTGTATTCCCTTTCTAGACTAAAAACGGTTTCATGAAGATGAGAAAGAATTTACATGGGGTTGATGCCATAAATTATTATGACCTTTTCACCAGAAGGAGCATTCCTTTTTTTTGCCGCTGTTGTCGTCGCAATAATCACGTCGCTACTTGGAAATTGATGGATTAGTGCATACTACCATAATCTTTCGCAAAACAATGGCACGTCTGCAAGTACAAGCAATCTATTCTCAGGGGAAAATTATCGCACTCCTCAAAAAATCACGCTATTCATTTTGGCAATTTACATCATTTTTATGAGTATTGCTTTCATCTATGTTCAGGATTCTAAAGAGAACAGCCAGGATCCTTCAAATATTACTGTGGTTAGTAACTACAATACATACAATGTAAACAACTCCTACTGTACTGTTCAAAGATCCACTACAGGATGTGACCGCTGTGACTGTCTGTCGATTAATGCGCTCAAAGAATTCTTAAAAGGTAAGCAAATCGTTCATGTCATTCCTTAATGCGCTTGAGCAATATTTCTGTCAATCCACCAAATAGAAATTATTTTAAGTTTATCGCTCTCTCGTCAGAACAGTATGCTGCTAAGGGGATTCGAACCCCTGTCGTCGGCGTGAAAGGCCGACATGATTGGCCCCTACACTATAGCAGCGAATCTATGCACCGAAGTGCTATACAACTTGGGCGTGAGCGGATAAAAAAGTTATGTCTGGAGAATCCCGGCCGGCCCGGTCGGCGGGCCGGTTCTCCTCACTCGCCGATCGGGCTTCCTTCCTTCTGGGTGACGGTCTTGAAGGCCGCCATCAGCTGCCGGGTGACGGGGCCGGGCTTGCCGTTCCCGATGACGCGGCCGTCGATCTCGCGGATCGGGCCGACTTCCGCCGCGGTTCCGGTGACGAAGACCTCGTCGGCGGTGTAGAGGTCGAAGTAGCCGAGGTTCCGCTCGAGGAGGGTGATGCCCATCGACTCCGCGATCTCGAGGACGACCGCCCGGGTGATGCCGCGCAGGTTGTTTAAAGTCGGCGGGGTGACGATGGCGCCGTCCTTGACGACGAAGATGTTGTCCCCCGAGCCCTCGGCGATGTAGCCCTTGGTGTCGAAGAAGATCGCCTCGTCGACGCCGCGGTAGTTCGCCTCGATCTTCGCGAGGATGTTGTTTAAGTAGTTCAGGCTCTTGACGTTCGGCGGCATCGACTCCGGCGGGGTGCGGCGGACCGAGACGCAGACCGCCCGGAGCCCCTTCTCGTAGAGGTCGCCGTACATCGCGCCCCAGGTGACGGCGATGACGATGACGGTCGGCTTTTCGCACTTCCGGGGGTCGAGACCGAGGTCGCCGACGCCCCTCGTCACGATCGGGCGGATGTAGGCGTCCTTCAAGTTGTTCTTCCGGAGCGTCTCCTTGATCGCCTCGGCCATCTCCTCCCTCGTGATCGGGACGGCAAGGTCGATTGCCTTCGCCGAGTCGTAGAGCCGTGCGATGTGCTCGTCGAGACGGAAGACCCTGCCGTTGTAGGCCCGTATCCCCTCGAAAACGCCGTCGCCGTAGAGAAGCCCGTGGTCGAAGACCGAAACCTTCGCCTCCTCCTCCGGGACGAATCTGCCGTCAAGGTAAATTATCATGGGGGTAGTGTAGTATCGATTTGCTTGTATGTTTTGCGTTTCGTGCACCGTCCGGCGACGACCGTGATGGCCGGAGGCGTGATGTCCCTTGAACTCGGTTACTATGGAACGTTGCATTTCGCGTGCGACTACTGCATCGCTATCCGCACCCGCTAGTTCACGCGAAGTGCGAGCGTAGCGAGCTTGAGCACTGAAGGTGCGAGCCGCGAAGGACGCGAAGATCGGTTATCCGAGAGGAACTCTCCTTCGAAGCCTGATGGCTTCTCATGCTCGCTAAACTCGCACTTCGCACCTGACGGTGCTCATGCTCCCTCCCCGCGGGGGAGGTCGCACTTCGCGGCTTCGCGCTCTTCGCGTGAGGTTGTACTGCCCCTCTGTACCGAAAAACTCACGCGGTGTGCGAGTGAAGCGAGCATGAGCACCGAAGGTGCGAGCCACGAAGAATGCGAAGTCTCAAAAAAATATCGCCTGCGGCCCGTCAGCCCCGGCAGCAGTCCGTGAAGTGCGCGAGCATCCCCCTGCTCGCCACCGGGTGGAGGTGCGTGTAACTCCCGATCGTCCGGTCCCGGACCGCACCGTCGAACCCCCCCCGGATCCCGCTCCCCCGGCTCAGCCGGTAGGCGAACCGCGTCTCCGGCGCGAGGTCGACGCTGCTGTAGTGGAATTCGTGGCCGCGGAACGCCGCCTCGCCCATCGGGCTCCCTGCCGCGCTCGTCCCGACGACATAGCCGAGCATCCGGCGTGCGGGCATCCGGGTCTCGCCGGCAAAGACTCCGGCGAGGTCGTAAGATCGCTCCTCGCCCGCGTCCATGAAGCCGGGAGCAAGAACCATCCGGTCGGTGAGGTAGATCAGCCCCCCGCACTCCGCGTAGATCGGCGTGCCGTTCCGGGAGACCTCCCTGAGCCCCTCCCGCATCGCGGTGTTCGCCTCGAGTTCCGCGCCGAAGAGTTCCGGGTAGCCGCCGCCGAGGACGTAGCCGTCGGCCTCCGGCAATGGATCGTGGATCGGGGAGAACGGAACCGTTTCGGCCCCGCATGACGCAAGGATATCGAAGAGATCGGCGTAGTAGAAGTTGAACGCTTCGTCGAGCGCGACGCCGATCCTGACATCCGGGTCGGCCGCCGCGTAGACGGAACCTTCCACCGCCGGCGGCTCGCCCTCCCGGGCGAGCGCGAGCAGGGCGTCCGCATCGACGTGATCGGCGATCATCCGCTTCACCGTCTCGATCCGGGTGAGGAACTCCCCGTGCTCCTGCCCTTCGCGGTAGGGGACGAGGCCGAGGTGGCGCATGGCAAGTTCCATCTCCTCCGTGCGGGGGATGACCCCGACGACGGGGATACCGCAGTAGTGCTCGATCGCACGGACAGCCTTCTCCCGGTGCCGGGTTCCGGTGACGTTGTTTAAGATGACCCCCCGGATGTCGACGTCCGGGTCGAAGGCCAAAAAGCCCTTCACGATCGCCGCCGCGCTCCGGGTGATGCTCCGGGCGTTGACGACTAAAACGACCGGCAGGTCGAGTTGTTTCGCGATAGCGGCCGTGCTCCCGAGGTCGGTGAGCGCTTCTGCGCCCTCGAAGAGCCCCCGCACTCCCTCGACGACGGCGACATCCGCTCCCCGGCACCCGTGCGCAAAGACCGCCCGGACCTCTTCTTGGCTCATCACGTAGCCGTCCAGGTTCCGGCAGGGCCGCCCGGTCACCCCGGCAAGGTAGGAAGGGTCGATGTAGTCCATCCCCACCTTGAAGGTCTGGACGGCCCGGTCGGTCGAGAGGAGGGCCGAGAGCGCGAGCGTGATGCTCGTCTTCCCGCTCCCGGAACGGTCGCCGGCGACGAGGAAGGACTTCATCGCATGCTCCGGAGGACTTCCCCGAACTCGCTTGCGACGATATCCCGGACGCCGAGGGTCTTCGGGTGCAGGTCGATCTCGACCATGACGTGCCGGTGCCCCATCTCCCGGAGCGGCGCCACCTGCCGGGGGCCGTTCGTGATCGAGAAGACCTCGATGCCTTCCGTGTACTCCGGCGGAACGGCGTGCGGAACCCCGACCATGAGGGCGAAGTCCGGAGCAATCTCCCGGAGCCGCTCCCCGATCGCAGGGCCGTTTGCCCCGTACTCGTCGAGCGCCCCGAGGAGTTCGGGATCGACCCCGCGCTCCCGCATCCCGGCGAGGATCCGCCCGGCGTCCTCCCTGACCTTCGGGAGGCCGCGGTCTTCGAGATTCGCGACGTAGGTGACCGCGGTGTCCGGGCAGGCGTCATGGAGCGCGATGAGCTCGTCGGCGAACATGTAGGCGGTCTCTTTCTTCGCGTTCATGACCGCAACCCCGGTAGCACCCGAGTCGGCGAGTTCGACGAGCCGCTCTGCTGCGACGTGCTTGAGGTCGCCGCGGGACGGCTCGATGTAGGCCCGGGATGCCGCTCCCCGCAGCCGCTCCACCTCGTTTGCCTTCGCTAAAAGGTATCGCTGGCGTTCCAGTTCGTCGGCGCTGATCCAGCCTGCGGCAGCGGCGGGCTCGAGCGTCGCAAGCACCCCGTCGATGTTCTCCCGGAACCCGGCATGGATGTCGACGGCGATCGCCGGGGTCGCTACCCCCGCGTCGTGGATCGCCGACTGGAGATCCTCGCCGATGATCATCGAGACACACGTCCCGACGACCGCCATCCGGCGGGGCGAGAACATCTCCTCCGCGTAGCGGAGCACCCGCATCAGCGGATCGTGCCCGCCGAAGATGAACTCGTTGTCGGCAAGCGACGTCGTCAGCACCCGCATGCCGTCCTCTTCGAGGAGACGGGCGTGCTTGAACGAGCATCCCGACGGGCCGTGGAGGATCGCCACGTCCACCCCCAGGTCGCGGGCGGTATACAGCGCCGCGACGATAGAACTCGGTCTTGGTTGAATGTAGTCCATACTTATCTCCACGTCTTTACCGCGAGGACGATCGCGCCCGTCGGGGTGATCTCTCTGGCGGCATCGAGCCCCTCCTCAAGCGTCGCCGCTGGGTGCCCTTCCCCGACGTAGACCGTCTCCGCAGGAGCGACGGTCGATACCGTCCGCAGGATCTCGTTCCTGGAGAACCCCTCGCAGACCGCCCTGCCCTCCTCGCCGATGACTATGGTCAGGGGTGCGTTCCCGGAGAGTTCCCTTGCGTAGCGGGCGGCTTCAATGGTGTTCATCATGTTCGTCCCGCTGTTTGCATTGTCGACGATCAGGATACCTCCCTCCCGCCGGGCCGCCATCCGGCCGGGCAGGGCGGCAAACCCCCCGAGCGGGGAAGGGTCGACCCCGAGCACGCATGCGGTCGCGGTCGCGAGCGCGAGCGGCATCCGGTAGCCCGGAAGGGTGCAGAGCGGGTTCTCAAACGATCCGGCGATCCCGTTCCCGGAGTAGCGGCAGGTCTGCCCCTCGAAGGATACCATACTGTCGGCCGCGACCGCTCCGGGGAGGTCGATCCCCGGCGGGAGCACGACCGTCCGCGCCCGGGAGAGCAGCCGGCACTTCTCCGCGATCGCGTGCTTCTTTCTCGCCGCGACCGGATAGTCGTCCGGCGAGGTCAGCACCGCCACGTCCCCGGCGGCGGCGACTCCGAGCGACTCCTCGGCGACCAGCCAGCCGCCGATCCGTTCGGCCTCGCGCCCCGCCGGGATGAGGGAGGCAGGCGTGATGCTCTTCTTCCAGAGCAGTTCCCGCTCCGGGTAGCGGTAGGTTCCGGTCGAGGTGTGCAGGATTCCGGGCCCCGGCAGCAGCATTGCGAGGGCGTGGGCGGTCGTGGTCTTCCCCCGCGCTCCGGTGATCTCGATGAAGGGGTGTGGGAGCCGGTCGTCGTCGAGAATCCTCTTCACCGCCTCATGGTGCGAGACTGCGGGGCCGTGCCGCCGGAGAAGAGGGTGATCGGGATCGAGATGGACCGGTGCGGTGACGAGATCGTAGGTCCGGACGAGCGCCTCCTCGATGGAGATGCCGGCCAGCCCCCGGTAGACGTCCACCTCGTCCACCTGGTGGCCGGCACCACGGAGTGCCCCGGCGAGCTCCGCCCCGCCGTGGATGGTATCCAGCACCAGGATTCGCATATTGTTCAGGGTTTCAGTTCGGCGATCGCGTCGGACGCGTTCTTCAGCATCAGTTCGGCAAGGAGCGGGTCGCTGCCGATGGGGTTCGCGTAGACGAGCGGCACCGCCTTTCCGTTCAGCTGGAACGTTCCGCACCGCTCTCCTTTCGGGAGGCCGAGGAGTTCGGGAATGTCCTGGTTGATGTGGACGCCTTTTGCGAGGAAGAGCGGGACGACAACCAGCATCTCGATATCCTCACGCCGGAACGCTTCGAGCTGCTCCTCCACCGTAGGGGTGTTGAGGCTCATGAATCCGGGTTTTATGATGTAATCGCCCGTCTTTTCGGCGATGAGCCTGGCGGTGGTCTCGATAAGTTCCTTATTGTAGGGGAGCTTGCTCCCGTGTCCGACCAGTAACATGCCTTTAAGTGCCATATATTACAAGGTACTACGATGCTATATTAAAATAATTACCGATTGTTTTTAAGGCCCCGATCCAAAACTTATCTGATGGCAAACTTCGAACGGGAGATCACCTATTGCATCAACCGATTCTTCACTCACCGGCAGATTCACGGGTTCGCCTACCGGCTCAAGCAGAGCAAATTCAATACCCAGTACGTCGATGTCCTCGTGGACTCCCTCGACCCCCGCTACTACCTGGCCATCGAGTGCAAGTCGATATCGGGCAAGAAACTCTACTTCTCCCAGCACTTCCACTCCGACAAAAACAACGTCCACCAGGTCGACGCGATCAGCGACTTCATAAAAAAAACCGGTCGCCGGGGGTTCCTTGCCGTGGAGTTCCGGTTCGGTGCGGGGAGGGCGAAGGAGGCATACCTCATGCCCTGGGACGTGGTGCTCCGGTATTACGGCAACGTCCCCGGCATCTCGATAGACGATTTCCGGCTCTGCTGCGCGCTCGACCGCTCCGGTGAGGAGTACGACCTGCCGGGACTCGACACAAATCAATATCCTCTCTCACCGCCAACTGATGGAGAAGTATGATGGAAGCATATGATCGTTTTGAACTCCTCATAAACGATCGGATCGTGAAAACACCGGTGGCAATAGCATCCATGGCCGGGATCGTGGATGCGGCATACGTTCTCGAGCGGGCCGACCATGTCGGGGCGGCTTTCATCGGGGGCTACTCGATCGACGCCCCCACCATCGAGGCAAGCCGGCGGATGGCAGAGGAGGGTCGCAAAGAGTTTTTGTACGACGACCCGCTCGAAGCGCTGGGCCGCGAGATCGACGCCCTGAAAGAGAGTGACGTCGTCATGGGCATCAACCTTCGCGGGAGCACCCCTGCCTCCTACGCCGAGGTCGCCCGGGCGTTCGAGGACGCCGTGGTCTACGAGATCGACGCCCACTGCAGGCAGCCGGCGATGCTCGAGGCCGGGTGCGGCGAGCATCTCCTCCGAAACCCGGCAAAACTCGCCGAGATCATCCGGGCTTTGAAAGCCGAGGACGTGACCGTCTCGGTGAAGATCCGTGCCGGTGTCGCTGCCGACGACGCAGTTCTCGCCCGCACCGTCTGGAAGGCGGGGGCGGATATCCTCCACGTCGACCTGATGGACTTCGGGCATAACAAGGTCCGCCAGATCCGTAACGCCTCCCCTTTGACGCTGATCGCGAACAACTCCATCACCACCTTCGATAAAGCGATGGACGCTTTCTCCCACGGGGCGGACCTCGTCTCGCTTGCCCGGCAGTCCGATACCTGGACGCTCGCCGGCCTCGATGCCGCCATCACCCGGTCGGCAGAGGAGGGCGGCTGGTACAACGCCCCGAAACAGCTCTGCCGCGGCGGGGACATCAGGGCGCTCACCTTCTGCTGCATGCCGGTGAAGGCCTGCCCGCTCCTCCCGGCCCTCGATAAGGTCGGGCTCTCCCGCGACGACTACCTGAAGTTCAAGCAGGAGGCGGTGAAGGGAACCCCGCTCGAAGACGGGAAGAGCACCTGTTTCGGGAGCCTTGCCTGGTGCTGCAAGATCAGTTCTCCCTGTATGTTCCGCAACATGACGCTCGAGAAGAAAGGTCTCTCCGCGCGGGAGTACATGCGGTGCAAGCACCACCTCTCCGAGAAGATCATGCACAGGATATTCGATGAAGAAGAATCTGCCGATGAATCGAGCTGAACATGCGCAGATGGCGATGATGCTCGAGGTCTGCGCCTACCCGAAGCCCGGGAATGTGGATAGGTGCCACGACTATCCGGATACCCGTCTCGAGCATTTCCTCGCTTCGGCCATTCTTGCCCGTCCTGTCTTCGATGCGGCCGAGAAGACAGGCGGCCGTGTCGGGACCCTCATCCGGGAGGCGGTTCAGTGCACGAACGGCCATTCCGGGGGGAACACCCACTTCGGGGCGTTTCTCCTCCTCATCCCCCTCGTCCTCGGCGGAGATATCGACGGGGCGCGGGCAGTTGTCGCCGCGACCGACGTCGAGGACGCGGTCGAGTTCTACGCGGCGTTCGGCCTCACGAGCGTCCGGATGGCGGAGAGCGACGACCTGGACGTGAACGACCCGGCCTCGGTCGCCGCCATCCGGGAGCGCGGCATGACGCTTGCCGACGTCATGGCCTACTCGGCGCCCCGGGACATGGTCGCACGGGAGTGGACGAACGGATTTGCCCTGACCCGCCGGTGCGCCGACCTGCTTCATGCGCACGGGTGCGGCAGGGAGTCGGTCGTCGCGGCGTTCCTCGACCTCCTCGCCACAGAGCCGGACACCTTCATCGCGAAGAAGCACGGGGAGGCCGTGGCGGAGAGGACGATGCGGTCTGCGGCCGAGGTGCTCGACGGGAAGCGCGACCTTGCCGCCTTCGATGCAGAATGCGTCCTGGCCGGGATCAACCCGGGCTCGATCGCCGACATCACCATCGCCGGGATATACGTGGCGCTCGGGGAGGGATGGCAGTGGGACTGCTGACCGAGGGGATCAACGAGGTGATCGCGACAACCGACCACAACGCCGCTCCCATGGGGATCATCAACCGGAACGGCTCCCTGCACATGGTTCTCTTCCGGGGCAGCCACACCGCCCGGAATATCGCCCGGGATCGCCGGGTGGTGGCGAACTTCGTCTTCGATCCCGTGATCTACGTCAAAACCGCGTTCGGCGACCTTCCATTCGACGCATTCGTCTCCGAAGATATCGACGGGACGGCCGTCTTCCGACTTCGCGACGCGGAGGCCTGGGCCGCGTTTGCCGCCGATGTGGAGCGGTCGGGCGACGAGTCGATCGTCGTGCGGCTCAGCCCCTTGAAAGAGGAGGTGCTCGGTCTCCGTCTCCACCCGGTGAACCGGGGGTTTGCGAGCATCGTGGAGGCTACCGTCCATGCCACCCGCTACGTCAGGAACCGCGACCCGTGGCTTGGGCGGCTGATCGAGCACCACAGCGGCCTCGCCCGGAAGTGCGGCGGCGCCCGGGAACGGGAGGCGCTCGAACTCCTCGAGGGGTATATCGCCGACCTGACCCGCGAGTGACGTTTTTTTATGCCCGGCTCGAACTGCCGAGACAGCCGGAACTCCCTGTTCTTCCCGGGAGGCGGGTATCTCTCCGGAATTCTATGGTATTGGGCATATAATAATCCCTATATATGAGAACATACCACGAACCGCCCCACAGGGAGGTACCTGGTAATGGCGAAGATCTTTGATACGTTGCAGAACGACGGCAGGTTCGGCCGGCTCGTCGAGATCATCCAGACCCTCGGCGAAGAGAAGATGCTGCAGGGCGAGGGGCCGATGACGTTTTTTGCTCCGGTCGACTCGGCATGGGATGCGATCCCCGAGCCGAACCGGGCGATGATCTTGAACGACAAGCAGATGCTCTCGCACCTGATTGACTTCTTCACGATCGGCAATCATAAATGCACGCTTGAATCGCTCCTCTCAAAGAACGTCGTGCAGACCGTCGAAGGGAATACTCTCATGGTCAGGAGTACCGAGCGGGGCACGCAGGTGGACGAGGCCGTCGTGCTCGAGGGCGACATCGAGGCGGAGAACGGCATCATCCATGCCCTCGACAGCGTTCCTTTCACGACGCTCTCGCAGGCTTACGAGGCCTACATGGCCGTGAGCGAGTGAGTCCGGGCGGGGGACCGCACCGTCCGGCCGAAAACCCCTTTTTCGGGTATGGGGCGTACTCCGACTCCTCCCGGCGGGAGATGATAGCAATATACGGCGCTTTTCTCAGCCGATGCCCTCTCCCCGGGCCCGCGCAACCATGTCCGTAATTTTATATATTTGGCCAAATGATCCGGGGAGTTACCCATGAAGAGTATCTTTGAGACGGCCCGGGAAGATGGCCGGTTGAGCACCTCCGTTGCGATGCTGCAGGCCGGAGGGATGGCGGAGACGCTCCTGGAAAGGGGGGAGTATACGGCATTGTTTCCGACGAACGAGGCGTACTCCGTGTTTTCCCGGGAGGTGCTGGACGCCGTCGCGGCCGACCTGGATCGGCTCACGGAGATGATCAGGTATCACGTGATCCAGGGCAAACTCACCACGCACGAGCTCTCGCGGATGGAGGCGATCAGGACGCTACAGGGGGATCACCTGGATATCACGGGCACTCCCGGCGCGATACGGCTGAACGATGCCGCCGTTATCCAGCCCGACATCGAGTGCACGAACGGTATCTACCATGTCATCGACAGGGTGCTCCTGCCGCGGGCGGTCGAGGCGCGGGTGAAGCGGTAGGTTCCTGTCCGGCGGCGAAGACCGGCAGGAGACCGGTTCCCCGAGCAGTGCGGAATTATCCGTAGTTATATATACTCATGCCCCTTCAACTCCCGCCGGGAGTTGGTTCAAATGAAGAGTATCCTTGCGACTCTGCGTGAATCGGGATCGTTTGACGTTTTTCTTGACCTCGTACGGACGGCCGGCATGGAGGAGCGGTTGAGCACCGAAGGTCCCTATACGCTCTTCGTCCCGGACGACGATGCGTTCCATGAGATCTCCCGGCCCGAACTCGAGGCTATTCGCCGGAACGCCGACCGGCTCGGCGATACCCTGAACTACCATATCGTCCCCGGCGTACATTCCATGATTGATCTGCTCGGCATACGGACGCTCCGGTCGCTCCAGGGAGGTGACCTGGCCGTGGAGGTTGCGCCGGAGGGGGTGCTGGTCAACGACGTGGCGGTCGTGGAGGCCGATGCGTGGTGCACCAACGGGATCTGCCATGCGGTCTCCGCACTGCTCCTGCCGCCCGTTGCAAGAGCCGTTGCCGTACACGGGTAGCCGGAACGTATAAGTAATCCGGTGCGGGGAGAGAGCAGCATGAAGAACATCATCGATACCCTGGAGGACTCCGAGAGCCTCAGCGTGTTTCTCGATCTGGTCCGGATTGCCGGCATGGAACCGATGCTCCGCGAGAGGGGGCCGTACACGGTCTTCGTCCCGACGGACGAGGCGTTTTCGAGGGTTCCCAGGGATCGGATGGACGAGATCCGCCAGGATGCGGACAAACTCCTCCTGATCGTGAGTTACCACGTCGTGCCGGGGCAGTTGACCTCGGAGGATCTCCGGAGTATCGGCGCCGTCAGGTCGAGCCTCGGGACGGATCTCGTCCTACGGTCGTCTGACCGGGGTATCACCGTCAACAGCGTCCCCATCGTCGAGACAGATGCGTTCTGCACGAACGGCATCTGCCACGCCATCAGCGCGGCGCTCGTCCCGCCGACGCTGGAGATCGTCACTCCCTGACCGGACTTACCGCTCTCGTGCCGGGAGGAACCGCCCGTCCCGGCGGGCCATCCCGACGGCGGCAAGAGCGCTCTTCTCTTTATCCTTGATCTCGAGCATGATATCCATGTCCGTCGGCACGGTCCCGGCGAGGAACCGCTCGAAGTCGGCGATATCAAGGGTTTCCGCGTGCCGGCCCTTCCGGCCGCCGGGCATCGGGGTGCTGTAATCGATCATCGGAATGCCGTCGTGAGGCTGCCAGGTCGCGCCGGAGAGTTCGACCGCTTCGGCCACCCCGGTGCCCGAGGGGTTGAGTTGGTGGTGGAAGACATCGAAGAGCACCGGGATGCCGGTCTCCTCGTGGACGCGGAGGCAGTCGGCCAGGGTGTAGCGCGAGTCGTCGTTCTCGACGACCAGCCGGCGGAGGACGCTCTCGTCGAGGCGGGAGTATACGCTCGCAAACCGTTCCATGCTCGCCTTCTTATCGCCGTAGACCCCGCCGACGTGGATCTGGACTTTCGCGGTTCTATCAAGGCGCATGGCATCGAGAAGGGCGGCGTGGTAGCGGAGTTCCGCGACGCTCTTCTCAACGATACCGGGGTCTTTCGCGTTGATGACGACGAACTGGTCGGGGTGCATGGAGATTCGTATCCCGTGCTCGCGGACGAACCGGCCGATCCCGCGAAACGTCTCCGCGAAGGTCTCCTCCCACGGGGCGGTGCAGACCGGATGCGACGCGAACGGCACGAGGCCGGATCCGATCCGGAAGAAGAGGATGCATTCTCTCCGGTTGAAGCGGAGGATCTCACAAAGACAGCGGAGGTTCTCCCGGACGGTCTCCTCCAGCCGTTCGTCGGAGTAGGAGGAGAGCCTGAACGTGCGGCCCGAGGAGCAGCCGATGCTCCGGTTGATGCACGGGTAGCCGATCTTCATGGCTCTCCCGGGTGATCCCGTACGGGCATCAACCTTACCTACAGGTGTACGCACCCTTGCTCTCGGCGACGAACCCCTCTCGCGCGAGGTCGCCGAGGATCTTCTTCACCCGTCCGGGCTCTTCGCAGAGCCGAAGGATCACCTCCTTCTCCGTGACCGTCCCCTCCTCGAGGACGAGCGCGAGGATCCGTCCCCTGATCTGCCTGTCGGACCCCTCGAACCGGCTCTGCCGGGAGTAGGAGGCGCTCCGCCGGTTCGGGTTCGCCGTCCGTTTCTTCAAGACCGTGCCGTAATCCATCAATGAGCTGTACCACTCCCGCGGGTTCTCACGGTAAAGCGTCCTCTCCACGAGCGGGAGGATCTCGTCGTCCCGGACGCCCTCCCGGTCCTGGAAGAAGAAGTGGATGAAGATCCGCCGGATGTTCGTCTCGACATAAACGACCGGCAAGTTGAATGCGTACGCGCAGATCGCCGACGCGGTCGCGTTCCCGATCCCGGGGAAGGTCGCGAGCGTCTCGACGTCGGCGGGAAGGTCGCCGCTGTATTCCTCCACGACGCGCCGTGCGGTCTCCTGGAGCGCGATTGCCCGGCGGTTGTAGCCCATCCCCTGCCAGGCGAGGAGCACCTCGCTTCTCGGCGCACGGGCGAGGCTCGCGAAGTCGGGGAACCGGTCGAGGAACTCACGGTATCTCACGACGACCCGCTCGACCTGCGTCTGCTGGAGCATGATCTCGGAGACCAGGATCCGGTAGGGATCGGTGGTGTGCCGCCAGGGGAGGTCGCGGCCGTGGGCCCGGAAGTAGGAGAGGATGAGGTCGCGGAAGAGGTCGATGGTCTCCGGTGTCGCCCCCTGCTCCCGGACGGCGTCGAGGAGCCGGCGTTCGCGCTCGTTCTGTTCGGGGTCCAGGCTGCCGATCACGGTATGTTATCTGTCTGACGGGGGCAAATAGGTTGGGCCCCCGGGGGGGTGAGTTATCCTCAAACTCAATAGGAGGCTTGATTGATGAAAACCCGGGTGTTGAACTCGGGTCAGTTGCTCGCTCATCCGCGGCTTTTCCATCGGGTATCGCCACGCACTGCCCCCGCCCCCCGGGGCGGGGTGCGACGGGGCCATAGGGCCGGAGCATGAGCACCGAAGGTGCGGAGGAGGAGGCCGAAGGCCGGGCGGGGTGGGGGACGAAGGGAACGGCCCCTCAATCAGATCCAAAGCACCGGATATGCAAGTAGGAGACAGGGGAAGAGGGGCAAGCCCCCCTCCCCGTCAGCCCCTCGCACCTAACGGTGCTCGTGCTCCTGCCCTTCAGCCAGTCGCACTCCCCCAATGGCGATATCAGGTG
Organism: Methanoculleus marisnigri JR1; assembly: GCF_000015825.1. Lineage (NCBI taxonomy): Archaea > Methanobacteriati > Methanobacteriota > Methanomicrobia > Methanomicrobiales > Methanomicrobiaceae > Methanoculleus > Methanoculleus marisnigri. Next base: position 1,724,278 of record NC_009051.1, on the reverse strand, counting down.
GAAAGCCGTGTATGGATTTTCTACAGACTCGACACCAATTTCATTGATCAAGCTCAGGATTTACGCCTACCGATGCGAAGAGTTATCCTTTCGGGCAGGAAGCCGTTAGAACGCTCTTATTCTCACAGCGGGACCCGACGAACCCCCTCACTCCACCCGCGCCCGCATCACCGTGAGCCGGACGCCCTCCTCGCCGTCGAGGTCGAATGTCCGCGTATCGCCGTGCGCCCGGCAGAACTCCTGGAGGTCGAGCATCTGCCGGAGCCCCTCCGCCGCCTTCTCGTTCTGCACCAGATCAAGCGGCGGCTCAAGGAGCGGCCGGGGCAGGAAGACCACGCACTTCGCCCGGCTCCGGGTCAGCGATACGTTCAGGCGGTTCCTGCTGTAGATGAACTCGGCCTCGCGAAGGGCGGTCTCGACGTCGCTCACGCCGTAACTGATGATCGCGCTCTCCGCCTCCTGCCCCTGCATCTTGTCGACGGTGTCCACGAACGGCGGATACTTCCAGTCCCGCACCCCGGCGAGACTGTTCTTGATGGCGCCTATCTGTGCGTGGTGCGGACTGACGATGAAGAGCCCGTGCCGCCAGAAGCGGTAATCTCCGTCCTCCGTCGCCGGGTAACGTTCTCCCGAGCCGGGGTCGAGGAGCCTCTCCCGGAGTGTCCCGGCCAGCCGGGCGGCCAGCGCCGCCTCGACCCGGTTCTCCACGGTCGTCCGGACGCCCTCGAGAACGCAGAGCACGAGCGGGTATGCCGGATCGAGGACCCATTCCATCCACTCCTCCAGTGGCGAACCGGGGGCGAGGGCGAGCTGCTGCGCTGCGATCGCGTCGGTCGCGGAAGCGTACCCGGTTCCGTAGAGCGTCTCCGCCGGGAACCGCGAGAGGGTGCGGTTCATCCGCCAGTTCTCCTGGAGCTGGCAGGTGTAGACGGGGCGGCCGGGGTCGTCGCGGTGCCGGAGGTAGGCGAAGACGGAGTCTTCGAGCCCGGGGAGACCGTCAACCGGTGCCGGATACGCCCCCTGGACGACCGGCGGGAGCTGGAGGTCGTCTCCCGCGAGGACGAGCCTTCCGCCCTGGCCGAGCATCGGGAGCACCATCGCGAGTTCCGCCGCCCGCATCTGCGACGCTTCGTCGACGATCAGGAGATCGAGGGACGGGAGGGACTTCTCGAGTTTTGCGAAACCGTGCACCGTCCCGCCGAGGAGGAGGGCCGGGTAGCCGACGACGGTCTCGGCCCGGTCGTGGGGCAGCACCTCGAGGCTCCGCTCCCCGCCGGCCGTCCGGATATCCCTCAGTTTGTAGATCGGAAGGCCTGCAGTAAGGCCGAACGCGTCGACCGACGCCTGCACCTTGACGAGCAGGTTCTCGACGGCCGCGTGGGTGAACGCCGCAACCCCCACCCGGATCCGCTCCCCGTGCGCCCGCCGGGCTTTGACGAGCGAGAGGATCGCCGTCGCGAGGAAATGCGTCTTCCCTGTCCCGGGCGGCCCCCAGACCAGGGTCAGGCGGTTCTCCGTCACGTGGGAGAACGCTGCATTCTGGCTTCTCGTGAACCCGGCATCGCGGGCGAGCCGTCCGGCGTCGGTGACGACCTCTCCGGGCTCGGGGATCGGTGCGGCGAACCCCCGCGGGTCGCGGAGGAGGCGGATGAAGGCGTTCTCCGGCTGCTCGTCCAGGGCGAGGAGGCGGTCGACGTAGCGCGGGACGGTGAAGTCCGTGAACCGGGGGTGCAGCACCGCGAGATCGCCCTCGGAGAAGGGTGCGTGGTCGCGGGGGTGGGTCACCTCCAGCACGAGCCCCCTGACCTCCCCGGCCGTCCGGTCGACGATGGTGTCGCGGACTCTTGCGAAGCAGACCCCGCTGTTCCCGGGGTTTGGGCTGCTCCGGTAGCGGAGGTCGTCGAACGCCCGTTCCGCCTCCTCGCCCGCCTCGCCGTCCGGCACGAGGAGGTGACTGAACGCCCGCGACTGCTCAAAGAGCGAGAGATCCAGGGGGGCGAGCACCTTCCAGAAGTTCCCCTCGCTCTTCTTGAGGGGGATGCTGATGCCGTCACGGACCCTTGCAGCCCACGGCCTGCTCCGCAGCTCCTGCACCCGACGGGCGCCCATGGTCGACTCGTACTCCGCGATGAAGAGAAGGCGGGATATCTCGGGCGTCGCGGCGTCCCACGAACCCGGGAACCGGAACTTCTCCGCCCACCGCACGAGTCTCTCCTTCGTTCGTTCGCGGAGTCCGTCGAGGACGCTCCCCGCGGCGAGCAGGCGGCGCGAGACCTCCTGCCGGATCCAGTCCGTAGCCTCCGGCCGTTTCCCGTGCCAGGCCATGATGATGGCGTCGCTCTTCATGGCGTTGCCGTGCTCGTTCCAGAAGAGGGAGCTTGGGTCGAGCCGGTACGCGAACCGGGAGGAGGGGATTGCCGCGAGAACCTCGGGCAGGCGGAGCGTGAACGGGACGGGAAGCGCGAGCAGTCGCCGGATCTCCCGTGTCAGGACGACGACCGGGAAGGGGACGGACGTGCTCGGGTGGCTCGACCCGAGAGCGATGCCGGGATCCTGGTAGTAGAACCGCAACCGGAGAGCGTCCTCGGCGGTCACGGGGTCGTCGAGCGCCTCTTCGAGCAGCCGGGTGAAGAGTTCCTCCTCGTAGGTGTCGTAGACGTAGGTCTGCACCGACTCCTGTTCGGCCCAGTCGCGGCCCCGGTTGTATTCGTCGACGGCCTCGAGTTCCGCGGCGAGCGCCCGGACGAACTCCCGGCGCACCCGGGTGCAGTCGCCGGGATCCGCCGCGACGAAGATTTCTTCGTGCGAGGGCGTCCCGTAGACGGCTTTGCCTCTGCTCCGCCGGAACCCGAGGGCGTATATCCGGCCGGATACGGGGTCTTTCTGGAGCGTCAGGACGACGGCGATATCCTCGTAGACGGGGAGTGCGAGCGAGGTCGCGGCGAGCGAAACGACTTCCCCTGTGGTGAGTGCCCGGACGGTCGCCCGCAGGCGGTCGCCCTGGCCGGCGAGCGACCCGCAGTTGTCAAGGCAGCCGTCGCTCTCCGGGTCACGGAGGAACGCCTCCAGGTCGGAGAGCGCATTGATCGAGAGCCCGCCGTCCCAAGGCGCCTCCCGCAGGTAGCGCCGCCCGATGGGCGAGAGCCCCGGGATCTGCGAGACCGAGGAGGAATCTTCCGCCTCTGCGCGGCAATGGTGGTAGAACTCGCAGGACTCGCACCGCGAGGTGAGGTGCCAGGGCACGTCCCCCGGTGGGGCGGTGAGGATACCCGGGAGGCGGTGGCGGAAGAAGTCCTCGATCACCCGTATGTTGAGGTTTAGATCGAAGGGTTCCGGTTCGTCCTCCCCGTAAAGCCAGATCCCCGCCCGGTTCCGGTCGACCCGGAGATCGAGCCCGAGCAGGTCCAGGGCGTGCTCGAGGATCAGGGCATACAGCGTCGCCTGGATCCGGTGGCTGACGCTGAGTTCTTCGCTTGCCTTGATGTCGATGATCTGCAGGCGACCTTCTTCATCGACCCTGACGAGATCCGGGCGGCAGGGGGAGAACCGGTGCATCCTGGGGTCAAGATCGTAGCTCTTCAGGAAGTGGATCGAGACCGGGATGGTCGTCTGGTAGATTGCCTCACCCGGCGAGAGCCCGGGGAAGAGGTTAAAACTCTCTTCGATGGAGAACGACCGCCCCGAAATCGGCCCGGCCCCGTCCGGGAGCCGGACCCTGCCCGCGAGTTTCGTCCGGATCACCTCCTCCTCCCACCGGATGCCGGCATCGAGGAGGGCTCGCGTCACCGGGCTCGTGTCGATCGCGGCCGCCGGGATGCCGGCTCCGGCGCGCTCCTGCTCCGGGGTCGCGTGGTAGCGGAGGTGGCGTTCGCAGTCGTGGTAGAAGAACCGGCCGATGAGCGACGGGCTGAGGTTGAAGCGTGGCATGGACGAACTCTGGGATGACCCTCTTTGCGATTCTCTGTTTGTGCGGTCGTGGGAAAACAGTTGTTATTCGTGGTTTCTTTAACGATCCGCTACAATGGAGGTTCGCGACGGATCGACCTCGACCGGTTATCCCGCCCGATGTTCCCGGGGTGGTTCCGGGAATGCGCCCGCGCCTTTGAAGGAACAAGCCTGCAGGTACGAGCACATTCCGTATACCAACGTATACGCCTTGTCGCACCCCCGGGAAGAGGGTGATCGCCTTGCCCTCACCCGGTCGTGTTCGCCGTCACGTTTGCGGGGGTCTCGTTCGTCGGCGACAGGGTCACGTCCGGCGGGATCATGACCGCATCGATGGCGTGGATGACGCCGTTCGCGGCCGGAATATCTGCCCGGATCATCCGTGCACCGTCCACCGTCACGCTCTCACCGGCGGCGTCGACGGTGATTGGATTGCCCTGAACGGTTGGAACGGTGTCGCTTGCGGCGATCTCGGCCGCCGTATAACTCCCCGGAGCCATGTGGTAGAGCAGGGTCTCCGCGAGGTTGCCCTTCGGATCGTCGAAGAGTTCTTCCATCATGGTCTCCGGAATCAGGTCAAAGGCCTCGTCCGTCGGCGCAAAGACGGTGTAGGGGCCCGGCCCGGCGAGCGTCCCCTTGAGTCCGGCGGCACCGAGCGCGCGGTTGAACGCCGAGAAGTTGCCGTCCCGGGCCAGCATCTTGGCGATTGTCAGATTTGCGCCGGCCGGCGTTTCGGAAGGTGTTTCGTTCGTCTGGTTCTGGACGTCGTCTCCCGGCAGGCCCGTGCAGCCGCAGATGAGAACCGCCGCTCCGATAGCCAGAACGGTTATGAACAACGCGCAATTGGTTTGCATGGTTCCTCCTGGGGACTGTATGTTCCGCCCCTCCTCTCTCGTTGCTCCTACATAAAGTACTGGTCTCGGGCATCCGGCGTTCGGGTCACGGGTAACTCTACTTCCAGAGCGCCAGGGTCGAGACGATGTGACGGACGGGATCGTAGACCCTGACGATATGGTTGCCGGTGTCGGCGATATACCAGAGTCCCCCGAAGTCGACCAGACCGCCCGGCTCGTTCAGCCTCGCTTCTCCCGAGAGTCCGTCCCGGTAACCACGGTCGCCGTCTCCTGCCCGGGTGAGGACCCACCCGGTCTCCGGGTCGAACTGCTTGATCTTGTGGTTGCCCGTGTCGGCGATGTAGAGCGATCCGTCCCTGTAAGCGATGCCCGTCGGTCGGTGGATACGCGCCATCCGGGCGATGGTGTCGAGATCGCCGAAATCTTCAGGGGAGTGTCCGATACGGGTCTCGACCATTCCCCGCTTGATGCGGCGGATTGCCGAAGCCCCGCTGTCGGCGACAAAGAGTGCCTCGCCGTCGGTGACGATCCCGGTAGGCCCGGCGAAGGCGGCCTTGTCGAGCGCCCCGTCGACCAGCCCCTCCCGACCGGAACCGGCATATGGCTCCACCTCATAGGTGGCGAGATCCATCCGCCAGATCTGGTTTGCCCCCGCCATTGCGATATAGAGGTGGCCGCCCAGCAGCGCGAGATCCCGCGGCGCGTTCAGCGCGGTTCCGGTGCCCGGTCCGCCTTCGCCAAAAGACGGGGCGGCAAGGCCCGTCCCGGCGTTCGTCGCGACCCTCCGCTCAGTAAAGGAGACCCGGCGGATCGTGTGGTTCCCGGTATCCGCAACGTAGAGGATACCCGCCTCTTCGTCGAACGCAAGGCCCTCCGGCAGGTAGAATGCGGCTTCGTCGAACGGTCCGTCGGCGTTTCCGGCAGCCCCGGAGCCGATCGTCTCCAGGATCTTTCCGTCCCCGCCGGCGACGACGATCCGGTGATGCCCGGTATCGCTTATGAAGAGGCGCATCCCGGCGTTGTCCGCCGCGACTTTGCCGGGACGATATAGGCTCGTTTCCCTCGCCGTCTCCGGGGCGGTTCCCGGCGACAGCCGTCCTTTCTCAAGCATGCCCCGCTGCCCGAACTCCGTCGTTAAACGGTCGATCTTCGGATTGAGCCTCCCGTAGAGTCCTTCACCGCCGGTCTTCCCGACCATGTTCCCCTCCGGGTCGATGAGGACGAAGGTCGGCCAGTCCCTGATGCCGAAGGTCTGCCAGAGCAGGCGATTGCGGTCGATGGCGACGGGGTGCTCCAGTCCGGCACGGCGCACGGCCTCCCGGAAGTTCCCGCCGACCGCGGCGGATTCAAACCCGGGATAATGAACTTCGACGACCACCAGCTCGGGATACCTCTCCTCGAGCCGCCGGATGTCCGGTGCCAGCCGCATGCAGTTCGAACAGGTGAACGTCGCAAACGAGAGCAGCACTACCCTGCCCGAGAGATCGCGGACGGAGAGGGGACGGTCGATGTTGAGCCACTCGAGACCGGGGGGGAAATCAGGCGCGGCTATCGGTGTCATGCGACACCCTGTGGCAGTTTGAGGTTATGAATGTTGGCGAGGATCGGGGTCGGGCCGAACCGTCATGCAGGCGGCCCGGCGTATGCCGCCCGCGGCGCGGCGAGCATCTCTCTGCAGAAGTTAATCGCCGCGGGAACCCTGCTCTTCTGGTAGACCACGGGTTTTATGCGGGGCGTCTTTGAGACGTCGGCGATCATCCCAAAGACCTGCGGCCAGGGCACCCTGTCTTCCGGCGACGGAGGCCGGAGATCGTTGTGGATATGAAACGCCCGCAGGGAATCGGGCGGAACCTCGCCAAGAGATCCGGGAAAGTCCTCTTTCGCGGCGGCGTGGAGGTGCCAGGGATCGAGTGCTATCCCGGCCAGCCCGGCGATCTCGGGATGGATATCTTTGAGTGTCGCCCAGAACGACCGTATCTGGCTACCCGTGGAGATGCTCTGGTCCTTATGGTGCTCGAGCAGCACCAGCGGTTCCGTCCCGAAGGCGTTCCAGTGGGCGGCGATCAGGGCGTGCATCGCCGTGACGATATCGGCGTGGGTGTTCCTCCGGTCGCCGGGGTGAATCTCGATTATCTCCGGGGGGATACCCAGAAAGTCCTCGATCTCAAGGAGCATATCCCCGAAATCAGCCACCCAGCCGGGGTCGCGCCACCGCAGGTTTGCCGTCGTCTGCCTGCCGTGCGGGTCTCTCCTGGGGATGGCCGGTTCGGTGTGCAGGAGGTATCTGAGGTTGCCCGGAAGGGCCGTATCCTGCTCGTAAAGGAGTTCGACGGACGATCGGTTGAGGATCGACCCGATCTCCTGCCCCGTCCGCTCCACCTCCGTTTTGTTCTTGACGAAGTCGGCAGGGATCTCGATATACGCACACCCGAGCGGCTCGGCGAGGCGCCAGCGCTCGAGGAGCCCGCCCCGTTGGGTCACCTCCGTGACGTTCGGGTAGATGTAGTCCGCACCCGGCATGACAGTCCGGCTATAGCGGGGGGACCACAAAAACGTTGGGGATCCCGATCCCTCCTCCCTTCCGCCCGGCGGGAGCGGTCTCTGGAGATATTGCCTGACGAACGGCGCAACCTTACTGTGCAGGCCCCGGGGGCTGCCTGCGCCTGTCGAGAACCTGCGGACAGACGAACAGTATGTCCACGGGAGCGTGGATGTAGGCGCAGTAGGCGCACCCGGGATCATAATACATGCATGAAGTGCATCCCCATAGTTGCGGCTTCTCCTCTTTCTGCAGCAAGAGCCCTCCCGTTTCTGCATCGTGCAACGTATGCATCCCCCGCTCCTGTGCCTCGGGGTATTGAGCATCGGGGTTACTCTTCAGCGGATCGCTGCCGCGGGGAGATCTCATGTCGTACCCTAAGATGCTCTCCGGCTGCCAGACATTTATTGTGTCGATGAATTTTCACCTCTTCAATGAATCTTCACGGCTGTTCATACCGGGAGATACTGAACTGCAAGGGTGAGGAGGTAGAGGATGATGGCCAGCAGGATGAACTGTCCGTCGGCAAACAGTTCAAAGAGGAGTTTTTCCTTCACAAGCCGATGGAAGCACAGGAGGTAACCCTGAACGTAGCCTATCCCCGCAGCCAGCAACAGTGCCGGATAGACACCCGACAGGAACCCGCCGACGAGCACCAGCGCGGCTCCGGCTGCCAGGTTCATCCCCGTGAGGAGGAGGAGCGTCCTCCGGGGGCCGAGGATCGTCGGGAGCGTTTTGACGCCCGACGCCATGTCGCCTTCCACATCCCGTATGTCAAAGACCACGGTGTTGATGAAGACCAGGAAGAAGAAGAAGGCGGCGACGATGCCGGTGGCGAAACCTGCGGGAAGGCCGGCGTGGAGGACCGGCAGGAGCGCCGGAGGGACGGCCCAGGAGAACGCCACGATAAGGCTCTTCATCAGAGGCACCTCTTTCAATCGCCGAAACCCGAGCCGGGCGGGAAAGAGCGGTACACTATAAACGATCCCGGCGACCAGGGGCACGGTCGTGACGAAGAGGCTGTCGATGCCCTGAATGAAGGAGAGGCAGAGGGCACTGATGTAAGCGCCGACTGCGGAAAGGAAGAGGATGACCTCGTACTCCTTTGTGAAAGCATACCGTTCCGTGTGATTTATGGCGTCCTCGTCCTCGTCGGTCTTGCGGTTGAGGTTGTAGACGGCGAATACGACGAGCATCAGTATTGCCGCCGCAACCGGGTCGAAGGGGAGGCCGTGCAGGAGGCACGAGATATACACCATCGCCACTCCTGCTATAGATAGATACAGGGAACTGTACACGAAAAGTTGGACGACGATCTGTCGGGTTGGTTGGATCGGGTTGGTATTATTTGCAAATCCGAACATGGAGTGTTTTTCAGAGAACAGGTGAATATTTATTACTCCGACGAAGATTCATCACTTCGATGCGTTGCGGTATTTAAACACGTTATTTCAGCAAAGAAATGAGCAGGCCGGAGCGGTGCATTCGCCCCCTCTCCGTTCCGCTCAACGAACGCGAAGAGAAAATTGTCCGAACCCTGAACGATAGTATATCCCCCGGACCGTGGAACGGCGTTTTGCCGGGTGTCCTATCGGGCACCGGGCGATTGGGTCCTAAAAAAGAGGCTATCAGGACAGTTTCAGCGGTCTGGCGTCTGCTTTGTAGTGCTGGAAGAGTCTCTCGCCCCAGGAGACCGCCGCAGCGTCGGTGCTGATGAGATCGGTAGTGGTATCATATTTGTCGGTATCGCGCCTGTACAGACCTAACGAGAGATATCCGTCCGTTACTGTCATCCCGAGGTGGATTGGCGAAGGAGCGACGTAAATTCTGAATTTTTTGCATCTCTTCAGGGTTTCCAGTACCGTGTTGTATGGCCCGGAGACCAGTCCCCGGGCGATTTCTTCGGAGACGACGAGTTCGATCGGTGTGCTGCCTATAGCCGCTTCTTTAATTGCCTCTACATGAACCGGGCTCATAATCGATGATACGCCGTGGATCCACGATGCTTTCCTGAGTATGGATTGAAAGACCGTGTATACGGCGAAGATGTTCTCCTCAACATCCTTTACGAGCTCTATATTGTACAGGTGTTCAAGTTCATCCAGGAATTCCGGGGGTATGCCCTCGATATCGTGTTCAATCCAGAAGTTCCTGTGCTTCTGGAGCACTCCCATGAGCATAACCACCCGCTCGATCTTCGGTTCGACGAGTCTGCCCATGGGGGTGAGCGCGTAGTCTCCCTTCACCGATTCGACGTAATGCAGGCCCTCAAGGTACCGGATCTTCGGGATAAGCGCCTGCGACGAACTCCCTGTGATGTCGCGAAGGGTCGAAAGCGGTTTGCTCCCGCTGCCGAGGGCAATCATCACCTGCGTCAGCAGTCTCGACCGGAAAATTGCCTGAACGTCGTCGTGGTACTCGTTATAGATCTCAAGGGGTGATACTTCCTTCATCGTCCTTACTGATAAGGGGTGACGGTCGACGCATATCATCCTTTCCATTCCTGCGCGCTTCCACCATCCCCTGTTCCCTCCCTTCCGCCGGCGGATCGAGCACATGCCCGGAACGCCGGGTACGGTGCCGATGCCCGACCTCAGCACACTTATAGCCCTGGCGCCCTCTACTTGTGTAGAGAGCAATGTCGTCCATACCTGCACGATACCTGATCTGCATAGCACTCTGTGCATGCACCGTTGCCTGCCTCGTCACCGCAGGCTGTTCCAACCCTTCCGGGCAGCAGCCGGAGATCGGCTCCGACCTATCCGGCGATCTCGTCGTCCATTTCATCGACGTCGGGCAGGGCGATTCGATCCTGATCGAGTTCCGCGATAAGACCATGCTCATCGATGCCGGCGAACGCGGGATGGGGGAGCGCGTCATTGCATACCTCGATGAGAGGAACGTCGAGACACTCGACGTGGTCGTGGCGACCCATGCGCACTCCGATCACATCGGAGGCCTTTCCGACGTCATCTCCGCCTACCCGGTCGGCAGGTTCGTCGATGCCGCGCAGCCGCACCCGACCGCGACCTACGAGAACCTGCTCGTCCTGGTCGAAGACCTGGGGATACCCTACACCGCGGCGGAGCGCGGGCAGTCGGTCGCCCTCGATCCCGACCTCGAGATCCTGATCCTGAACCCGGGCGCAGAGCCGCTCGGCGACATAAACGAGGACTCCGTCGTCCTGATGGTGACGTATGGAGAGATCTCGTACCTCTTCACGGGCGATGCCGGGACCCCGGCAGAGGAGAGCATGGCGGAGGCCGGGCTCGACCTCGATGCCGACGTCCTGAAAGTCGGCCATCACGCGAGCCGGTACGCCTCTTCGGCGGAGTTCCTCTCCTCGGTCAGCCCCGCGATCAGCGTCATCGAGGTCGGCGAGGGGAACGACTACGGCCACCCCCATGAGGAAGCGGTCGAACGCCTCGAGGCGACCGGCTCGCGCATCTACCGGACCGACCTTGACGGAACCGTCATCGTCGCCACCGACGGAACGGCGCTCACCGTTGCCGCCGGCGGGGCACCCGCCGCCACCGTGACGGCCGGGGCAACGACCGCGGCCGCAACGGCGACCCCGACAGCGACGGCGACGCCCGCTCCCTCATCCGGCGTATACATCAGCGACCTCGGCCTCCAGGAGGAGTGGATCGCCGTCGCGAACGCGGACGAAACGGCGGTCAACCTCACCGGCTGGACGATCACCGACGAAGGGACGCGCAACACCTACACCTTCCCGGTCTACACGCTCGATCCGGGCGCCGACGTCACCGTCCACTCCGGGGCGGGCAACGATACCGCGACCGACCTCTACTGGGGCCGGGGAAGCGCGGTCTGGAACAACGACGGCGACCTCGCCACGCTTGCCGACGCGAACGGGACCGTCGTCAGCACCATGGAGCGGTGATGATGGCGGAGGATGAGTCGGCCTTCCGGGTGAGCCTCGATCGCGTCGAGGAGGGCCTTGCCGTCCTCCTCCTCCGCGAGGACGAGTCGATCCGGCTCACGCTCCCCCGCTCCCTCCTTCCGCCCGGTGCCCGGGAGGGCGATATCCTGGAGGTCGCGTTCCGCCGGGACGTCGCGGAGACGGAGGCGGCGAGGCGGCGGGTGGCGGAGAGGATCGAGCGGCTGCGGAAGCGAAGCGCGGAGTAACGTCCCACTCTTTTTTATACCCTATCCCTCCTTACGAGAGCACCGATGCAAAACCGGTGCGACGTAGTCGTCGTCGGTGCGGGCCCCGCGGGCAGCACCGCCGCGCGCTACGCGGCAAAAACGGGGCTCGACGTCCTTCTGATCGATAAGCGGAGAACGATCGGCGTCCCCGTCTGCTGCGGGGAGTTCAACGCGTCATCGGAGGTCCTCGCGAGCGTGCTCCCGAACGCCTCCGGGCTCGACGAACTCTTCCCCGTCGACCCCGGGCTGATCCGGCGGGAGATCCGGGGCGCCGTCGCCGTCTCTCCCGGCGGCCGGGAGTACGAGTTCGAGCTCCCCGGCTACACCGTCGACAGGGATGCATTCGACCGGCATCTCGCGGATGCGGCCGTTCGTGAGGGTGCCGAGCTCCTGCCGGATACGAAGTTCCTCGGCCGGGAAGGCAGCCGGGTAACGACCACCCGGGGCGAGGTCGAGGCTCGCGTCGTCGTCGCCGCGGACGGCCCGCTTTCCCGCGTATGCCGCTCGGCCGGGATGGAGCGGAGCGCCGTGCTCGCCCCCGCCATAACCTGCCGGGTCGACGGGGAGTTCGGCGACCGCCTGAAGTTCTTCTTCGGGAACCGTATCGCCCCGGGAGGCTACGCATGGGTCTTCCCGAAACGGGGGTGTGCAAACGCCGGGCTCGGCGTGCAGAAGAGAGATGTCCCGGTTCCGGTTCTCCTGAGAGCGTTCCTCGCGAGCCAGGGGTTCTCCGCCCGCGACGTCCAGGCCGGGTTCGTGCCCGTCTCCGGCCCTATCCGTGAGACCGTCCGCGAAAACGTCCTCGCCGTAGGCGACGCCGCGGGCCACGTCGTCGCGTCCAACGGAGGGGGTATTGCGCCCGCGATGATCTGCGGACGGCTTGCCGGGCTTGCGGCGGCGAATCACCTGCTCCGCGGCGAGCCCCTCGCGGCCTACGAGTGGGAGTGGCGTTCGGCGATAGGCCGTGAACTTCTCGCCGCCGCAAGGACGAAGAGGATGGCCGACCGGATTCTCGGCTCGGACTTCCTCCTCGAGCGGACGATGCGTCTCCTCGGGGGCCGCGGCATTGCAGACGTCATCATTCACGGCGGTCTCCGAAAGGCTCATGCCCCACGGGAGTGACGGGCAGTGGGATGCACCGCTCGCTTACGTGGGACCTGCCGGGAATCGAGGGGCGGCTCACAACGCTCAGGGACGACTTCGTGCGGGAGACCCCGGCGCTCTCTATGGGAGACGCCGAAAAGTTCCGGCGCTGGGTCCTGGACATCGAGACGATCTTCGCGAAGGCAGCCGTGATCTCGGGGACGGTGCAGCCGGAGGTCGAGGCGGATCTCGGCTACCCGCTCGGGGATCGCGAGCAGTTCGTCATTGCCATGTTCCGCCCGAGCACCCGCAACCTCTTCGACGAGATAGCGGAGCACGCTCAGAGCGGCTGCTGGTGCACCCTCACCGATGCGAACCTGCGGGAACTCGCGGGGCTCCACGAAGTGGCGGGGGCGCTCGCGTGGATCGGTGACGCCGCTCTAAAGATCGGTCTTCTTCCGGCAATCTGGGATCCCGATATCGCGAAAGCCGGAGTCCTGACCGGGAACCGGAAGGCATACGACCGGAACTCGAACCTCGCCCGGCTCTGCGATCGCTGGGGGCTGTATGAGCACCGGATCCACTTCGACCCCGACACCCCGCGAAGCACACGGAAGGTCGACCACGTCAAGGGGACGCTGGTCGAATCGGTCTTCGGGATTCTCTTTCTCAGGGAGGGGCTGAAAGGAGTTGCATCCGCAACGGAACTTCTCAGGCCGCCTGCCCCGTGACGGGGATAACCGGAACGGTTATGATTCCCGGGTGCCCTCCGTCTTCCTCGAGGTGATTGAACTGGTCGATGTTGTCAAGGCCGACGGCAGGAGAGAGCCGTTCGTGCGGGAGAAAGTGACCGTGAGCGCGCTGAAATCGGGAGCGCCGCCGGAGGAGGCAAGGGCGATCGGCGAAGCCGTCGAACGGATCGCCTACGACGGAATGCCTTCCGGCGAGATCCGGCGCCGGGTGCTCGAGCAGCTCCATGACCGGAACCCGGAGTGGGAGGAAAACTGGCGCATTTACGACCGCGCCGTCAAGAAACGCGGTGCGGCGGCCGTGGGGTTGCCTGCCCGCTGATTTTTTTTCTCATCAAGATCCCGCGGTGTTCATCAGCCGGGCTGTCCGGGAGCCCGGATACCCGTCGAACCGGGGGCGTACCCGCCGGAAACGAACGTTCGACAGCCCGTTTCGATCCGCCGGGTGCGAAGGTATATCTACTGATCCGCGCCCATATTTGTCTTGTATTGCTCGATGGCGCCAGGAAATTGGAGAATTGGGGCGGCTATTAATCGGCCGCTTTCTGTTCTGTCACGTTTACCCGGTGCATCCGGCAATCAAAATCCACAGATTGGCACGATGCCCAATCCGCATAATATGAGGTTCCCGTTTTCTCCGGGAGCCCGCGGCGTGGGCACGCCAGCAGGCGATATGTATGCCGACAAGTGACTCGGAAGACGATACACCCGCAAGTAGTAACCAAACAGAAGGAACAAAGATACTCCTCGCCGATCCGAAGACCGCGATCCTCCGGCTCTCCCTGCCGATGATGATCGCGATGACCCTCATGACCCTCTACAACGTCGTCGACGCGTTCTGGGTCGCGGGTCTCGGTGCAGACGCTCTTGCCGCTGTCGGGTTCGCATTCCCGCTCTTCATCATAACCATCGGGTTAGCGAGCGGCCTTGGAACCGGCGGGGAAGCGGCGCTCGCGCGGACGATCGGTGCTCGCGACAGGGCCGGTGCGAGCAGTGTTGCGATGCACACCCTTCTCCTGATGACCGTGCTCGCCGTCGCCGTCACCATCCCGCTCTACCTCTTTGCCCACGATATCTTCGTCCTCATGGGAGCGGGCGACGCCGTCGGTCTAGCCACCGAGTATGCGCGAATCCTCTTTATGGGGACGTTTGCCCTCCTCTTCGGCGAGGTCGCCTACGCGCTCATGCACGGTGAAGGAGATGCAAAGCGGACGATGTACGCCATGGCGGCGGGAGCGGTGGCGAACATCGCCCTCGACCCGATCCTGATCTACGGGCTCGATATGGGGATCGGCGGCGCAGCGTGGGCGACCATCCTCGCGGAGGTCATCGCCGCCGTCCCGATGGTCTACTGGCTCTTCGTGAAGAGAGATACCTACATCTCGCTCCGCTTCCGGGAGTTCTCCCCGGACGCTGCAGTCGCACGGAACGTCCTGGGGGTTGGTCTCCCCGCCGCAGCCGAGCAACTGGCACTCGCCCTGATGGCCCTGATCTTAAACGGCGTCATCGTCCTCATAGCGAGCACCGACGGCGTCGCCGTATACTCGGTCGGGTGGCGGGTCGTGAGCATCGGTCTGACGCCGATCCTCGCCATATCCTCGGCGGTGGTCGCGGTCACTGGCGCCACCTACGGGGCACGGGCGTACGCACGGATGGAGACCGCACTCCGGTTCGCCGCACGGCTTGGTCTCGGGATCGGTCTCGGGCTTGCCGTGGCCACGTTCGCCTTCGCCCCCCGGATTGCCGCACTCTTCACGGCGGGCGACACCGCCGGGATTGCTCCCGAGCTGACGACCTACCTCCAGGTCATGAGTCTCGTCTACCCCATGGTCGGGTTCGGGCTCTTCTCGGCGTCGTTCTTCCAGGGGACGGGGCTTGGCGCACGGTCTCTAACGATCACGGTTCTGCAGAACGTCGTCCTGTCCATCCTCTTCGCCTGGATATTTGCAGCCGGTCTCGGGCTCGGCCTCTCCGGCATCTGGTGGGGAGTTGCCGCAGGGAACGCGATCGGCGCGGCGCTCGGGTATGCCTGGGCGCGCCGGTACTCGGCAGGGCTCCAGATCAGGCAGGCCGGAGCGACGGCGGCGTGAGGGATCTCACTCCTCATACTCGCCGGCCTCGCCGTGCACCACTTCGCGCAATGTGAACTTAAACGACGCCCCGAGGTCGGGCCTGCTTTCCACCCTGTCCTCGACCCAGATCCGGCCGCCGTAGCGCTCGACAAGCATCCCGACGATGTAGAGGCCGAGCCCTTCCCCGCATCCCCGGCTCCTGCCATGCCTGAACCGGTCGAAGATCGTCTCCTTCATCTCGTCGGGGATGCCGGGGCCGGTGTCCTCCACGGTCACCACCACCGCGTGGTCCTCCTCGAGGCAGTCCTCCACGCGGATCGCGATCCCGGCGTCCGGTCCGCCGAACTTCACGGCGTTGCCGATGAGGTTCGTAAAGACCTCGGGGAGCAGGTCGTCGGCCCAGACCTCCGCCGTGGTGCCGTCAAAAGAGATGGCTGCTTCCGGGGTGCGCTCGATCCCCGCCCGGATCACGCGGCCGAGATGGACCGGTTTTACGTCGGGCGGTTCCTGGTGAATGCGCCGGATGGTCGAGACGTTCTGGAGGATGCCGCTGCTTTTGCGGATACTTCCCTTGAGTTTCCGTGCATACTGGGCGGCGTCGCCCTCCAGAATATCGAGCAGGAGGTCGCAGTAGAGGTTCGCGACGTTCTCCGCGTTCTTGATGTCGTGGGTCATGACGTCCAGGTAGAGGTTCGTCTCGCGGTGGGCCGCCTCCAGCCGCTTGTGGAGCATGCTCCGCAGAACACCCGAACCGATCTCCTGCCCGATCGCCTCGAGGAGGCGGCGCTCCTCGTCCCGGAACCCCTCGGCCTTCCTGCTCCCGAGGAAGAGCGCGCCGACCACGACCGATTCCGCAAGGATCGGGATGCAGGCGAGGGTGGAAATCCCGAGCGAGGCGAGGATCTCCTCCTCGATCGTGCCCCCTTCCCCCTGCAGATCGAGGTAACGCGGCTGTCCGGCGACAAATACAAAGTTCCAGGGCCAGTGGTGAACTTTGATGGCCCTGTTCCGGGCGAGGTAGTTCTCCGGGACGCCGCGGTGGTAGCGCGTGAGCGCTATCGTCCGCTCCGGGTTCAAGAGGTAGGTCAGCCCCAGGTCGAACCCGAGCAGATCGAGGGTCTTCGAGAGCGACGCTTCGAGCAGTTCGTCCAGCGAGAGGGACGACGCGGATACTCCCATGATCTGGTTCAGGACCAGGAGTTGTCTGTTCGAAGAGAGCAGCCCTTCGTTTGCCGGCCTCCGGTCGGTGACGTCCCGCATGCAGAGCACCCACATCCCTGCGAACGTCCCCTGCTCAATCTTTCGGCTGGAGTAGACGATCCGTCGCTCTTCCCCCCGTGAGTCCTGCACCGAGAGGTCGAGACCGGACATCTCGGTTCCGTTGTTCATCGTGGCGAGGAGTCTCCTGGCAACGTCCCTCTCCTGCAGAAGCGGCGCCAGACGTGCGTCGAGGATCCGGCGGGCGTCGAATCCGAGGATCTCCTCTTCGCGTGCACAGAGAATATCCATGGCAAATGCATTTGCCCAGAACACCTGCATCTTCCGATCGAGCACGAGAATACCTGCGCCGGGCTCGTCGAGAATCCGAAACGCCTCTTGAGATATGGTTGATATCGAATCCGCTCTATTCATACGGGTGTTCTGCCCCCTTGATGTTTTATCCTGTAAAAATTATATAAACAAATCACATCCCCGGTAATAAGTGATTTACGGTGGCAGCCCGGCAGGTGCCGGACCGCCTGCGGTCTCGGGCGGTTGCGCAAACATGGCTGCGGCCATGCCGAAGACCGCACCCGGCCGTTTGGTGCCGTGCCCCGTGCCGCTCTTCGTGACGGGGATCGCGCACCCTCCACCGGTATCCGTCTCCCCTTAAAGAATCCCTATCCGGCCGATTTCCCCCGAAAGCGAGGTCATGTGACCCTGGATGCGGATCGTCTCCCTCGGGTCGGCGCCCATTGCGAGTGCCAGGAGCTCGGTGATATGGAGCACCGGCACCCCCATGTGGTCGTAGACCAGTTCGCACCCCGGACAGTCGACGACCATCACGTCCAGGCGATGGTTCATAAAGTCCTGGCGGACGAGCCGGTTCAGCCGTGAGAGTTCCCCCGGGCGGCCTTTCCGGTGCCGGTCGAAGAGGTTCTTGACCCCGCCGCAGCAGTAGTGCTCCATCACGCTTCTCGTGATCCTCGCTCCCGTCACCGCCGCAAGATCCTGCAGTCCCGGCGGGACGGCAAGGCTGCCGTTCATCTTCCGGTAGTGGCAGCTGACATGCACCCCGACGGCGAGCCCGGTGAGCCGTGTCTCGACGAGCCGCCGCAGTTCCTCGAGATAGAGGGGATAGAGGTCGAGAACGTTTGCCACCGTAAACGCCCCCGGATCGTTCACTTCCCGGCCGATCCTCGCCAGCGCTTCGTTCACCACCTCCCTGTTGCCCTTCAGCGAGAGCATGTCGAGTGCGGCAGCATACGAGTCGCTGCAGGTCGGGCATATGCCGGTAACGGCGATCTCGCCGCCGGGTTCGAACGCGTCGCGGATGACGCTGAGGTTCCGTGCGGTGAGGAGCAGCCGGTCGGCAAAACCTGCCCCGCCCATGTAGTGCGGGGCACCCCCGCAGCAGGTCTGCATCGGGGAGGTCTCGTAACGGACGCCGAGGGCGGCAAGGATCGTCTTCTGCGAGAGGTCCGCGCCGGGGTAGTTGAAGGCGCAGCAGGAGTTGAGGTGAAAGACCCGGTCGGGACGGGCGAGCGGCCGCCTCTGCGCGGGGTGTCCGGGGGCCGAGAAGGCCGACGCGTCGACCGGATGGAGCAGCAGCCGCCTGACCTCGTCGATCGCCCTGCCGTCCACCGGATACGGGTGTCGGACGGCCTTTACGATGAACTTCCGGAAGCGGCCCCTGCCGGTGTAAAGCGGAAGAAACGCCTGGGGTGGAAGGCCCCCCCGGTCGAGGAGCATCCTTCTAAAGACCGGCTGCAGGCGTTCTGTCTCGTAGACGGCGTTGATGATCCCGCCGATGCTGACGGAGCGCGGGCAGACGGTCTCGCAGGAGTAGCACTGGACGCAGTCGGCAAGATCGAGCCCGGGGCGTCTGCCCGCCTGGAGGGCCGCGGTCACCTTTCGTGCAAGGTAGCCCGGGTCTCCGTTCGCTCCGGGATCGTTGATCCGTGCCGGGCAGTACGGCGTGCAGGAACCGCATGCGTTGCAGAGCCGGAAGTTCCGGAGCCGCGGGTCTTCTTCGTGGAGCAGGTGGCGTATGGCCCCGTCCGTGATCGCGTCCCGGATCACCTCCCGATCCGGTTCGGGGATGGCCCTACCGAGCATGGCCGATCCCTGCGAACGCCCCTGCTCTACGCATATCTGAACGGGCGGTCGTTCCTTCCCCAGGAGAGTGAGCACAGTTTAGACTATATCGTCTGCGGTATCGATCCATTCCTTCCCCCACCGATGACGTCGCCGATACCTCTTGCGATGACTACTTAATGGTTTGGATAGGAGGCCGCCGCACGGCGCTTCCGGGGTAAACGGGTGCCGACGGCTGCCGTAGTGTATCAGGAGGTGCAGCCGGTTCGCCGTTCCGGTAAGCCGCCCCGGATTGGGAAAAAATGGTGATTAGAGGTTCTCGAGTCGCTTGTTCACCGTGTCCCAGTTCACGACGTTCCAGAACGCGTCGATGAACTGGCCCCGGTTGTTCCGGTAATCGATGTAATAGGCGTGCTCCCAGGCGTCGAGCACCATCAGGATGCGGAACGATGGGTAGATGTGGTTGTTGTGCTTCTCGATCTGCATGATCATGGGACGGTCGGTCATGGTGCAGTACGCCAGTGCTGCCCATCCGGACCCCTCGACGCTCGCGGCCGCCTTCGTGAACTCGGCTTTGAACCGGTCAAAGGAACCCCACTCCCGGTCTATCAGGTCTGCAAGTGCGCCGCCCGGGGTTCCGCCGCCGCCCTTTCCGGCCGGGGCCATGGTCGGCCAGAAGAGGGTGTGCAGGACATGGCCGCCGATGTTGAACGAGAGTTCCTTTAAGAGCGCCTTCATATCCACTTCGGTGCCTTCCTGCCGCGCCTTCTCCAGTTTCTCGAGGTCGGCGTTCGCCCCGGTCACGTAAGCCTGGTGGTGCTTATCGTGGTGCAGGGAGAGTTGTTCCTTCGAGATATGGGGTTCGAGAGCGTCGGGCGCATACGGCAGCGGCGGCAGCTCGTACTTCTTCAACGATGCAGGTGCCATCTTCTGTACAGCCATAGTAATCATTCGTCAGAAGGGAAGGGATCTATTTCATTGTGTCGGTGCTCATCGATCCTGCCGGAGATGGTGCCTGCCCGTGCCTTTTCCCGTCGTGTGCGGCCGCGGTGCTCCTGTCCCGTCCCGGCCATACATCCCCGGGAGGGTCGGCACCTGCACCTCGCCGTAGTGGCAAAAGAGCGGAAAAGGCAACTCCGGGGTCTGGAGGCTGCGGTTCGGCCGGCCCCGAAACCTTTAAGTACGCCGGTATGATGGATGGTATCCGGGCCGCCTCGCGCTTTCCGTTGCACCCTGACCGAATCCGGGTTGCCGGTCTCCGGGTGCCAGTACGGCTTCGAGGCGTCTCTGCATGATATCAGCCAGACTGCGGTGGATTTTCATGACAACGGCAGCACACATTTCATTCTTTACCGCCACGCTCATGGTGCTGCTCGCGGCCGTCTTCCTCCGTGACCTGCACCTCATACTGACCGGAGCCGGGTGGAGCCTGTTTGCGAGGATTCTCTCGCTCTTTCTCGTCGCCGTCACGGCATTCGGGGTGATCCAGTTCGTGAGCTATGCCGATCACCTCCTCCGGTCGATCTATGCCTACCGTCCCACGGCACCGCAGGGGTCGGGTGCCCCGACCTCTCCCGTCGCGGTCTTCATCCCGGTCTACAACGAGGAGCCGGACGTGGTCGAATTCTGTGTCCGGGCGTGCGCGGCTATCGCCTACCCCGACCTCCGTATCTTCCTCCTCGACGACTCCACGGATACGCGGAAACGCACGGCGATGCAGGGGATATGCAGGAGGTACGGTCTCCGTTATCTCCACCGCGACCACAGGCGCGGGTTCAAGGCGGGAGCGATCAATCACGCCCTCTCGCATCTCGGCGGCGATACGCCGTACCTCCTGGTCATCGACGCCGACCAGAGAGTGAAACCGGAGATCCTTGCTGATCTCGTCCCCATCCTCGAGGCCGACCCGGCCGTATCCTTCATCCAGACCCCGCAGTTCTTCCGTTCGGAGCCCCACGACCCGATAAGCGTCACATTCTCCTACCAGCAGCACATCTACAACAAGCACGTCTGCAGGGGGCTCTCCGTCAACAATACCGCCATGCTGACGGGTTCGAACTGCATCTTCCGGGTGAGCCATCTCGCCGCCATCGGAGGGATGGACGAGGCGTGCATCGCCGAAGACATCGCCACTTCGTTTACGTTCCACCTCAAGGGCCGGCGGGGGGTCTTTCTCGATGCCGTGTATGCGGAGGGCGTCGGGCCGCCGAACCTCGCCGCATACTTCACGCAGCAACTCCGCTGGGCATACGGGAACACCCAGCTTCTCGGGACGATTCTCCGGCAGCTCGTGGCGCAGCCCCGGAGCATGACCGCGACGCACTGGCTTGAGTTCCTCGTCACGGTCTCGATCTACCTGCTCGGAGGGGTGAACGTGGTGCTCTTCCTCCTTCCCGTCGCCACGCTGATCTTCGGTATTCCGATCCTCCCCGTATGGGTTCCCCCGACGTTCGCCGTGGTGCTCGTCGTGGTGATCGCGATCCAGGTCATCGTCAGCGTTCGTGAGCGGCAGTACTCCCTGTACGACCTCGCGTTCTCGCAGGCGATCTTCAATACGCTCGCCTTCGTATACGCCCGGGCAATCTGGTACGCCGTCTCCGGAAGGCACCTGCCGTTCGTCGTGACGCCGAAGGTTGCGCCTGGCCCCTCTTCCCGTTCCCGTGTCCGGATAGCCCCGGTTCTCCTCGTGATCGCGGCCGTCCTGGTGTCGATGGCCGTCGGCATCATGCGGACGGTCTCCCTGGGTTCGGATGCCGGCACGGCGATCCCGCTCTTCTGGGCCTGCTACACGCTCGCCGTCCTCTCGTCGTTTCTGGTGGTCTGGCAAAGAGACGGCAGGCTTGTGGCGGGAGGCGGTATCGACTGAGCGTTCCGGCATTCCGGAACCGACAAAAAAGAACAGTTTCGGGAGATATCCTTACCGGAACCTCTGCCAGAGGATTCTCCCCATCACCCGGAAGGTGAAGTCGAGTTCGTCGAAGAGCGGGATGCCGTTCTCCTTGAGAACCTTGCGGCCCCGGTCCATGGATCCCCCGCCAAGAAGCGTCGAGACGATCATGTTCTCGGTCTTCTCCGAGAACCGGATGATCTGGTTTGCGAGCTGCTCTGAGCCGATGACGAGGTTCGGGAACCCGACGACGAACGCGATGTCCCAGCAGTCCTGGTGCTTGGCGAGCACGCTGAACGTCTGTTCGAACCGCTTTTCGTTGGCGTCGCCGAGGAGGTCGATCGGGTTGTTTTTGTTCCAGAAGTCGGGGAGGAGGTCGTTCAACTCCTTGAGGACCTTCGGCGGGAGGTTGATCAGGTCGATCCCGTAGCGTTCTGCGTAGTCGGAGGAGAGGACGGCGAACCCGCCGGCGTTCGTGATCACGACCGCTCGCTTGCCGCGGGGGTAGCCCTTCGGGAGCGAGAGCATCTCCGCGACCTGGAACGTGCCGGTCAGGGTGTGGACGGGGATAACGCCGGACTCGCGGAAGGCTTCCATGTAGACGTCGTAGGATCCGGAGAGCGAACCCGTGTGGGACGAGGCCGCTGCCTGGCCTTTCGCGGAGGAACCGGACTTGATCGCCACGACGGGCTTGGTCTTCGAGACCTCGCTGACCACTTTCATGAAGGTCTTGCCGTCCTGGATCTCCTCGATGTAGAGGATGATGCCTTTGGTCTTCGGGTCACGCTCCACGAACCTGAGGAAGTCGATGAAGTTGAGGTCGGCCTGGTTGCCGACCGAGATGACGGCGGAGAACCCGATGTCCTGCCGGATGCTCCAGTCAACCACTGTGTTGACGATGGCGCCGCTCTGGGAGATGAAGGCGATGTTGCCGGGTTTCGGGGATTCGTGAACGTAGGTGGTGTCGATGCCCTTCGGGGGGACGATCAGCCCGAGGCAGTTCGGGCCGACGATCCGCGTGCCGTAGCCTTTTGCGATCTCGAGAACCCGGTCTTCCAGGGCCTTTCCTCCCTCGCCCATCTCCTTGAATCCGGCTGTGATGATGACCACCATGGAGACTCCCTTCTGCCCGCACTCCTCGATCACGCTCGGGACGTGTTTTGCCGGGACGGTGATGACCGCCATGTCGACGGGGTTCGGGATATCGAGGATGGAGGGATACGCTTTGAGACCCTGGACCTCCGGGCGCTTGTTGTTCACCGGGTAGAGCTGCCCCGGGAAGTGGAGGAGGTTGTGCATCACGGCGTAGCCCATCTTCTTTGGTTCGGACGAGGCGCCGATGACCGCGATCGACCGGGGGGTGAAGTACTCGATCGGGACGAACGGCCGCTCCTTAGCCGTCTTCTCGACGGCTTCGTCATCGATGAAGATCCGGGCGTCGACGATGCAGGCTCCGGACTCGTAGAGCCTGACCGGGTTGATATCGAACTCCACGACGTTGGTGTTCTCGGCGAAGAAGCGGTTGATCGCCCACATGACCTGAACGAGGGTCTCCTCGTCCCGGGGCTTTGACCCCCGATAGCCCTGGATCATCGGGTAGCCGTGGATCTCCCTGACCATCACCCGGATCTCCTCTTCGGAGACGGGCAGGATCCGCAGGGTGACGTCCTTCATCAGCTCGACGAGGGTGCCCCCCATACCGAAGGTGAGCACCTTCCCAAACGCCGGGTCGGTCTTCCCGCCGATGATCAGTTCAAGTCCCGGCGCCGCCTGCTGCTCGACGATGACGCCCTTGATCTCGGCTTCGGGGTTGTAGGCCTTCGCGTTTGCGACGATCTTGTTGAACGCCTCTTCTGCAGCCTGCTTTGAGGATATACTGACGATAACGCCCCCCGCATCGCTTTTGTGGACGATCTGGGGCGAGTGGATCTTCATGACGACCGGAAAACCGATCTTATCTGCCATCTTGCCTGCTTCTGCAACAGTCTTGACGATCGCATGTTCGGGCACCGGTACGCCGTACTGTTTCAGGAGATCGTACGATTCGAACTCGCTCAGCATTCTTTTTGCCATGGTTGTCTCCTCACCTCTTGAGTATCTTTACTCGAACATCACTATGATCTTGCAGTTCGTGTTCCCTGACAGATGAACCGTCTCCCGGAAAACTAAACCAATAGGTCGGTATGAACCTTACAGCGTGGTATCATATCTGTTTTATAGGTTTTGTAATGATTCTACATGACAAATGGGATTGGGGGTTCTGTCCGCCTTCAGGATACCGCTGTTACGCTCCTGGAATGCCTGGATTGGAGGGAGATTCTTCCCGGATCTCCAGCAGGTTCCGGCGGGGGCGTACCTGTCCGAGTAACATTTAACGCAGGGTGTGGATGACCGGAATGGGCCGGGACACCTGTTCCTTCATCAGGTCTCTTGTTCGGGACAGGTTCCGTCGGTTGTGATAGAGCGGATCGAAGCGTTGATCCATAGGGCACCCATCCGGTGCTCAAGACCGGGATTCGGAGGTGTGGAAGGGCTGCCCGGGAGGCGCCTGGGGCGGTGAAGGGGAGATAATGCCCGGCCCGACTCTAATACGTCCTGACCTTCAGCCCCGGAACGCGGGTGAAGTGATCGTCCCGGGTGACGATCTCGCCGTCGCCCGCGAGCGTGATTGCATCGATCACCTCGTCGAAATCCCCGATTCGGCTGCCTCTTCCCTGAAGTTCGGCAGCGAGTGCACCGAGGATCCGGTAGGTCTCGTCGGTGATCGGGAGTTCGATCAGCGCCTTCATGATCGCTTCGACTCCCCGGAGGTTCTCCTGCACCGATGCCGAGAGGAACGCGCCGCGGTAGAGTTCGAGGGCGTTGATTGCCGTGGTTGCAAGCGGCAGCCCTTCCCGCTCCATCGCCGCGAGTGTTCTCATCGCCTCCGGGTCGTGCCGGATCAGGTCGACGAGCAGGGAGGTGTCAAGCGTCGGCATCGAAGTCGACCTTTCGCATCGAAGACCTTCTCATCTCACGCGAGGCTTCCGCGACCGAGGCGGCCAGCGCGGGGTTCGGCCCGAATTCTTTGAGGATCTCAGAGAGTTTCTTCTTCGGTGGGGTGTACTTCAGGATCATTTCAGAACCTCACCAGCCCCCGCTTCCCGATCGCCGCCCACCCTAAAAGACACGCAACCCCGGCCGCCACGTTGATCGCTCCGAGGCCGAAGACCAGGCTGTTCCCGAAGAGGAAGACGAGAACCATCCCGGCGCTGCCGAAGACGAGGCCCGCGCAGTTGATCAGGGCGGATGCGGAGCCGGTATCCTCCTTCTGCTGGTCGAGCATCAGGAACGCACCTCCGGGCCGCACGGCGCTCCCCATCAGCGAGGCCGGGAAGAGGGCAAGGGCAAAGGCCAGGGGGCCAAGACCCCCGAAGAGGCAGACGAGCAGGCCTGCACCGATCATGACGACGAACCCCGACGCGACGATCGAGCGGCGGCTCGCGTGCCGGGAGAGCCAGAGGTAGAGGAACGGCCCCGCTATCAGGCCGACGGCGTTGAGGGCGAAGTAGAAGCTGTACCACTGCTCCGAGAGGCCGAACGCGTCCTGGTAGATATACGACGAGGCGGAGACGAACGCGAGCGATGCGGTGCTCACGAGCGAGAATACGACGAGGAGCGAGGTGAAACCGGGGTTTTTGAGCACGACCCCGAGCCGGCGGACGGACTGCGCCATGGTGCCGTTATACCGCGAGGGTATGGTCTCCCGGAGGAGGAGGCCGCCGGCCATCGAGACGACGCCGATGATGGCGAGCGCCACGAAGAGGCCCCGCCACGATGTGTAGGGAAGCATGAACGCCCCGAGGACCGGAGCGACGGCGGGCGAGATGACGACCATGGACTGGACGAGCGCGAGCACCGACTCCCTCTTTCGCCCGTCGTAGACGTCCTTGACCATTGCCATAGCGACCGCGGAGGCGGCGCTGCCGCCGACGGCCTGGAGGATGCGGAAGGCGATGAGATGCCAGATCTCCCACGATACCGCGCAACCGGCGCTTGCGGCGATGTAGAGGGCCAGTCCGACGAGCAGGACGGGCCGTCGCCCGTACCTGTCGGAGAGCGGCCCCCAGAAGAGCAGCCCGAGGCTGAAGAAGAGAAAGAAGAGGATCAGGGTCAGGTTGGTGAGGGTGGCGGAGACGCCGAAGTAGTCTCCCATGCCGGGCAAGGCGGGGAGGTAGAGATCGGTCGAGAGCGGGACGAAGGCGGAGAGGAGAGCAATCAGGACGATGAGACCGCGGTCCCCGAGGTATTGCTGGGTCGGCCGGTCACTGGCGGGGGAGTGGTGCATGGAATCGTCTCTATCTCGGGTAGTGGTGCAGAAGTGGGCGTTTGCCCTTAGAACAGTATGCTGCTATGGGGATTCGAACCCCAGTCGCAGGAGTGAGAGTCCTGCATGATTGGCCGGTCTACACTATAGCAGCGCATTGCACCAACGTGCTCTAAATTATTGACCTTTATCATATTTAAACATGTCTTGCGCTCCGCCTTCTCCGGTCATGCCGGCGGCCGGACAATCTAAACCCTGTACGGGCCGGAATTTTCCCAACGCTTCGTGATTTTCATCACAGACACCCATAAGTAGCTTCCCAGCATACGTGTATCGGCAGCAATGAGCAGTGTCGAAGAGCAGATACGGGAAATAGAGGACGAACTCAAGAATACCCCGTACAACAAGGCGACCTCCAAGCATATCGGCCGCCTCAAGGCGAAACTCGCGAAGATCCGTGACGATGCAGTAGCCCGGGCCATGGCCTCCGCCGGAGGGGGCGAGGGCTACTCCGTGAAGAAGTCGGGGGACGCTACCGTTGTCCTGGTCGGCTTCCCGTCCGTCGGAAAGAGTACGCTGCTCAACAGGCTTACCGGTGATGATATCAGCGCGACGGCGGCCTATGCCTTCACGACTGTCTCCGTCATCCCGGGCTCGATGGAGCACCGGGGCGCGAAGATCCAGGTCCTGGATATCCCCGGCCTGATCGCCGGCGCCGCCATGGGCAAGGGCCGCGGGAAAGAGGTCATCGCCGTCGTCCGGAGCGCCGACCTGATCCTTGTTCTGGTCGACGTCTTCAACGAGAAGCATACGGACGTCCTTCTCCGCGAGCTCCACGACGCCGGTATCCGGATCAACCGCCCTAAACCCGATATCACCATCAAGAAGGCCGGGAACGGCGGTATCCGGCTGAACACCGTCGGCGCCGTCGACCTTGATGTCGAGGAGATCCGCTCGATCCTCGCGGAGAACAAGATCGTCAACGCCGATGTCCTGATACGGAACGAAGTCAGCCAGGACGACTTCATTGACGCGATGATCGGGAACCGGGTCTACGTCCCGGCCTTCATCGCGGTCAACAAGGTCGATCTCGTGGACGAAAAGACCCGGGCGGGTATCGAGGAAGAACTGACCGAACGGTTCGGCGAGCCCCCCATCATGGTCTCGGCGCACAGCGGCTACCGCATCGAAGACTTAAAAGACGCCATCTTCGATAACCTGGGGTTCATGCGGGTCTACTTAAAGCCGGTCGGCGGCCCCGCGGATATGGACGAGCCGCTGATCATCCGGAGCCCGGCAACGGTCGAGGACGTCTGCAATCGCCTTCACCGGGACTTTGCGGACAAGTTCCGCTACGCGAAGGTCTGGGGCGAATCGGCCAAACACGACGCGCAGCGTGTCGGCCTCACCCACAAACTCGCGGACGGGGACGTCCTCACCGTCGTCACCCGCCGCTGACCACTTTTTCGAGGACCGGGAGCGGCGCATCGGTCTTGAGGGCGGTGCCGGAGTAGTGCGCGCGACTCGCCCGGTAGCCGAGGGCTACAAGCCGCTCGATGACCGTCTCGATCCTGCCGGGAGAAACCCGCAGGCGTTTTGCAATGACGTGGTAGTCGTAGTGGCTCGACGTATCGAGTTCCTGCCGGCAGGTCGCGAGCAGCCGGCCGATCCGCGCTCCGGTTCCGGCCGTGACCGACGGCAGGGCTTCCTGCATCGCGGCAAGCGTCGCATCGTCGTTGATCCCCCCCGTCCAGAGCGGGCCGACCGGCACGAGGGCCGCGCTGCAGAGCGGGCACTCTTCCGGTTCGGGGAGCATTCCGGTCTGTTCCGAGCGGTAGAGGCAGTTTGGACACTGCATCACGTAGCCGATCCGCGCAAGCGCCCGGTCGGCCGCCGCCGCCCCGTAGCGGAGCCGGAGATGCAGGCGGTGGAAGTGCTCGTGCGCGTAGCAGAAGAGCGGTTCCACCCCGCGGTCGTACTTGATCACCTCGCGCACCACGAATCCCATCAGCGTCCGGAGGCCGACCTCGGCGTGGTACTCGGTGTTCCGGGGCCGGGAGAAGTAGCGGCGCATGCCTGCCTTCAGGTGCGCCCCGCAGAGCGGCGCGGTGTCGGTGGCGGTGACGAAGAGGTAATTCCCGGCGCTCCGTGCCGCGGAGTCGACGAACGGCGCCGGCGTCCCGAATGGATCGAGGTCGACGGCATCGAACGTTCTCCCGCTCATCAGCACGTTCGCATCCCCGTGGGTCACCTCGGCGACGAGACCCAGCGCCTCCACGTTCTGCCGGGCAAGATCGACCGCTTTCGCGTTCCAGTCGTTGATCGTCACCGGTATCCCGACCTCGTGCGCCACCCTTAGCCCCCGCACGCCGGATGCGCCCATCGCGTCGAGGTAACTCTCCGGGCGCAGAACGGAGAGCAGGAGGACGGTGGCGTCCCGGTTCATCTCCATGCGCGAGTTGTAAAAGACCTGGCCGCTTCCCGGCGGGAACTGGAGGTGAGGATCCTGTCTGGATACGAAAAACCTGGTTCTCCCTTCGGTAACCTCGACAACGTCCATGCTTCCCGAAAAGGTGGATGCTCGATACCCTTATACCTTCTCATGAGCAATACTTTTACTCCGAAGTATGGGCTTGTGGCCTAGCCCGGACATGGCGTCAGCCTCCTAAGCTGAATGCCGGGGGTTCAAATCCCCCCAAGCCCGCTGTTTCTCTCAATTCTGCTCCGGACGAATCCTCTGGTTATTTATCCTCCCCCCGAGAACCTAACTCTTCGAGAATGAGTGTCTCCGCATTCATCCGGATTACCCGTCCGCACAACGCCGTCGTTGCCGGCCTTACCGCGCTCATCGGCTATCTCATCGCCACCGGGACGCTCACGCCGCCGTCGCTCCTGCTCGCCGTGATCGTCGCGCTCATCACCGCCGGCGGGAACGTCATCAACGATGTCCGCGACGTTGAGATCGACCGGATCAACCGCCCCGACCGTCCCATACCGGCAGGAGATATCA
Source organism: Methanoculleus marisnigri JR1 (assembly GCF_000015825.1). NCBI lineage: Archaea > Methanobacteriati > Methanobacteriota > Methanomicrobia > Methanomicrobiales > Methanomicrobiaceae > Methanoculleus > Methanoculleus marisnigri. The sequence goes on along the minus strand of NC_009051.1, from coordinate 1,695,366 downwards.
GCCTTGCCGGTGCAAGGGCGTATGCAGCGGCGCTCTTTGTCGGGGGCATCGCGATTGCCACCCTGACGACGACCCTCTGCCTTGCGATCGCCATCATAAATTCAGTCATCCTCATCGTATACGCTGTCCGGCTGAAGCGCACCCCCGTCCTCGGCAACGTGGCTGTCGCCTACCTGGCGGGGAGCGTCTTCCTCTTCGGCGGAGCGTTTGCGGGCATCGAGGGGCTCGTCCGGAACCTCTCGCTCGCGGCGATCACGTTCCTCGCGACCATCGCACGGGAACTTCTAAAGGATGCGGAAGACGTCGACGGGGATGCGGCGGGAGGCGCACGCACCCTTCCCATGATCGTCGGCGTCCGGAAGACGGGAATATTCGCGTTCGCCTGCGCCTGCGGCGCCGTTGCGGCAAGCCTTCTCCCCTTCGGCGACTGGTGGGGCCTCTTTTATCTCGCTGGCATCGCGGTCGTGGATCTCGTCATCCTCTTCGGGGCCTTCCGGGGTCTTTCATGCACGACGCCGGGCTGCGTCCGGGAGTCAAATGCGACGTCGATCCTGCGAGCAGGTATGTTCGCCGCGCTTGCGGTCTTTGCGATTGCCGCGGTGATATGATCGGGGGAACTTCAGTATTTCAATATTTTCATCCGGCTGGATTGGGGACTATTGATATCCGGGATGGATAGAAACAGGGGAGGGGGGATGGTGCCCCCCACCTGACGGTGGTCGAGCTCCGTTCCTTCGCACCTGCGGTGCTCACGCTCCGGTTCTTACGAACCATCGCGCTTCGGAACGTCGCAAATCGCACCTGCGGTGCTCACGCTCCGGTTCTTACGAACCATCGCGCTTCGGAACGTCGCAAATCGCACCTAACGGTGCTCACGCTCGCTTCGCTCGCACCTCAAAGCCTAACGGCTTCTCGTGCTCCGTTCCTGTCGGAACATCGCACTCCGCGTCGGCCTCTCGAAGAACTTCGTTCTTCTCATGCTCCTGCTCGAAGACGCTTCCGCGTCTTCTTAAGCTCCGGACGTTGTCCGTCGCACCCTTCGACCAGTCGCACTCCCCAATGGCGATGTCCATCACGGTCCACTGCACGGGGAGAACCTGGGGAAGAACCGTACACGGCTTTCTGTGGATATCCTCACGCACTGCCCCCGCCCCTTGGGGCGGGGGAGGAGGCCGAAGGCCGGGCGGGGTGGGGGCTATCGATAGAGCCTTACGCGATAGAGACAGGGGAGGGGGATGCTCCCCCTCCCCACCTGACGGTGGTCGAGCTCCGTTCCTGTCGGAACATCGCACTCCCTGTCGGCCCCTCCCCCAATGGCGATGTCCATCACGGTCCACTGGATGGGAAGGCACTGGAAAAGGGTGGAGTCCCGGCCCGCTCCCCCGGGACGGCTTTCCCCTGGCTATCGCCACGCATTGCCTCCGGCCCTGGCCGGCGGGGTGAGTAGTGTCCGGCGGATAGGAACCGGCAAAAAAAATATCCTCCCTTCCAATGTCCAGAATTGTGCACTGATAATTTTATCTGGTTACGGGCCGAGCTGTTATTCAGGAGATCTTCATGAAAGTTTACCGGCACGGGGACACGTATATAGCACCGAAAGGTTCCTTTTTTGACGGAAACGTGAAGATAGATGGGAATTTCATCACCCCTCCCGAGACGCACATCTGGGGCAACATGGTCGTTGCCGGCCGCCTCGAACTCGGACCCGGCTCGACGGTCGGCGGGTTCGTCGAGGCCGAGAGCATCGTCGTCGGCCATGACGCCAAGATAAAAGGGCCAGTCAGGGTTCTGGAGACCGCCACCATCTGCGACAACGCGAGCCTCCATTCGATCAAGGCGGGGGGCAACGTCACCCTCCGACCCGGGGTCGATGTCGGTGCCGTGAACAGCGACGAGACGATCTTCGTCTACGGCAAGGTCACGAGCGAGCGTCTATTCGGCAGGGCCGTGAAAGTCTACGGAACCTGACGGGGGTTTGATGCCGAGCAGGGCGGTATCTCTCACCGCGGTCCAGTCCGCTATCGTCTCCACGCACCCGTCTTTTACGTTCACGACGCCGATAGCGATGATCCCTATCCGATCGGACATATCGATCCCGTCTTTTACTTCCATGAGGCAGCCGACGCCGATGATCGCCCGCGGGTGATACTTCTTGACCATCCGTTTGATGAACGTCGAGCCCGGGACGATGAATACCCGGTACCCGAGTTTCTCAAGCCACTCCGCGTTCTCCCCGACCGAACAACGGCCGCAGTTGCGGCATTTGAGGCCTTCCGGCGTCAGGTGCGCCGGACATTGCGCCGACCGCAGGCATTGGGGCAGGAAGACCGCCCGCTGCTCGATGGGTGTCTCGGAGAAGGCCTTCGTGTTCATGGTGTTCCGGAGCGTTATGAAGAACGTGATGAGATCCTTGTCGTCCAGCCCGAGGAGTTTGCAGAACGCCTTCACGAGCCCCTCAAGAAGGACCATGCCGGGTATCAGGATCCTCGGCAGGTAGAACTTGCCCCTGGTGATCGAGGCGGCGGCGATGATCGCGAGGGCTATTGCGGCAAGCACCATCCCGAGGATGAAGAAGAACGTGACCTCCCCGATGAGGGTCATCAACTGGATCCAGATCTCGGAATCGAAGAGACTCATGGTCGGTTCTCCCTATTTTTCCCGAGCAGCCGGAAGGACTCCGTATACGGCGGCCGCAGCACCCCGATCTCGGTGACGATCGCATCGACGAGGCCGAGCGGCGTGGCGTCGAAGGCGTAGTTGAGCACGTTTACGTCGTCGGGCACGAGTTGCACGTCGCCGCAGTATGCGAGCTCGGAGCGGTCCCGCTCCTCAACGGTGACATCCGCTTCCCTGCGGGAGAGGTCGAACGTGGAGGCCGGCGCCGCGACGTAGAACGGGATCCGGTGGTGATGAGCGGTAACGGCGTGCATATACGTCCCGATCTTGTTGAAGACCGCGTCCTGCGTGATCCTGTCGGCGCCGACGACGACGAGGTCGATCTTGCCCTTTCGCATCAGGTACGCCGCCGACGAGTCGGGGATGAGGGTCACGTCGACCCCGTCCCGGGCAAGTTCCCAGCAGGTGAGCCTTGAGCCCTGGTTGAGCGGTCGGGTCTCGCAGGCGATCACCCGCACGTCTTTTCCGGCGGCAATCGCCGACCGGATCGTCCCGAGCGCCGTCCCCCAGCAGCGGCAGGCGAGCGCTCCCGCGTTGCAGTGCGTGAGCACCGTGCATTTCTCCGGGAAGAGTTCTTCGCCGAACCCGCCGAGCCTCCGGCAGGTCAGTTCGTCCTCCTCTGCGATGGCGTTCGCCTCGGCGACCGCTATGGACTTCGCCTCCGCGACCGATGCGGTCAGCGCCATCTTCCGCTGCACGCGGTCGATCCCCCATGCGAGGTTGACCGCGGTCGGGCGGGTGCCCTTGAGGAGGTCCCCCGCCCGGCCGACCTCGTCGAGGAACCGCTCGAGATCTGTCTCTCTGCTCCGGACGGCGGCGAGCGCCACGCCCATCGCGCCGGCAATCCCGAGCGCCGGGGCTCCCCGGATCTCGAGCCTCCGGATCGCCCGGGCGAGGTCGTCGACGGTCGCACACCGCATCTGCTCGTACCGGCCGGGAAGCAGGGTCTGGTCGATGTAGAGGATGCACTCGTTCTCTGTATCCCACACGATGGTGTAGGGCTCTTCCCCTTCCGGCATGCTCATCCCACCCTGATCGTGTCAAGATACGCCCGCATCGCCGCCGCGCCGCCCATGGCAACCGAATCGGGGATGTCCCTCGGCGCGGTGGCGGTTCCCGCCACGTAAATCCCGGGCTTCACCGTGAGCACGGGGCCGACTTTCTGGTCGGCGACCCCGAAGAACCCGGACTCGTCCCGCGGGATGCCGAGCATCCGGGCCACCTCATCCGCTTCTGTGGCAGGTTCGAGCCCGACGGAGAGCACGACCAGGTCCGGGTGGAACGTCTCCACCTCGCCGGTCTCGGTGTTCTCCGCGACCATCGTCAGGTGATCGTTCTCCTCGAGCACCTCGCCGGGGAACCCGCGGACGAATCTGACCCCGAGGCTCCTCGCCCGCTCGTAATATTCCTCGTAACCCTTGCCGTATGCGCGGATATCGTTGTAGAAGACGGTGACCTCGACGTCGGGGTTCTTCTCCCTGATGAGCATGGCGTTCTTCATCGCATACATACAGCAGACCCCGGAGCAGTAGGGCCGGCCGACGGAGATGTCGCGGGAGCCGACGCACTGGACGAACGCCACGCTCCGGGGCGGCTTGCCGTTTGAGAGCCTCTTGAGTTTGCCCCCCGTCGGGCCGCTTGCGTTGATCATCCGCTCGAACTCCAGGCTCGTGATGACGTCGGGGATAATGAGGTAGCGGAATTGCGTCTTGTTTCTGGCATCGAACGTCGCATAACCGGTCGCGACGACGATGCTTGCCGCCTCTATCTCAAGCAGACGCTCTTCGTCCTCGCGGAGGATTGCCTCTTTTCCGCAGACGTCGTAGCAGAGTCCGCACTCGATGCAGTGCTCATTATCCTTGACGACGATGTCGGGCACCGCCTGTGCATGGGGCTTGTAGATTGCTTTCCGGACCCCGATGCCGGCGTCGAACCGGTTGTAGACTTCCACCGGACAGATCGCGATGCAGTCCCCGCAGCCGTTGCATTCGTCCTCGAGGATGTAGCGCGGATGCTTTCTGACCCTGATGAGGAAGTTCCCCACCTCGCCCTCGATCCCCTCGACCTCGGAGCAGGTGTGGATGGTGACATTCGGGTGCCGGGCCACCTCGACCATCTTCGGGGAGAGGATGCACATCGAGCAGTCGTTGGTGGGGAACGTCTTGTCGAGCTGGGCCATATGCCCCCCGATGGTCGGTTCGCGCTCGATGAGGTGGACGTGGATGTCGTGGTCGGCGAGGTCGAGCGCCGCCTGGATGCCCGCGACCCCGGCGCCGATGACGGCGACCTCAGTCATGGCGGTACCTCCCTGCGAGTTTGACGTATTCACGCGCGTTGTGGAGGATGCTCTCCTGCTGCTCGGGCGTCGTCTCCCTGACCACTTTGCCGGGCACGCCGAGGACGAGCGAGTTTTGCGGGATCTCCTTTCCCTCCGTCACCACCGCGCCGGCGCCGATGATGGAACCCTCGCCCACCACCGCGCAGTTCAGGACGACGGCGCCCATCCCGACGAGCACCCGGTCGCGAATGGTGCAGCCGTGCAGGATGGCGCCGTGGCCGACCGAGACCTCCGCACCGATGGTGACCGGAAACCCGGGCGTGGTGTGGACGACGGCGTTGTCCTGAATATTCGAGCCCGCTCCGACCGTGATCGTATCCCGATCCCCCCGGACCACGGCGCCGAACCAGACGCTCACGTCGTCGCCGAGGCTCACGTCTCCGATGACTGTTGCGTTCTCTGCGATAAAGACGCGGTTCCCCACAACCGTTCCGCTCTCCATAGTGAGTCTACTATTGGTTGCGGCGATACAAAATGTTCTCCATCGATGTGGGGGAGGGGCGGGTGGGTTTGGTGAGGGACGGGAGGCGAGGAGGCAGACCGGGAGATTGATTGTCGGGACCCGGCATGGGGGTGCTCACGTTCCTGTATTTTGGACAGTCGCTCACAACCATCCACGGATTTCGAGGGGATATCGCGACTGGGGGAACGACGCTCCGGAGAACGACTGTCCGCAGGATGCGAGGGCCCGCAGGGTGCGACGTTCCGACGGAACGGAGCAGGAGCACCGAAGGTGCAGGGCCGGAGCTTGAGAAACCCGAAGGGTTTCGGACAGGAGTTCGAGAAGACCGAAGGTCTTTGAGGAGCGGAGTTCGAGCACCGAAGGTGCGAGGTGGGGCTGACGGGGAGTGCGATGTTCCGATACGCGACGGTTCGTTAGAACCGGAGCGTGAGCACCGTAAGGTGCGAAGGAACGGAGCTCGACCACCGTCAGGTGGGGAGGGGGGAGCATCCCCCCCTCGAAACTCTTCGAGTTTCTCATGCTCGCTGCGCTCGCACTCCCCTTTGTCCCCTCCCCCCTATGGTGATACTCCCACGGAAACCGTGCTATGTGTAACCACAAGGAATTAGCAGATTTGAAGGGCAGGAACACGAGCACCGGAGATGCCAGGTGCCTAGTCCTGCGGTTCCTCGTCCGCCTACCTGAAACCCCTCACCCTCCTCCACCACCCGATCACTACCCATAAAACCCCTCGCGGCAAACGCCTCTGGATGAAAGTGATGGTCGGGGGGACGTTCGATCCCCTGCATGCCGGGCACCGGAAACTCCTCGCCCGTTCCTTCGAACTCGCCGGGCCCGACGGAGAGGTGACCATCGGGTTGACGACCGACGAGTTTGCCGGTGCAAAGGTGCATCCCGTCCACAACTTTGAGAAACGGCTTGAGAACATCACGTCGTTCATCCGCGAACACGGCTACACCGCAGCGTGGAAGGTCGAACCGCTCGTCGACCGCTACGGCAGCGCCCTCGACGCCGACTTCGATATCCTCGTCGTCTCCGAGGAGACCTTCCCGGTCGCCGTGGAGATTAACGAACGCCGGCGCGAGCGCGGGAAAAGAAAAGTGGATCTTCACGAGATCTCGTGCGTCCTCGCCGAGGACGGCCGGCGGATCTCGAGCACCCGGATCTGCCGGGGGGAGATCGACCGGCACGGCCGCCTGATCAGATGATGTGGTTCGCGATATCGTCCTTGATCAGCCAGTCGCAATAGAGGCAATGCAGCCCTTTATCGAGCACTTCGAACGTGCTCGCGACAGGCTCGTCCGTGTTCGTGATGCAGCCGGGGTTCGGGCACCGGACCACGCCCCTGATGACCTCCGGGATCTCCACGCCCTTCTTCTCCACGACCTTGTAGTTCCTGATGATGTTGATCTTCGCCTGCGGCGCAAGCAGGGCGATCCGGTCGACCTCCTCCGTGCGGAGCTCGCGGTTCTCTATCTTGACGATATCCTTCTTCCCCATCCGTTTGCTCTCGACGTTCGTCGCGATGCTCAGGCATTCCCGGGTCGACCCGGTGATACCGAGGATCCGCAGGACGTTCAGCGCCTCGCCGGCCGTGATATGGTCGATGACGGTTCCGTTCTTGATGGGGCTGACGAGCAGCCCCCGTGACGGGTCTTTCGCGCTCATTTCATCACCTCGTGGAGGAGCGCCATCCTGATGGGCACGCCGTTCCTCGCCTGCTCGAAGTAGCGCGCGTACGGCGTGCGGTCCACCGCGGGGTCGATCTCACCTGCGCGCGGGAGCGGGTGGAGGATCATCAGCCGCTCCTTCACGCCGTCGAGAAGGTCGGTCGTGATCCGGTAACTGGACGCGACGTTGTAGTAGGATGCCGAGTCCGGGAACCGTTCGCGCTGGATTCTCGTCACGTAGAGGACGTCGAGTTCCCGGATCGCCTCCTCGACGTTCGGGTGCTCGACGACCTCCATGCCGCGCTCCCTGAGTTCGAGGGCGATGTTTGCCGGCATCTCGAGCCCCACGGGCGCGATGGTATGCAGCGTGACGCCGTAGAGGGAGAGGGCGAGCGCCAGCGAGTGCGCAGTCCTGCCGTAGCGGAGATCCCCCAAAAGTCCGACGTCGATCCCATCGACCGGCATCGACTGCCTGATGGTGTAGAGGTCGAGCAGCGTCTGGCTCGGGTGCTGCCCCGCGCCGTCGCCGGCGTTGATGACCGGCACCGTGGCGAACTCGCTTGCGAGCCGTGCCGCCCCCTCCTTCGGGTGGCGGAGCACGATGGCGTCCGCGTAGCCGCTCACCACCCGGATGGTGTCCGCGAGCGTCTCTCCCTTGACGATGGAACTCGCCTCCACGGAATCGACGCTGATCGACCGTCCGCCGAGCCGGGCCATGGCCGTCGCAAACGACATCCTTGTCCTGGTGCTGGGCTCGAAGAAGAGAAGCGCCACGAGTTTGTCGTCAAGCATTCCGGGCCGGTACTTGCCGGTATCGAACTCCTGCGCCCGGTCAAGCAGGTAATCGAGATCGCTCCTTTCAAAATCGCGGATCGAGATAATGTGGTACATCGTGCGGCTACCTTCCGGGGCTTTTCATCCGGCGCTGGCGTCCGGATTGTTCCGCCCCTCTTCTCTCCTGAATAGTGGTTCGCCGCGCACCCACTAAATACCTTTTTTTCGGGTGCGTGCCCTACCTTCCATGACAACCTTTGTCACCTTCGCCCGCTTCATACTATTTTCAGGAGAAGAGACGCATGTCCGAAGAGAATGTAGAGTACGCACCTGAAGTCTGCTGCCACTGCGAGGGGATCGGGTGCATGTATTGTAACAAACAAGGCACCGTGATGGTGCCGCAGCCTGCGCAGAAGTGCAGGCACTGCGACGGGGACTGCTGTATCTATTGCGGCTACACCGGGTGGGAACGCCCGCTGAAGGAATACTAACTCTATTTTCGCGCGACCGTGATGTAGCCGCTGTGCGCGACCCTGGTCGACGGACGGGTCCCCCGGGCGGAGCGCGTCAGTTCCCGTTCCATGCACTCGTAGCAGTGGACGTCCCGGAAGAGCGGCGTTGCGGCATCGAGCGCGACGAACGTGTGCTCGAGGAACGGCGTGTAGCAGGAGAGATAGCCGCCGGGCGAGAGGAGCGAGAAGGCGTGCTCCACGTGCGCGGGCGTTATCGTGAGGTCGAGGTGAACGACGTCGAACTCGCCGGTCGCCTCGAGCATATCGGCCGCGACCACCTCGACGTTCTCGAGGCGGGCGTTCCTGATGTTCTTCTCGGCAATCCGGGCGAACTCCGGGCGCACCTCATAGGTCTTCACCTCGCGGGCAATATTCCCGAAGTAGATCGCGGCGACCCCGCTCCCGGTTCCGGCGTCGAGGACGCGGTCCTCGCGGTTCATCCCCGTGTAGGCGATCACCGTTCCGATGTCCTTGGGGAGCATGGGCGCTCCGCTCCGTTTTGCGTGGACGAAGAAGTCGGTCGGCCGGGGGCGCAGCACGGTGAACGGGACGTTGAGGTGGGTCCGGACCTCGTCTCCCGGGTTCATGCCCGCGAGGGCCCCGAGATCGATCATCCCCCGGTCGGTGGAGAACTGCCCCTCGCCCGCCGTCACGAAGTACTCGCGGTCTTCGCCGACGAGGAGAAGACGTTCGCCTGTCTCGATCATTGCTGCGCGAGTTTCAGGATCGCTTCGGCGATGTCGCCGCGGGTCTCGACGAGCGCCGCCCTCGCGGCCTCCTCGGTTGCCCCGGTCTGGGATGCGACGAGAACGACGTCGTCGTCGGGGATCTCCGGGACGGCCTCCTCGAACCGGGCCTCCCCCGTGAGCTGGTAGGTGGTGGCCCCCTGCATGGTGGTCGCGACGACCTGAGCCTCGTCAAAGACGTAGTTTCCCGCGGGCGTGTAGATGACGACCTTCTCGACGCCCTCGAGCTCCTCCATCTCCATGCCCATCTGCTTCATCATCTGCTTCATCTTTTTCGGGTTTATTTTTCCTGGAAACATTCGGATCCTCTCCCCTGCCGTACTTTTACCGCTACACCGTAATTAAATGCCAGCATCTCCCGCCCGGAGAGCAGGGCCGCCCCGGTGGCGAGGAGCACGTCGTCGCCGGTCACCACCAGCACCTCGTCTCCTGCGCGGATGCCCTCGTCGGCAGCGACGACGTGTTTTGCCATCGCGTTCTTCCCGTCTGCGACGAACGGCGCCACGTCCTCCTGCACCGCCACCCGGTAGGCCGGGGGGGCGAGATGGGCGCAAAGTAGCGCCGCTGCGGTTATCCCGAGGGTCAGGCGGCCGTCCTGTGCGCGAACGGTCGCAAGTCTCTCCTTCCCGAGGCGCACCTGGCGGATGCGCCCGGTCGTGGAGAACTGGAAGGTACATTCGTCGGGGAAGATCGCAACCCCGGCCCCGGCACCGAACTGGAAGTCAGCTATCGTTCGGATCCGCCGAAGCGAACTGTCGTTTGAGTATTCGGTTGACACCATCAACAAACTCCTCTTCTGTATCGTGGGGGATGAATGCCCCGGCGGCGATCCGGTGCCCGCCTCCTGCGCCGCCCACCGCCGCCGACGCCTCGACGAGCGCCTCGCAGAGATCGACCCCATGGCCGAGCGCCCACTCGTTCGTCCGCATCGAGACTTTCATCACCTCCGGCTCGTCCACCATCGCGGCGAGCACCATCATGGGCTTCTTCCAGTTCAGTTTGGAGAGCGCCATCCCCGCCCCGATCCCGACGATGGTGTCGGGGAACCGGTCGCCGGTGTGGATGTACTGGAGGTGGGACCGCTCGGTCACCCCGGCATCGAGGATGTACTGGAGCAGGTCGCGGATGACCGTCCGGTGGTGGGCGAGCATGTGCTCGGCGTCGCGGTAGGCCTCCCCGCGCTCCCCGCGGCAGATGCTGCTCCCAACCTTCGGTTTCGCCCACCGGCCGCAGGCGTTCAAGAGGGTGGCATACTCGGAGGCGTTCCGGAGCGGCGTCCGTTCCGACTCGTCGGGGAAGATGTAGGTCTCGGCGAGCAGGCGGTCGGTATCCCTCCCGTGGGCGATGAGCTGCTGGGCGAGGGCGCTGATGATCGTGCGCCGGTCATCGAACGGGAGTTCTTCCCAGACGAGCCACCCGCCCCGCGGGTTCTTCAGTTCGACACCGAGCCTCTCGAGGAACCGGAGTGCTGCGTTCGCGTTGTTCGAGATCCCGTCGATGTAGGGGTCGTCGCAGTAGCCGAGGCAGACGTGGACCGGGCGGGTGGACGTCCCGTAGCAGTTCAGGTCATGGTCCTGCACGACGATGTTGCCGTACTCCACGCCGTCCTGGACGATCTCGCGTGCCGGGCCGACCAGCCCGCAGTTCTCGCGGGCCATCATGTCCCCGACGTTCCCGACGACGGCGAGTTTGGCGAGGTCGATGCCTGTCGGGTCGATTGCCTTCGCGACCAGGTACGCGATCCCGGCGGCGCTCATCCGGGTGATGCCGTGATCGAGGCTGTTCACCTGGGGGTAGGCCGTGCCGCAGGGCTGGCCGACGTGGTGATCCAGGATCAGGACTTCGTCCGCGGAAAGGCCGTGTTCCTCGAGAAGGTTCTGCTGCCCGGCGCCGAGGTCGGCGAAGAGTTTCAGGGACCCGTCCTTTGGGACATGGCGCATCGCCATCGGCTCGAGCTGGCGGACGAAGACGGATTCGACCGGCATGCTCTCGCGGGTGAGCGCCTGCGCGAGGATCGCCTCCGTGCTGATGCCGTCGGCGTCGATGTGGGAGACGATCGTCACCGAGTCCGCATCGCAGATTAGATCCGCCGCTCTCCGCACATCGTTCTCGAGGCTCATCTCCATAGTAGTGGGTGGTGAAGGGTCAATAATGCATGGGAGTGTGAGGGGTTGACGATGTTCGAGAGGTGGATGCAGGCAGGATCCCATGAGGGAGGGGCTCAAGCCCGTTTGATCGTGCAAACCTGTGCACGGATTCCCACCGGCAACGCCCGGGAACTGCCCCCGCCCAGCAGGAAGGGGGAGGAGGCCGGAGGCCTTCGAGTGGGGGCACAGGTACAGTCTTGCGGGTAGAGACAGGGGAGGGGGTCTTGCCCCCTCCCCGTCAGCCCCACCCCCAACGGCGATACCCCCACGGTCCACCGTCCGAGAAGATGTTAGAGGAAGTGCGGCGTCCCGGCCCGCTCCGGGGTTACGGATTTCGTGGGAGTATCGCCACGCACTGCCCGCCCCCTTGGGGGCGGGAGGAGCGCGAAGCGCGGGCGGTGGGGGTCACAAGTAGAGTTTTATGAGATAAAGACAGGGGAGGGGGGATGCTCCCCCTCGAGGACATTCGGTCTTCTCATGCTCACTCCGTTCGCACCTCGCACCTGACGGTGGTCGAGCGCCGGTTCTTCGCACCTTCGGTGCTCACGCTCCAGTTCTAGTGAACTGTCGCTCCTGCGGACGGTCGTTCCCCCAATGGCGATATCCGGTGGGAATCCGTGTATGGGCACGTGCAACCGAGAATGAGCGTAAGCACCAGTGGGTGTCGCCTGTCGACGCCGCTTTAAACCAACAGCCTCCCCGGCGCATCCCCGGTCAGAAACTAAAACTATCTAAGAAAGAAACGCCAAGCACCGATCAGACAACGCTCCTGGAGGTACAGAACATGGCGACAAACGATATGCGGGAATTTCTGGAGACCGGCACGATCGACGCCGGCCGGATGAGAGCGGTCGAAGGGAACGCCGTCGCGCTCGGCCAGCCGTCGCTTTTGATGATGGAGAGCGCCGGCCGGGCGGTCGCGGATGCCGTCCTCGCCCGCGGTCCCTCCCGCGTCCTCGTACTCTGCGGGAGGGGGAACAACGGCGGCGACGGGATGGTGGCGGCCCGCTACCTCCAGCACCTTGATTCGGTCGACGTCGTCTACCCCGACTACGGCTCGACGACTCCCTCTGCCGCCGCCCAGCTCGCTCTCCTCCGGCACTGCTCCGTATCTCTTCACCCCGTCCGGTGCGCCGCAGATGTCGAGGGGCTCTCCCGCCTCTTTGACGACGCCGATGTCATCATTGACGCCATGCTCGGCACCGGGGCGTCGGGTGCGGTGCGGGAGCCGCTCGCGTCCCTCGTTGCCCGGGCGAACGCGAGCGGCTCGCCCGTCATCGCCGTCGACGTCCCCACTCCCGGCATCCGTGCGAGCCGGATTCTCTCGTTCCACCGGCCGAAGGTGGAAGGCGCGGACGTCGCGGATATCGGCATCCCGCTCGAGGCGGAGATATTCACCGGCCCCGGAGACCTCACGCTCGTCCCGGCCCGGGCAGAGGGGGCTCACAAAGGCGCCGGCGGCGAGGTGCTCGTCGTCGGGGGCGGGCCCTACCAGGGGGCGCCCTACATCGCGGCGATGGGGGCGCTCCGCGCCGGGGCCGACATCGTGCGGGTCGCCTCACCCGCCTACGTCCCCATGCCCGACCTGATCTACGAGCGGCTGGAAGGGAAGGCGATCACCGGCGACCACCTGGAAACGATCCTCTCCCTCGTCGACCGGGCGGACGTGGTCGTCTGCGGGATGGGCCTTGGGAAGGAGAGCCACGACGTCGTGCTCGCCGTCGCCGAGGCGGCGAAGCGGGCGGTATTCGATGCCGACGCGCTCGCCCTGCCCCTGCCGGCGGCGAGGGAGACGATCTACACCCCGCACGCGGGCGAGTTCGCCCGGATAACCGGGACGGAGCCCCCGGCGGACCTTGCGGCGCGCGGCCGGTGCGCGAAGGCCGCCGCGACGGCGGGGACCATCCTGCTCAAGGGCCCGGTCGATGTCGTATCCGACGGGTCGCGGGTCAGGTTCAACCGGACCGGAACTCCCGCCATGACCACCGGCGGGACGGGCGACCTCCTAGCCGGCATCGCAGGCGCGCTCTTCTGCCGGATTCCCGCGTTCGAGGCCGCCTGCATCGCCGCGTACGTCAACGGCAGGGCCGGCATGCTCGCCGCAGGGGAGCACGGGGAAGGCATGCTCGCGACCGATATGCCCGGCTACATCCCGGAAATTCTCTTCCGGCACCCCGCACCCGAATGAACTGCCGATAGCCGCCTTCTTTTATCCCTTAAAAGAGAGAAGATCTCCTGCGATACACATGAGCGAGTCCGGCGAACACGGCAAGACCCCGGTCTTCACCCACATCGAGAACGACCGCGCACAGATGGTGGACATCTCTGCAAAGAGCGAGGTCACCCGGGAAGCGGTTGCGAGCGGCAGGATCTACCTCCGGAGCGAGACGCTCCGCGCCATCCGGGAAGGAACCGCGGTCAAGGGCAACGTTTTGGCGACCGCACGGGTGGCGGCAACCCTCGCGGTGAAAGACACGCCGCGCCTCATCCCCATGTGCCACCCCATACCGCTCGGGGGCATCACCATCGACTTCGAAGAGGGCGACGGCTACATCGAGGCGACCGCCCGTGTCAGGTCCTACGGGCGGACGGGCGTCGAGATGGAAGCGCTCACCGGCGTCTCCGTCGCCCTTCTCACCGTCTGGGACATGGTCAAGTCGGCGGAGAAAGACGAGAACGGACAGTATCCGGTCACCCGGATGGATGCCATCCGCGTCGTGGAGAAACGCAAGGGCGTGTAGGGCACTGCGGGATCGATCTTCCCACATGCCCCTTCGTGTGAAGGATCCGGCATCACGCGAAGCCGCGAAGAACGCGAAGATCGGTTGGCTGTTGGCGGATTCCCTGAGATGTCTGATGCTTCTCACCCTCCCTCCCCTACGGGGAGATCGCACTTCGAAACCCTTCGGGTTTCTCAAGCTCTGTTCCTACGGAACGTCGCACTTCGCACTGGCGGTGCTCGAACTCCTTTCCCTTCGGGAAAGTCGTACTTCGCGGCTTCGCGCTCTTCGCGTGAGGTGAAATACCAGAATAAGGAGGGTCAATATACCGGAGCCCCCGGTGGGCGCGGGACCCCGGGGGAATCCTTTATTTGCGCTCCCGTCAACCTGTTAGGAACCACGGGATACGTCCCGAAAAGGAATGTGGCGGAAACGCTGAACCTGAGGTGATTCTAAACATGGCAAAATCGATGTATGCCTACGTACGCGAGGCATGGAAGCGGCCCGACCGGTCGGAAGTGAAAGCCCTCCTCTGGGAGCGGCTCCAGACCTGGCGGCGCGAAGGGAGTATCGTGCGCGTGGAGCACCCGACCCGGATCGACCGGGCCCGGTCGCTCGGCTACAAGGCCAAGCAGGGAATCGTCGTCGTGCGGGTCAAGATCCGCCGCGGCGGCCGGAGGAAACCCCGGTACACCCGCGGGCGCAGATCCGCACGCATGGGTATGCGCCGGCTGACTCCCGCAAAGAGCCTGCAGCGCATGGCCGAGGAGCGCGCATCCCGCAAGTTCCCGAACATGGAGGCCCTGAACTCCTACTGGGTTGGTGAGGACGGCCGCTCCAAGTGGTTCGAGGTCATCCTGGTCGACGGGCACCACCCTTCGATCAAGAGCGACCGCAACCTCGCGTGGCTGGCGAACCCGGTTCACCGGGGCCGGGCGGAACGCGGCAAGACCTCCGCCGGCATGAAGGGCCGCGGGATGCGGACGCGCGGACGTGGAACCGAGAAGACGCGCCCGAGCATACGTTCCCACGCGAACCGCGGCAAATAAATACCCTTTTTTTCATACGGCCTACCTACGATGAAGATCACAGACGCCGGTATACATCCCTATCCTGCCGGTGACTCGACGGTTGCGCGGATGGCGCTCGAAGCGGCAGAAATCGGGTTCGACAGCGCCGTCGTTATCGGGGATGCCGCCTGTCGGTCATCCGGCGTCGAGGTTCTCCGGGGTGCCGTGATCGGTGCCGCGTCCGTAAAGGAAGTTCTGAAGAGGGTGCGCGATCCCGCCGTCCGGCGGGCCGATATCGTCTACGTCGACGCCGGGGATATCTCCTTCAACCGGGCGGTCGTCTCCGTCAGAGAGGTGAGCGTCGTCAGGAGCATCCACGCCACCCGGAGAAACGCCTTCGATCACGTCGCCGCAAGGACGGCGGCCGAGCAGGGCGTCGCGGTGGACATCTCGATGGCTCCCATCATCTACCTTCGCGGGACGAAGCGCCAGAGGGCGCTGCAGCGGTATGCGGACGTCCTCTCATTGCAGCGGCGATACGGCTTCCCGCTGACGATTTCGTCCGATGCCCGCTCGATACTCGGGCAGCGATCTATTCGCGAGATCCACGGTCTCTGCGCACTCTTCGAGATGACCGGGGCGGAAGTAACCGAAGCGCTCTCGTCCATCGGCCGGCTCATCGAGCCGCACCGGCCCGTGAGGGTGGTCGAATGAGACCGAGACCCCCGGCGATGCGGACGAAGCGGCGCTACATCCTGGCGCGGATCCTTCCCTACAGGGCGCGGGTAGACCAGAAGCAGATGTACTTCGCGGTCATCGAGGCCGCGACCTCGCTCCTCGGCGATGCGGCTGCCGGTCTTGCGCAGCCCGCGGTGGTCTTCTGTGAAGGGGGATATGTCGTCGTCCGGTGCCGCCGGGGAACCGAGAAGGATGTCGCCGTCGCGCTTTCGACGGTCACCGCAGTCGCCGATGAGCGGATCGCCCTCCGGACGGTCGCCACCTCGGGGACGATTCACGCACTGCGGCGCCGGATGAGATCGATCCGCCAGCTTCCCGGAGACGAGGAAGTGAAGATCGGGGAAACTTATTTTGCGGTCTATCGCTATCCGCGTCAAAAGGTTGATTTGGTTGAAAAAGGTATTAAGCATCAGAAGTCATTGTTTTTCACCGAAGCCGATTTGGAGGAACGATAATGCAACCACAATATCAGATGGGATATGACCGGGCAATCACGGTGTTCAGCCCGGACGGAAGGCTTTACCAGGTCGAGTACGCCAGAGAAGCGGTGAAACGAGGCACGACGGCCGTCGGAATCAAGTGCAGCGAAGGCGTCGTGCTGATCGTCGATAAAAGGGTGACGTCCCGGCTCCTCGAACCGGTTTCTATCGAGAAGATCTTCAAGATCGACGCGCATATCGGCGTTGCGTCCTCCGGCCTCGTCGGCGATGCGCGGTCTCTCGTGGATCGGGCGCGAGTTGAGTCCCAGATCAACCGTGTCTCCTACAACGAGCCGATCAACGTCGAGATTCTCGCGAAAAAACTCTGCGACCACATGCAGACCTACACCCAGTTCGGCGGTGCACGCCCCTACGGAACCGCTCTCCTGATCGCAGGAGTCAGCGACGGGGAGGCACGGCTCTTCGAGACCGATCCGAGCGGCACGCTGCTCGAGTACAAGGCGACCGGGATCGGAACCGGACGTCCTGCGGTCATAAAGACCTTCGAGGACGAGTACCAGGAGGATGCGGATTTCTCCGGCGCCATCAGGCTCGGAATCAAGGCCCTGCACGCCGCGACGGAGGGCAAGCTCGACGTGAGCGCCATCGAGATCGGCGTCGTCTCCATCGAGACCGGGGAGTTCCGGAAGATGGAGAAGGATGAGGTAAAGGCATACGTCGACCAGTTCGAAGAGTGAGCGTCATCTGTATGATCCCTCTCGACCAGGCAGTAGTAGCACGGCTTGAAAGTTACGGAGAACGGTTCGAGGTCCTTGTCGACCCCAACCTGGCCATGCGCATCCGGCAGGGCGAAGACGTCGACCTGGAGGAGGTCGTTGCCGCCGATTCCATCTTTTCGAACGCTGCCCATGCCGAACGGGCCTCCGAGGAGGCTCTCCTGAAGGTCTTCAAGACGACCGAGTTCGAAGAGGCGGCGCTCCGGATCATCCGGAAGGGCGAGATCCACCTCACCTCCGAACAGCGCCGCCATCTCATCGCGGAGAAGCGGAACCGGGTCGTCACGTTCATCGCGAGGAACGCCGTCAACCCGCAGTCCGGGTTCCCTCACCCCCCGCAGCGCATCGAGCTTGCGATGGAAGAGGCGCGGGTGAGCATCGACCCCTTCAAGTCCGTCGAGGAGCAGGTCAAAGAGGTGGTCAAGGCGCTCCGCCCGCTCCTCCCCATCCGGTTCGAGGAGATCCGGATCGCCGTGAAGATCCCGGCGGATTATGCCGCGAGAGCCTACGAGATCACGACCGCAGGATCGCTCGAGCGGGAAGAGTGGCAGAAGGACGGATCCTGGATCGCCGTCGTCAAAATTCCGGCGGGCATCCAGGAAGAGTTCTACGACCTGGTGAACAAGGTTTCCAAGGGGAATGCGGAGACCCGGATCGTCGAACGGATGTCGTGAGTAACTATATTAATCGACAGCACAAAAATTAGAGGACATACAAGAGGTACGCGAAATGGCAAGTCGCAAACAGAGTGCAAAGGGCAGGGTAGTCGGAAGTTCCGGGCGTTTCGGCCCGAGGTACGGCCGGTTTATCCGGAAGAGAGTCAACCAGATCGAGAAGGTCTCCCGCGCGAGCCATGCGTGCCCCCGCTGCGACCAGAAAGCGGTCAAGCGTGAGGGAACAGGCATCTGGACGTGCCGCAAGTGCGGGTTCAAGTTTGCAGGCGGCAGCTATGTCCCGGAGACGCCGGCGATGCGCGTCGCCGCGCGGAGCATCGAGCGGTCGCTGCAGAAGGAGGGTTAATCGGTCGTGGCTGCCTATAAGTGCGCTCGCTGTAAACAAAAAGTAGAAATCGACGTCAATATACGCTGTCCCTACTGTGGGCACCGCATTCTCTTCAAGGAACGCGGAGCCGGAATAAAAGATTTGAAGGCTCGATGACGGTCGTCACGACGTCACGTAAACCCGTTCCCGAGGTGCGCACCCTTGCGCGGGATCTGGCGTTCTCGATCGGCGCCGAGTACGTCACCCGCGGCAAAGCGGGCATGGGCGACCTTTTTTCCCTTGCCGGATCGGTTCTGGTCGTCTCGAAATCCGGTCCTTTTTTTCTGATTTTGGTATATGACGGCGGAGAGCCTGTGGTGGAGATCCGTGTCAGGTCGTTTGCCGTCGAAGAGCGGCCCGGCGCGATCGCCCGCGGGCTTTTCGTCTCGGATCGCCCCGTGTACGAGGCGCTCAAGGATCATGTCGACGTCGTGTTTGCCGGGGAGTCCCTTACGGGACACCGGATCGTCTTTGACGGAACGCAGCGGAGACGCTACACCCTGAAGGTGGCCTCATGACGCATACCGCTCGTTTCCGGTTCGCGACCCCCGATGCCCGTGCCCTCTACCTCTCCGTCTGCCAGGAGATGGGCGACGTGGGTGACCGGTCGTCCGTCCGGGTCAGGCTCGCAGACGACGATATGCTCGTCCTCGAGGTGACCGCCTCCGATATACCCGCGCTCCGGGCGGCCCTGAACACCTGGCTGCGACTGGTCACCATAGCCGTCGAGATGCGGGAGCTTGCCGTCCCGTCCGATGCGGCCCCGTAGGGGGACGAGACGGGAACCACTCCTTTGAACCCTTACATTTAAAGGCCTTCACGCCCCTATCATGTAGAGAAAGGGCAGGGTGCCGGGAAGGCCGCTGTCCGCCACCCGAAATATCGTTACCGATCTTCGTCTCATTCGAGGAGTAGATGAATATGGAAAACATCCCGCCAAAAGTACAGAATCAGCTGGCGATGCTCCAGCAGATGCAGCAGCAGCTCCAGACCGTGGTATCGCAGAAAGGGCAGTATGAACTGACGATCCGCGAGGCCAGGCGCGCGGTCGAGGATCTGGCCGACGTCCCCGAGGATGCGGCGGTCTTCATGAACGTCGGCAGCGTCATGATGCAGAAGAGCAAGGAGCAGGTGCTCGCGTCCTTAAACGAGCGTATCGAGACGCTCGAACTCCGCGTCAAGTCGCTCGAAAAGCAGGAGAAGGCGCTTCAGGGCAGGTTCGAGCAGCTATCCTCGCAGATCAGGGGAGCGCTGGAAGGTAAACAGCAGCCTCCCGGCCCCGCCTGATCCCCGAACTTTTTTGTAAAAAAAGGAGTGAAGTGCTCACTCCTCGCGGTCGAGTTTGTGCGTCCGGCAGACGAGGTTGATCGCGTTGATCACCGCCTCGACCGATGCGAGGATGATGTCGTCGCTCGAGGCGCTGGCATCGAAGACCCGGCCCCGCTCGTCCTCGACGGAGATGGTGACGTGCCCGAGAGCATCGGTGCCCCCGGAGATCGCCTCGATGTTGAACTCTTTGAGCTGCACCGGGGCCGGGATGATCCCGAGGATCGCCCGCACGGCCGCGTCCACCGGGCCGTTGCCGATGCTCGAGAAGGTGTGCTCGACTCCGTCGACGGTCGCCCTGACGCTCGCCGTCGGGATGACGTGGTTGCCGGTCATGATGGCGACGTCCTGGAGCTCCAGGGTCTTCTCGTCGGGCGCGAGTTGCATGACGCTCTCCGCGATCTCGTAGAGGTCCGCGTCCGTCACCCGCTTGCCCTTCCCGGCAATCGCCTTCACCCGCAGGACGATCTCGTCGAGCTGCGTGTCGGCGGGCTCCATATGCACGTCGGCGAGCATCTGCTTGACCGCATGCCTCCCGGCGTGTTTGCCGAGTTTCAGCCTGCGCCGGTGGCCGACCATCTCCGGCGTCATGATACCCGGCTCGAACGTATCCGACCGGGTGATCACGCCGTGGGAGTGGATCCCGCTCTCGTGGGCAAAGGCGTTCTCGCCGACGATCGGGAACGTTGCCGGGATGCTCATCCCCGCGTAGCGGGCGACGAGCCTTGAAGTCTCGACGAGGCCCGTCGTCCGGATGCCGGTATCGATCCCGTAGATGGACGACAGCGCCATCACCGTCTGCGCGAGGTCGGCGTTTCCGGCCCGTTCGCCGATGCCGTTCACCGTCACCTGCACCTGGGAGGCGCCGGCCTCGACCGCCGCGATGGTGTTCGCCACCGCAAGCCCGAAGTCGTTGTGGCAGTGGACGTCGATCGGGCAGTTCACCTCGCGGTCGATCCGCTCGATGAGGTGCTTCATGGCCGTCGGGGTGATCACGCCGACCGTGTCGGGCACGTTGATGATCGTCGCTCCGGCGTCCACCGCAACGCGGTATACCTCTATCAGGTAATCCCAGTCGGTTCTCGTGGCGTCCATCGCGGAGAACATGCACCGGTCGACGTGGTCGCGTGCATACGCGATGATATCCCCGGTTGCCTCGAGGACCTGCTCGCGGGTCTTTCTGATGGTGTACTCGCGCTGGACGTCGGAGGTCGGGATGAAGACGTGAACCATGTCGACGCCGCAGTCGATGCACGCATCTACGTCGGCCCGGAGCGACCGCGCAAGGCCGCAGACCTGCGTCGAAAGATCGAGACCTTTGATGGCCCGAACTATCTCACGTTCGGCATCGGAGGATGCGGGAAAGCCCGCTTCGATGGCGTGGACTCCTATTCCGGAGAGCTGTTCTGCAATACCGAGCTTCTCTTCGAGCGTGAACGAGATGCCCGGTGTTTGTTCACCGTCGCGCAGTGTGGTGTCGAAAACAGTGACGTTCTTGTTCGCACGGCTATCGGTGAAGAAGACAGTACGCTTCAGCGTTCCTAGGTGCTTCAGCGTTTGTAGGGTTCATACCTACTCGTTATCTGAAGTTGTATATATAGAATAACGTCTGTGTTCTACCGTTCCCCGCAAATCCTGCGAAATATTTAATAACAACTCGATCTAACATTATTAGAGCAGAGACCCGCCTTAACTCAGACTGGTAGAGTGCGCGGCTGTAGTATAGTCTTCGCTCTCGGGCGAACTGCGCGGCTACCGCGATGTCCCCGGTTCGAATCCGGGAGGCGGGATCCCCTCGAACATTGAGTGCCCAGGTAGTGTAGTGGCCTATCATGACGGCCTGTCACGCCGTCGACACGGATTCGAATTCCGTCCTGGGCGTCACTTTCTTTCATTTTTCCAGCCCTCAGCGGAGCCGTTCCTCCGGCCGCGGAACACTAACCTCTTGTGCTGCCGGGAATATCCGTATTGCTCCCTGAATTTGCCGATAATCCGGCGAGACAGAAATTCTGGAATTATCGGTTCTTGAAAACCATTATATGTTAAATGTTATTTTTATTCTTAAGGTAAAATATATATACCTTGATGAAGTATCCGCTCTCATGCACGCTCTGGGGAAATGGATCGCGAGCGATCCCGTTTTCGATATTCTGGGGACGCTCATCTTCGGGACCGGTATCCTCATTCTTATCTTTGCAGGCCTGGTCCTCTACGCATCGGGTCTCTGATCTGACGGCAGGGGTTGCCGCCGGGATTCGGTGCCTGCAACGAGCTCCGGCGCTCCTGAGAACTTATTACGCAGCCGCTTCAATGTTTATCTACGCCCCGGCTTACGCCGCGGATGTGACGGAATCATGACTCAGAGTATACCTCCTGAACCGGGAGACGATCGTTCGAATAGCCGGGACCTGCAGGTTCTCATCGCAAGGCTCTCGAACCCGAACAAGACGGTGCGGGCGGAAGCGATGCACGGGCTCGTGGCGATTGGAAAACATGCCGTGCCCGCCTGCATCGCCCTGCTATCGGACGGCGACTGGAGGGTGCGCTATCGTGCGGCGGAGGCCCTCGGGCTGCTCGCCGACGGCGAGGCGTATGCGGCCCTCGTCGCCGCCCTCGACGATGAAAAGGATCACGTCCGCTACATGGCGGCGAAAGGGCTCGGGCTGCTCGGCGATCCCCGGGCGGTCGAGCGGCTCGGGCCGATGCGAAACGACGAGAACGAGTTCGTCCGACGGAGCGTCGCCCGATCGCTCGGGACGATCGGCGGCGAGGAGGCGGTTCTGGCGCTGCGTGCCGCCCTGGAGGGTGAGGCGACCGACGGCGTCCGTGCGGCAATCCTTGAAGCGCTCCGCGATATAGGGAATGACGGGCCGTAGGGTGCGACGGACGGGACGTCCGGAGCATGAGAAGCCGTCAGGCTTCGAGTCTGGAGTTTGAGCACCGCAGGTTCGAAGAACGCGAAGAACGGTTGGTTGCTGTGACAGTAAACCCTGAATATAAGGCCCTGTCATGCTCTAGCAACGATCACCGTGGTGTTGTCGGTGCTTGCCGCGTCCCGGGCGGCACCGATCAGCCTCCGGCATGCCGTATCGGGATCGTTTTCGAGCACGATCTCCCGGATGACGCCCTCCGGGACGTAATCGTGCAGCCCGTCCGAACTGATCAGGAGAACCCCTCCGGCGAGATCCCTTTCGTCGAGGCCGATCCGTACCCGGGCCGAGAGGCCGAGCGCCTGGGTCAGGACGTTCTTTTGCGGGTGGAGCATCGCCTCGGTCGGGGAGATGGTTCCCGCCTCCACCAGGCCCTGGACGTAGGTCTGGTCGCGCGTATGCCAGACGGAGGCCGGCGTGACGATATGCGTCCTGCTGTCGCCCACCGTGCCGATCCAGCACCTGCCCGACTCCCCGACGACTGTCGCCGAGAGCGTTGTGCCTGCGTTCAGACCCTTATTCCTGTTATATGCAAGAATTGCGGCGTTGATGCGCTGGAACGCGTTTCCGAGCAGTTCGGCGGGTTCGCTCTCCATGAGTTCCCTGTCTGCAGCCTCCGCGAGGATCTCGATCGCCATCCTGCTCGCAACCTCTCCGCAGGCATGCCCCCCGAGACCGTCCGCGACGGCGAAGAGGTAGTGCCCGTTCATCCGGCCGGCGAAATACGCGTCCTCGTTCTGCTCCCGCTTTCCGGTATCGGTCAGGGCCGCGTACCGGAGTCCTGCCTCTCTTCTCACCTGCACTCCAGAGTTCTCTCTTCGTTCGAGCGGATAGTCTTTTGGTGGCGGGGTCTCCCGTTCACTTTTCACGGGAACCCCCGGGTGAGGCCGTTCTCCTGTGCGCAGCGGACGGCGTAGGCATACTCCCGCGCCGTTATCGGGCGTTGCAGTGCCGCAAGCACCGGGCTCCTCCCTCCTTCGGATGCCTTCCATGCCGGGTGGTACTGGGCCATGACGTTCACGTAGGAGTCGCGCGATATCTCCTCTGCGACGAACTTCATCACCATCTCGCTGTTTGCAAGGTTCCCCGGGAGCACCAGGTGCCTGATGATCATGCCCCGCACCGCGACGCCGTCCCTGACCTCGAGGTCGCCGACCTGCCGGTGCATCTCTTTTAATGCGGCATGCATCCGGCCGGTATAGCCGGGGGCGTGGGAGAGTTCCAGCGCCACGTCGTCCCGCCCGTACTTCGCGTCCGGCATGTAGATGTCGACGATGCCGTCGAGGAGCCGCAGGGTCTCCACGGAATCGTAGCCGCCGCTGTTGTAGACCAGCGGGATGTCGAGGCCCCGGGGGGCGGCGAAGGCGACCGCACGGAGGATCTGGGGGACGACGTGCGAGGGGGAGACAAAGTTGACGTTGTGGCACCCGCGTTCCTGCAGGCGGAGCATGATCGCGGCGAGGTCTTCGCACGAGACCGCGTAGCCGACCTCGCACTGGCTGATCTCGTAGTTCTGGCAGAACTCGCACCGCATGTTGCAGCCAGCGAAGAATATCGTTCCCGAACCGTTCCTCCCGACAAGCGGGGACTCTTCGCCGAAATGCGGGCTGTAACTCGAGACTCGTGGTGAAAGACCTGTCCGGCAGAACCCTTCCTCGTCCTCGATACGGTTCACGCGGCACTCCTGGGGGCAGACGACGCAGTCGCGGAGCACCTCGTGCGCTCGCCGTGCCCGCTCCTCCAGTTCGCCGCTCCGGGATAGGCGCACGTATCCGGGTAGTTGTGTTCGTTCTGCTTCGGCCATGATCCTCCCTGGGTGCGGAGGAGAAGAAAGTTTGTCCCTGCAATAACTTGCGGAGTTACAACCGTCGAGATGGATCCCGGGGCCGCGTCACCCGAGTGCCGGGGGTCCGATGTCCGCGCTCTGCGCTCCCCGGACGCACCTCTGGTGCTTTAACTCCTGGCCGGTCGGTCCCCGCGAGGGACGGTGATTCCGTTTTTCCTGAGAGGGCACAGGCGCCGAAAATCCCCCGGGATCCGATTTCCCCTGTAATTTCGGTGTTGTTACATCTGCTCTCTTAGATGCGGCGTAAATCCCGTACCGCCGATCTCCCCCCTCACAACCTCCGGCCCTCTCTCCACGGCATCGAATAATTTTGAAAATGTTTATATATTCGGTAATGAATTTATCATCGTATGTCCGGCGACCCTTACCATCCGCGCAAATTCCCTCTCGGGGCTGTGATCGTCATCCTTGTCATCATCGGCATAGCCGCCATCTGGGGCGGGCAGATCGTCTCGTCGGTAGGAACGACGGTCACCGGGACGCTTGAAGCGTCGGGCCTCAGTTCACCGGAGATCTCCAACGAGACCCTGGAGAAAGGACCAAAGACCATCAACTATCCGTATGTTCTCCGCGGCAAGCCGGGTTCGATCCGGTTCGATGCCTACCGGGGTGTCAACGACTATCTGTCCACGAGGCATCCTACCCCGTTCCGTATCGAACGTGAATACTGGCTCCAGTTTATCAATGAGAGCGTCCAGGACCGATACCTGCACCAGCTTGCCGGCAACATCCGGGCTGCCGAGTCCGAGCCCGACAACCAGGTGCGTACCGCGATCAGCATGGTGCAGCAGATCCCTTACGCCGATTACTCGTTCGATACGGCGGCCAAGTACCCGTACCACGTGCTCTACCACCAGGACGGGGACTGCGACGAGAAGTCGCTCCTGCTTGCGTACATCCTTCGTGACCTGGGGTACGGCGTCGCGCTCTTCGAGTTCGAGCAGGAGAGCCATATGGCCGTGGGCATCAGGGCACCCGACCAGTACTGCTACCGGGACACGGGGTACGCGTTCATCGAGACCACGGTGCCGGCCATCCCGACCGATGCCGGTGGGGAGTACGGAGATTCCGGGAAGAAACTGACGTCGAAGCCGAAAGTCTTCGTCATAGCCGAAGGAGACTCCTTCGAGAGCATCTGGCGCGAGCACACCGATGCCGTCGAGTGGAACAAGATACGGGACAAGGTACAGAGCGAGGGACCCAAACTGGACTCATATTCCTACGGGCGTTACCGGAATCTAGCTCAGACATATGGAATGCCGTATTAGGGGCCGATCATCAGGTGCTGCGCGGAGGGGAGAGCATCCCTCCGGCTCACCGGCAGCCCCGGTGAGGCGGATCGCTAAGGGCGAGACCGCTCTTTCGGACACGCACGGCGTGTTCCTGATGGTTGCGGTCACCGTCATTCTCGCCGCTATTCTCCTGTTATTGCTGCTTTCGATGTTCCCCACCGGTTCGTGGGACGAACCGCCGCAGCCATCGATCATCATCACCGAGATCTCCCACGTCAACACAGGTGCCGGAGCACTGACGTATGCGAGCAGGGTCACCCTCAAGAACAACGGGAGCACGACATACGAGAACGATTGCCTGAGGGCGGTCTTCTACGTGAACGGCTACAGGGCCTGCATCGTCCATACCTTGAACGGCCATCTCCTCATCCCGTCGCACCACTACGGGGTAAAGACTCTCAGCGGCGAGGGCTGCTGCACCCCCTTCTGGAACCCGGGCGAGACGATGACGGCGGATCTCACCGACGGAACCTTCTACCCGGGCGCAGAGGTCACTCTGCAGGTGGTGGATAAACGTAGCGGGAAGGTGATCTCGAAACACACGGTGCGGGCCTGAGGCGCATCGTTCTCAAAGACCATGTTTTTGTACCGGAACGCTTCTAATGACTGTTATGTTCAAATCAGTTCTCGTGGCGGTCGACGGATCGGAGATCGGTCACCGGGCGCTCGAAGAGGCCCTGGCCGTCGCCCGCGCCATGGAGGCCTCCGTGCATGCCGTACACGTCGTCCAGACCGCCACGTATCCCTCGCTGACCCTCAACCAGCTCGAACCTCCCGATATCGCCCAGCAGGCGCTTCTCGATGCGCTCGACCGGGAGGCCGACGAGATCCTCGCCGACGTGGAGCAAGAGGCTGCCGCCATCGGTGTCCCGCTCACCGTCCACAAACGCTGGGGACACCCGGGAGCGGAGATCATCGCGCTGGCGCGGGAACTCGGCGCCGACCTGACCGTGGTCGGGTCGCACGGCAAGGGCCGGCTCGGCCGCTTCTTCCTCGGGAGCACCAGTTCCTACGCCGTCGACCACGCGGCGTCAACGGTCATGGTCGTCAGGGGCGAACCCGACGCATCCTGACGACCGGACGACGCCGCGGGCGACGAGCCGCGCCACCCGGATGGGTTCGGGCACCCTTCCTTCGTATGTGAAGTCGTTGCAGAGCCGTGCGGCGTCTTCCGGGGAGATGCCGCATGAGCGGACAAAAAGCGTATACCCCGACCGCAGCCGGACGGGGAGCCGGGCGCCGAGCCTCCGGTATGCCGCGAGCCTCTTGACGTCGCCCGGGAAGTGGCGTCGGATATCCTCGTCGAGCCCCTCCGACTCCTCGTAGGTGGCGACGATGACGGGAAGACCGGTCGCGGCATGCACCGCCGCCGGGTCGATGATGTTATACCAGGCGATGACGCTCCCGCCGATCATCAGGAGGTTGATGTCCCGCCGGGCGAGACGGGTGAAGAGCCGGACGACCGCATCGGTGGCATCCGATCCGCCGACGGTCACCCGGGCGAAGGCCGCTCCGTCGATCCGGAGGTCCTTTCGCATGACGACGCCGGCAAGGGTGGACTCCTCCCGCCCTGAATAACTCTCGGCGATACCGAGAGCACGGAGCCCCGATTTGGCTACGTGCATGCGAAGTCCTTATGTTGCTCAATCGGATATAGTACACCAATGAGCGTCGAGCGAGATGAGGTCTGTATCTTCATCCCAACGTTAAACGAGGCCCCGACGATCGGTGAACTGGTCGAGGGGTTCCGGCAGCGCGGTTTTCTCCACATCCTTGTCATGGACGGGAACAGTACCGACGGGACGCCCGATATCGCGCGGGCCGCGGGAGCGGTCGTCCGGAGCCAGACGGGGAAGGGAAAGGGCAACGCCATCATCGAGGCCGTGGATATCATCGACCAGCCCTACGTGCTCATGCTCGACGGCGACGGCACCTACTCGCCGGACGACGCGGAGAAGATGCTCGAACCCCTCGGCCGGGGATTCGATCACGTCATCGGCGATCGCCTCGTCAATCCCGAGGCGGGAGCGTTCACGCGGTTGAACCTCCTCGGCAACCAGCTCCTCAACGTGATGTTTCGGATAGCGCACGGAAAAGCCCTCAGCGATATCCTCTCCGGCTACCGCGCCTTCACTCTCCAGTCGATCCGGCAGATGACGCTTAAAGAGGCGGGGTTCGAGATCGAGACGGAGATGGCGGTCGAGGCGGTGAGGAACGGACAGCGGGTCACGGTCGTCCCGGTCCGGTACCTGGCGAGGCCCGGGACCGTCACGAAACTAAACCCGTTCCAGGACGGCCTCAGAATCTTCTCGACTATATACCGGCTCGCGAAGATGAACAACCCGATCTTTTACTTCGGGATCATCGGTCTCTTCATATCGCTTCTGGGGGGCGCCATCGGCGTCTACGTCGTCCTCGAGTGGCTCAAGAACATCGAGCACCTGCCGCTCACCATCCTCACGGTCCTTTTGATCACGATGGGTTTTCAGATCTTCATGTTCGGCGTGATCAGCGACATGCTGCTCGGGTTTCACCGCGAGACAACCCGCCAGATCGAGCAGTTACAGAACCCCCCGAAGCCTCCCCGATAAGAAGAGGATCCGGCAGGCGTACTCGGCGATCGAGGTGTAGATGTACGCCTCGTCGAGCGTTTTTCCGGCGGCAAACGTCCCGTGCCCCCGGACGATGACGATATGGCCGTCCCGGAGCGCCCGGGCGACGTTCTCTGCGATCTCGTCGGTCCCCGGATCCCCGGTGACGACCGGGATCTCGGGGCAGAGCACCCCTCCCTCGCTGTCGGCCGGCCGGACGAGGTCGGTATCGAGCGAGGCGGCGACGGTGTGGACCGGGTGGGCGTGGACGATCGTAGAGTGGGGCGTCTCCCGGTAGACCGCCCGGTGGACCCGGTACTCGCTCGAGGCCTCGCGCGGGGCGTCGCCCGCATCCGGCACGAAGACCGGCATCTCCCTCGCGTCGAGGTACGCGCCGGACCGGGTGATGTTAAAGCCGCCCTCGCCCCGAACGCTCATGTTCCCGAAATTCGCTCCGACGAGCCCTTCCATAAAGAGCCTCTTTCCAATCCGTTCGAACTCCCGATCCAGCATTTTCGGCACCCTTTCGTACAGAATGGTTTGGCGTGCTCGGGGATATGTGCATGCCGCTTGGGGCACGGTGAGGGGGGGGTGGCGGTATGGGTTTGGACGGTCAGGTATGAATCAAGAAAGGGTTGTAGAAATGCCAAACCTGGGAGGCATCGTTCTCGGCACTCGAACTCCTGGCCTCTGGCCAGTCGCACTGCACAACTCGCAGCCTTCGGCACTCGAACTCCGCTCCAAGTATTTACGCAGCAAACCCGGTACAGTGGACCGTGGTGGCTGCGCACCTTCGGTGCTCGTGCTCCCGCCCTTCGGCCAGTCGCATATCGCCCCTGGGGGAGGGGCTGACGGGGAGTGCGACGTTCCGGAGGAACGGAGCTCGACCACCGTCAGGTGGGGAGGGGGGAGTATTCCCCCCTCGAAACCCTTCGGGTTTCTCAAGCTCGCTGCGCTCGCACTCCCCTGTCCCCACCCCCCTCTCGGCGATATCCACTGGAAGTCGGTGTACGGGCGTGAGCCTCTAGGTCAAGGGTAGGTGTTCGAGCACCGCTAGGTGCGCAGTCTACCGGAAAACTGTGCCCGGGAACGTGATAAACAGAACTCCCGAGTTCTAAGATGATCTTCGTAGAATGAATACGAGTGCCGAAGATCTTCGGCTTCTGGGGTTAGGCACGGATCCCGAGCCACCAACCCTCTCCTAGGGCAAAAAAGGAAAAATTATACAAACTTCACGCCGACGTCCCGCATCTTATTGAACCGGGCGATGTTGAGGAGGAGGGGCGTCACGCTCTCGACGATGGATGCGGCCGCAAGCGGTCCCCCGTCATAGGCGCGGAGGTTCGAGACGTTGTTGACGATCTCCATGACCTTCTGCTTCGCACCGTCGTCGTCGCAGCAGACCGCGACCGAGTAGTCCAGTTCCTCTTCGAGCATCTTCCACTTGTTCGCGGCGATGTTGTTGAACGCGGCACATACGGTCGCGCTCTCGGGGAGCATCCCCTTGATCATCATCGCCGCCGAGCCCTCCGGCGGAGGGGCGTAGTAGAAGTAGTTCGTCCGCTCGATCGGGTTGACGGGGCTGACGACGATCTTGTCCTCGAACCCGGTCAGGGTGTTCAGGGTGGGAGTCACGTGCTTGAAGGGTATCGCGAGGACGACGACGTCCGCCTCATCGACCGCACGCTGGTTGGTGACGCCTGCGAGGCTGCACTCCATTCCCTGCACCTCCAGGGTCTCCCGGCAGGTCTCGCAGGTTGCGACCGCCTTTACTTCCTCGCGAGATCCCACGATCACGTCGTACTTCGGCGAGAGCCGGAGCGCCATGCCTTCCCCGATGTCGCCGGTTCCCCCGACGATCCCGATCTTCACTGCTCCACCAGCGGTTTTAAGATGCTTTCAAGCGTGCCGAGGTCCTGGACGCCTACCAGCTTCTGGACGAGTTGCCCGTCTTTCTCGATGACGAGCGTAGGTACGAACTGGATGTCGTATTTGGCGGCATATTGCCGTGTCTCTTCGGAGTCGACACCGACGTCGATCTTCTGGATATCAACCTGATCGCCCATCTTTGCTTTGAGCTCATCGATGATCGGTGTCTGCTGGTGGCACGGACCGCACCACTCGGCGAAAAAGTCCATTAAAACCGGTTTTCCCATAAGGCTGTACCCCGTTCAAACATTGTGTGTGAACGGGGCAATAAAGGTTGTTGTCCACCAGACGACCGTGGCATAACAGCTGTATTTCGAAATCCGGCTTCAGAGGGCGTGTTTTCGATGTGGATTACACGCATCACTGTGATAAGAGGTTATTGGTTTGGACGTGTCCTGACAGTTCCCATGATCGTGCTCATACTCCCGGCATCAAGACACTGGACGATGTTTCGCCGGGCCCACTGAATCACCAAGTCGTGCCGAATGCGTTAGAGAATGAGTGGAATGGAGATTAGCAGACACGGTCACCGTTAACCGGCTACGGGCTGACATTTGGAAAATCGGAGGTCCTTTTTCCGGCAACAAATGCATTCTTGGGGAAGCGGTGCGGGCCACCGCCTGAGCTTCGTTGCCAAACTTTGCGATACACATTCCGTTCATTTCGCCACTGCACCCAATATGGCATGATAATTTAGTTTCACCAATATCTTTGGTATCATTCTCCCTGGCCGGAAATGCTGCAACACAGCACATTTGCTGTAAAGATAAAAAGGAGAGGGTTGAATGGCTCCGGAAAATCAGGTTTCTATCCTCACTCCGAAGTCCATGTCCGGCAACCCGGCACCCAAAGTGTGATTGGTAGCAGATGATGAAGCAACCAACTCATCAGTAGGTGCCACAGCTTGTCCAGCACTGGGCACCCACAGAGGAAGTAACTGATCCGGCAACACCGACGGCAACATAATCCCCGCCTACGTCTCCGTCTCCGTTAGTCTCTGTGTACCTGATGCCAGAATAAATTGTGCCAGATCCGTACATCTGTTTCTTTTCGACAATCGGACTTGTGTAGGTGACACTCTCGTCACCGTATTGACTCCACACCGTAAAATACCCCTCTTCATAACCGTATACTCCATACGACCCCCATGCCGGCTGCCAGGTATCAAACAGGTTGTTGTAATATTTGGCTTCACCAACGGCAGTAATTTCTTCTTTCCAGAGATCCTGATCGGCGTCATACCAGTATTTAGTGGTCTGTTGTATCACAATCACATAGTCACCATAACTATCCCCGGAAGTGTCGGTGTACTGGCCTTTATATACCCAGGCGGCGCTCACCGGCGATGCACATGCTGCAAATGCAAGCAGTGCTGCAAAAAGAACGAGACATGCTCGTGTTCCAACGTTTAGGTTCATTCTCTATTCCTCCGAATAGTGTTTCAGGAGGCAGAAGAGGGAGTACGTTAATTACCAATAAGTACAAAGCTCATTCTGCCTACGGGTACTGGAGATTTCATCGCATCGTGGAGGATCTGATGAAATCTTCAGGTTCGAGCGACCGCACCACTTTGGAACCTCGCAATGAAGCAATAGGTTCAAAGGCAGCCCAGCCGCATGCTCTCTTTTGCGATACTATTATATAATCCAATTGAGCGGAATTTTATCTCACTCTCAGGATTGGTACAATAGTACTGTATTATTGCTCACGTCATTGGAATAGAAGTAATCCTGGGCTTCGCGGGATTAGAGTTGCTCCATCGGGAGGTACAACCCGAAGAATGGGGTTCTAAAAATGTTATTTTGAGAGGATCGCCATGATTATCTTTCCGTACGCGGGCCTCGTGACCAGGATGCCGATCAGGACACCGAGTATGGTGATGATTGCAAAGCCCCGAAGAGTGGAGAGATCCATCAGCGCCAGCGGGAGCATGGCGATGAAGACCGTCGCGGCGGCGACGGCGATGATACCGAGCGCCCGCCCGTAGCGTTTCATGTAGAGGTTCGGCGACGGGACACGCCCCTCGTGGAGAACCTCGTCCGTGATGATGACGAGCTGGTCGATGCCGGTACCCACCACCGCTATCAGACCGGCGATGGTGGCGAGGTCGAGCTGGATGATGAACCGGGCAATCCCGAGCAGGATGATGATCTCTGCAAGGTTGATCGCGACCATCGGGATCACGATCGAGGGCTCGCGGTAACGGTAGTAGACGACGACCGCTACGGTGAGCAGCGCGAGCAGCCCGGCGATGGCGACCGTCATCTTGAACTGTTCGCCAAGCGCCGCCGGGACGGAACCGGACCCGACGATATCCACCTGCACCGGCAGTGCGCCGGCCCGCAGGTGGATCTGGAGCGTCATCGCATCCTCGAGCCCGGCGTCGCCGGTGCCGGTGCTTGCGGAGAGCGACCTGACCGGGCCCGCCCGGAGCTCGCTCACAAGGTTTCCGGCGAGGGGGGCGCTGTAGACGGTCTCGTTGTCGAGGATCATCACGAGGTGGTGGGCGTCCGGGTTGTCGACCGCTCCGGATTCGATGGCGGCCTCACGGAAGGCCTCTGCGCCCGTCTCGGTGAACGAGAACCCGACGCTCCATGTGCCGTCGGAATCCCTCTGCGGCACGCCGACGCTGGTGATCTGGTCACCGTAGAGGACGTGCTCGGTCTCGTTCCCTGTGGTCTGGACCCGTATCTCGAACAGGCCCTGCTGGCCGACGATATCCTGCGCCGTCGCCATATCCACGCCGGCGAGTTCTATCCGCACGTACTGCGGGAACTCGCTTCCGGTCGGGGTGAGCAGGTTGATCCTCGCGTCCTGCATCCCGAGAGCGTTCACCTTCTCGTTCAGGATCCTCTTCACCTCGTCTGCGGTGAACGCGGATACGCCCTTCTGGTGGGTTACGATCGAGGCGCCCGATTCCGCAAAGATCGGTTCGAGGTCGGCACGGGTGACGCTCTTTCGGATCTCGAGGTGGTTCTCGTCGATGCGGATGACCTCGGTCTCGAGATCCGTCCGCAGGTCGTCCATGAGGTCTCCGACCGATCCGTCGGTCGAGAATGCCACGACCACGGACTGGAACTCCATCTGCAGCCACGAACCGCCCTCGAGATCGAGGCCGAACTGGAGGTTCCCCTCGATACCCTTCTCCGGGCTCGGGGGAGCGAGGTAGATACCGACAAGGGAGCCGACGACCAGCAGGAGCACCAGGGCGATCCGCCAGTCTTTGACGAGATTCTTGATGGTTTCGCCGTTCATTTCTTGTTCCCCCGGAGGACGTACTCCTTCAGAATGCCGGCGTTCAGCATCCAGGTGTTCATTATGTCCACAAAGAGGCCGATGATGAGGACGCTTGCAATCTCGGCGATGATCTGAATCTGTCCCGCCGTAGCGACGACCCACATCGCGGCGATGGCCATGAGCGTCGTGGTCGTCATGATGATCCCGGTCCTGAACGCACCGGAGAGTTTTTCTTCGAGTTTCCCCTTGCGCTTCAGGAGGCGCGTGGTCAGCAGGATGTCACTGTCGACGGAGTAACCGATCAGCATCAGCAGGGCCGCCGTCGTCCCGAGGGAGAGCGGAATACCGATGATCTGCATGATCCCGGCGGTGATGGCGATGTCGGCGAAGGCGGAGAGGACGACCGCACCCGCCGGCACGAGATTGCGGAACGCAATCATGACCACGACGGCCATGCCGATGAACGAGAAGATCAGGGCGAGGAAGGCCTGACCCTGGAGCGTCTTTCCGAACGTCTCGCCGATCTGGTCTATCTTCGCATCGGGATACCTCTCGTTGATGAGCCCAACAAGACTCTGGTACCGGGCGTCTTCCATCGGGCCGAACTGGATGTACTTTCCATTGCCGATCCCTTCACCCACCGACAACACCGGATACCCGGCAAAGGTCGCCTCTACCGTCTCTCTGCTGTCGGATGTGAAGACGGTGACCGCCGTACCTCCCGCAAAGTCGATGCCCGGGGTTATGGGCAGGCCGGTGGCGAGCGTGGTGTAGCCCAGCAGCAACCCGGCAAGGAGGAGGAGAACGAGGGGCAGCGCTACCATCTGCCGCGGAGAGTATTTGTTGACGTCGTATCTGGCAAATTCCATGCTGTATTAGTGTACGATGGTGAAAGGTTAAAGGGTTGCTCATGGATGTGTGGTTGAACCCGGAATCCGCCCGGATATTGCTGAACTACCCCGGGAATTGCCCGGTGTGGAGGAGTTCCGTCCGGGGCCGGCAGGGGGTTCCTTCCCCGGGGCGTTCTCTCATGCGATTCGCTCCGGCGCATGCTCACCCGGCGGTCGCACTGACGGTGTTCACGCTCTCGGCGTCTCGTCCATCCATATGCGCGCCGTGGAGATGCATGTGAAACGTGTGTGCCACGGAATCGCGATTATGTCCGTTTAAAACCTTATCAGGGTTATAATGTCCGTTTTTTGGGAGAACGGTGTCGTCATATCCGGCATGATTGCATTTCGTCAGACAATTGTCGTCCTCCTGGCAGAATACCCGATTAAATGAATGAAAAGAAAAGATATATATAAAATACCGAATCACAAGCACATATGAGATCGCCCGGTGAGCTCAAAAAAGAGATAGAAGCTCGACTTAAAGGTTATCTCTCACGTGACCGGGATGGAATCCGGCATGAGCTGCTGAACCTGTTCGTCAAGGTAAAATCTTTCACCATACCCCAGATCTACGAGAAGCTGCAAAAACAGTTCTCGATCAGTTACCACTCCATTGCGTCCATGGTAGGCATCATCGCATCCCGTATCGGCATCCTGCACGTGAGGCGGAACGCGGAGGGGACAAACTCCATCTACGAGCTGAAGGACCAGTACGTGGACGTGGTGGCAAAGATCCTCGGGACGACATAGTTCCCGCCAACCATACCTCTTTTTTTAGCCCCAGCACCAATATAGGGGATTATTATGCAGAGCGACGTTGGGGAGCCAGGTCGATCACGGGGCATCTATGTTACGGAGGACGTCCGATCGTATGTCCTCCAGAGGAAACGCGACTTTCGAGTGAGCACATCCTGTAGCGGACCCATCCTCCTGCCGGTATCGGTCAAACCGCCGAAGGCGACCGACCTGCAGGTTCCGGTCGGCGATTACACCGTCTATATCTCGAAATACCAGGCCCGCTACATCGATTCCATCCACAGGGGAATGATTCCTATATTCTATGAAGACTTCTAGATCATGAGTTTCGAAGAACTGGAGCACACCGCCGACGTCCTCATGCGGGTGCGGGGCGCGACCTTGAACGAGCTCTTTGGCGAGGCGGGCCGGGCGATGTTCCACGTGATGTACGGGCCCTGCGAGGAGAGGGGAGTCGAGCGGAAGATCGAGATCGAGGCGGAGAACCTCGAATCGCTTCTGATCGACTACCTCTCTGAACTGCTCTTCGTCACCGAGGTCGAGAACACCGTCTTCTGCACCTTCAACGTCGATCTCCGGGGCACCCGGCTCTCCGCCGTCCTCAGGGGCGAGCCGTTCGAACCCGCACGGCACTCGGCGGGATCGCTTGTCAAAGGTATATCCTACTTCGGGCTCGAAATCGTTAAAGAAGAAGAGGGTTACGTGGTGGAGATCATCTTCGATATCTGAGAGGTTGCCATGCTTGCCGGAATCAATAAGATCGGAGACCTCGAATGGGAGGTTCCTATCGGATACGTCCCCGATATGCGGGTGCCGGGGCGCTTTTTCCTCTCCGGGACACTGGCGGAGACGCTCGAAGAAGGAGCCGTCCGCCAGCTCGCGAACGTCGCGACGCTCCCGGGGATCGTGAAACACTCGCTTGCCATGCCCGATATCCACTGGGGATACGGGTTTCCCATCGGCGGCGTCGCCGCGTTCGACATGACCGAAGGGGTCATCTCTCCCGGCGGGGTCGGGTTCGACATCAACTGTGGCGTCCGGCTGATCACGACGCCCCTGACCGAGGCCGATCTCGCCCGCCGGAAACGGGAACTGATCGAGCGGCTCTTCGACGCCGTTCCGACCGGTGTGGGTGCGAAGAGTTCCCTGCGGGTCTCGAACAAGGATCTCTCCGCGGTCATGGTCGACGGCGCCCGGTGGGCGGTCGAGCGCGGGCTCGGCACCGAAGCCGACCTCGTCCGGTGCGAGGGCGAGGGGGCGATGCCGGGCGCCGACCCCGACGCGGTCAGCGCCAAAGCGCGGCAGCGGGGCGTGCCGCAGATCGGGACGCTCGGCGCCGGAAACCACTTCCTGGAGGTCCAGGTGGCGAGGGAGATCGTCGACCCCGAAGCGGCAAAGGCCTTCGGGATCGCCGAAGGGCAGGTCTGCTTCATGGTCCACTGCGGCTCACGCGGCCTCGGCCACCAGGTCGCGACCGATCATTTGCGGACGCTCGAGGGCGCGCTTCCGAAGTACGGGATACGCCTCCCCGACCGGCAGCTCGCCTGCGCTCCGATCGACTCTCCGGAAGGCCGTGCCTACTACGGTGGCATGGTCTCGGCCGCGAACTACGCTTGGACGAACCGGCAGGTCATCATGCACGAAGCGAGGAAGGTCTTCGTGGACCTCTTCGGGATCGATTACGACGAGATGCGGCTCGTCTACGACGTCGCGCATAACGTCGCCAAGTTCGAGCGCCACGACGTCGACGGGGTCTCGACGGAGGTCTGCGTCCACCGCAAAGGAGCGACGCGAGCGTTCGGCCCGGGAGCGGAGGGCGTCCCCCGGGAGTATGCCGGGATCGGGCAGCCGGTGATCATCCCCGGGAGCATGGGGACGTCGTCCTACCTCCTCCACGGCACGTCGACCGCGATGGAGAAGACGTGGGGGAGCACCTGCCACGGGGCGGGGAGGGTGCTCAGCCGGTCGAAGGCGAAGAAAGAGGTCCGCGGGAAGGAACTCCGGGAACGCCTCGCGGGAGAGGGTATCCTGGTGCGTGCCCACAGTGACAACGCCCTCGCGGAGGAGGCTCCGGCAGTCTACAAGCCGAGCCGGGAAGTGGTGCGTGTGGTGCACGAAGCGGGCCTCTCGGATATCGTCGCCCGGCTGGAGCCGCTCGGGGTGATCAAGGGGTGACCGGCAGGATAGGGCTGTTCTGGGACAACCCCCTCATGTTCTCGCGGCTCATCGAGGACTGCGGCGCCGCTTGCGAATCGGTCAACCCGAACATGCTTGCGTCTCCCTTCTGGCGCGGGAGGTTCGTCTCGGTCATCGTGCCGACGGGGTTTGCGAACCCGGCCTACTCGAACCTTCTCCCCGCTCTCCGGGCTGCAGAGGGCCGTATCCGGCGTTTCGTCGAGAACGGCGGCCGGCTGCTGGTCTTCGGCGCGGGAGGCTCGCGCGAGGACGCCTACGACTGGCTCCCGTTCCCGGTGACCTACTCGTTTGCCTACGGGCCGCGTGCCGTCCGGTTCGCCGGGGAGAGCACCTTCAACTCCCTTTTTTCGGGGTATGATCTCGACGCCGTCGAGTGCGACGGCTCGTTCCCGTCACACGGCGGCGAGACGCTTGCCGCCACGCCCGGGGGGGAGGCGCTCCTCGTCGGGAAGCCGCTCGGCGACGGGATGATCCTGGTGACCAGCATCCATGAGTACCCGTCGCGCGAATTCCTGAAGAAATTCTCCTGCGGTGATAGGGAAACATTATTTTAGATAAACCGTGATGAACAGTATGGATACGGCCATGGATCAATATATCGTCTCTGCGTCTTCGAGCGCGCGCGATCTCGCCCCGATCGTGGTATGTATCCACGATCTGCTTGGTCGGTTGCCCGTTACGGCACGGTCCCGCGACCACCCCGGAGTCAGGGTCGAGGACGGGAAGGTCGTCGACGAGGGCTATACGGGCCCCATCCTCGAGGAAGTCCTCGAGGAGAACGCTACGTTGAGGGTCAGGCCCCCGAGTGGCCCGTACAAAGGGATCCCGGTGGTGGTGGCGCCGGTAAGGGACGAAGAAGGCAGAGCCATCGGCGCAATCGGCATCGTCGATGTGACCGGCATCTTTGATCTCGCGGGTTTCATGGAGCAGAACACGGTGATCCGGAGGCAGGTCTGCGGCGAGGACCCGTGTCCGCTCCCGAGCGAGTCGCCTGCAGCGAAAAGGTAATGGACATGAAGGATACGGCAATCAACGTATTGAAGATTCTCGAAGAATCGCCCGGCCCGGTATCAGGGGAACGGATTGCGGAGCAGCTGGGCATCACCCGGTCGGCCGTCTGGAAGCAGATACGCGAACTCCGGAGGCTGGGATACGGGATATCGTCGTCCCGGGTGGAAGGTTACCACCTCGAGACGAAGACCGACCGGCTCCTCCCCTACGAGATCAACAAGATGCTCCGTACCCGGGTCATCGGGCGGCAGATCCGTCAGTTCGACAGCACCGCCTCCACGGGCTGGGTCGCGAAGAAGCTTGCCGCCGAGACCGATCCTGAAAACCTGCACGGCATGGTGATCATCGCCGAGGAGCAGACCGGGGGGGTGGGACGGCTCGGACGCGCCTGGGTCTCTCCTGCCGGCGGCATCTGGGCCACCATCCTTTTGAAACCGAAGATCCCGCTCGACCACCTTTTCATGATCACCATGGCCGGGTCGGTCGCGATTGCCCGTGCCATCCGCAAGGAGTACGACATCAGTGCGCTCATCAAGTGGCCCAACGACATCTTTATCGGAGACAAGAAGGTCGCCGGTCTGCTCCTGGAACTCGCTGCCGAGGCGGATACCGTGCACTACGCCCTCCTGGGGCTTGGGATCGATGCGAACGTCTCTCTCGACGACCTCTCCTCGAACCTGCGGGAGACCGTGACCACGCTCCAGGCCGAGGTCGGCCGCGAGGTCGACCGGGTGGCGCTCCTTGCCCGGGTTCTGCGGGAGTTCGAACTGCGCTACCAGCAGCTCGAGGACGGCGAGTACGACTCCATCATCCGCGAGTGGAAGAGCCTCTCCCGGACGCTCGATCACCGGGTGGCCATCAAGACCGTCAACAAGACCTTCTCGGGAGAGGCCATCGATATCGACGAGCACGGTGCCCTGATCATCCGGAAAGACAACGGAAAGATAGAGCGGGTCATCGCCGGCGACTGTTTCCAGCTCTGACCTGCCGGTCAACACCCATACACTTTTTGGATCGGCGAGAAGGTCTCCCCATCGGAACGGAAATCTCCCGGGGTTATGTGATGCAGTTCGTCAGGCATCAGCAGGATTTTTCTTGTCAACCATCCAAAATAAAATGGTTGACATGATGCACCGAGCCCGGATCCTCGCCTACAGCGGTACGTTCATCGCGCTGATCGCCGCCGGGAGCTGGATCTCCATCCCACTCCCCCCGGTACCGCTCACGCTCCAGACGCTTTTCGTCCTGTTATCCGGGATCGTCATGAAGCGCTACGGGGCGATCCCCGTCGCCCTCTACGTCCTCCTCGGGGCGGCGGGCCTCCCGGTCTATCACAACGGCACGGCGGGCCTCGGGGTGCTTCTCGGCCCCACGGGCGGGTTCCTGATCGGCTTCATCCCCGCCGCCCTCGTCGCCGGGATCGCCTACGAACACGAATCGCCGGCATCGCGGATCACAGGGCTGATCGCGGCCTGTGCAATCTATCTCCTGGCTGGCGCCGTATGGCTTTCATATTCGGCTTCGATCCCGCTTCTTCAGGCGGTCCTGCTCGGCGTCGCCCCGTTTATCATCGGCGATGCCGTGAAGGCTGCAGCCGCATACGCCATAGGGAAGCGGGTGGCATGATCCGTATCGCCGATCTCCGGCACCGGCTGCTCGACATCCCCGGCCTTGCGGTGGACGCGCGCCATATCGCCGTTATCGGGCCGAACGGGAGCGGCAAGACGACGTTGCTCTCGGTCTGCTCCGGGATCGAGGAGCCCGAAGCAGGATCTGTCCTGCTCCTCGACCGTCCGCCGTCGGCCGTGAAGGTCGGGTGGGTGGGGGAGTTCCCCGACCGGACGCTCCTCTTCTCCCGGGTCTACGACGAGATCGCATCGACGCCCCGGTTCCGCCACCGCCCCTGCCCCGAGACGGACAGGGCGGTCCGGGCGGTTGCGGAGGTTGTCGGCATCCGCCACCTCCTCGGCAAGAAGGTCGCGGCCCTCTCCGGGGGGGAGAAGGCGCTCGTTGCGCTGGCCGCCGCCTGCGCCGGCGACCCCGAGGTGCTCGTCCTGGACGAGGCTGATTCGCACCTGGACGGCGTGACCGCGGAGCGCGTCCAGCGCGTGGTGCGGGAGAGCGCCGCAGCCCACGTGCTCTGGTGCACGCAGTCGATGGACGTTGCGGCTACCGCGGACTGCGTTCTCTTTATGGAGAACGGCCGCGTCAGGCACCACGGCACGCCGGAGGAGGTCTTCTCCGCGCTCGAGGAGACGTGCTTTTACCCCACGCTCTGGAGGGTGTCCCGGTGAGAGTCGAACTTGCGGATCTCGTCTTTTCGCAGGATTCGTTCACCCTCCGGGGTAGCGGCACGTTCGACGAAGGCGTGCACCTGGTCAGCGGGCCGGTGGGGAGCGGGAAGTCGACGCTGGCTCTTCTGCTTGCGGGGCTCCTCCGGCCCGAACGCGGGGCCGTCCGGCGGCACGGCGTTCTGACGACGCAGCTCCTGCTGCAGTTCCCCGAGCACCACATCACCTCCCCGACGATCGCCGGGGAGGCGGCTTCCTGGGGACTTGTGCCGGAGGACGCGCTCGCGCTGGCGGAGTTGTCGGCGCGTGCGGACGACGACCCGTTCCACCTCTCCCGCGGCGAACTCAAGCGGCTGACCCTCGCCTGCGCGCTCCTGAGAGATCCTGACCTGCTGCTGCTGGACGAACCGTTCAGTTCTCTTGACTGCACCGCGAAGAGGAAGGCCTGCGGGATGCTCGAGGAGCGCGATTCCGGCATCACGATCGTCTTCTCGCACGAGCGCGCGGTTCTTCCCCGGGTGGACGCAATCTGGGAAATGGAGGCCGGAGACATGACCGCCCGCGGCAGCGTGCCCGATGCGATCCCCTCCTGGCGGCACGCCCCGCCGTATCTCCGGTATGCACTGGACCAGGGGGCCCGTCCTGCGAACATCAGGCTCTCCGACGCCCGGGAGGCGCTATGCAGGATCCGCGGCTGAGGCTTCTTTCCGTCGCCGTCCTCTCGCTCGCGGCGTTTGCGAGCATCGCGGGAGCCGCCGCCGCCCTCGTCTGGTGGCTGCTGTTTACGCCGCGCACACGATCGCTCCCGCGGCCGGGGGTGCTTCTGCCCCTCGTTGCGATGGTCGCCGCAACGGCGCTCGTCTCCGCATGGGGCGGCGGCGCGGGGCTCTCCTACTTCTTCCGGATGACCGTGATCCTCCTCCTCGCCGCGTGGGCGTATGCTGAGACGGAGGATGGAGAAGTACTTGCCGTGGCGGTCTGGGCTCTCGGGAACCGGGTGGGGTTCGAGGTCGGGCTCGTCGCCGAGATGGGAATTTCCGGCATTTCCGTGCTCCGCGGGGAGATCGAGCAGGTGCGAATCGCGATGGCGCTGAAGGGTATCCGGCCCGGTATCCGCTCGATCGTTCCGCTCGCCGTCACCCTCATCGTCACGGAGATCCGGCGGGCCGACGAGGTTGCGCGCCTGCTCGTGGTACGGGGGTACACGATCGGAGGGCGGATCTGTCCCCGGTTCAGGGCGGATCCCCTGGACGTCCCGGCCGCAATAATGGCTATAATACCCGCCCTTTTATCGACTCTCCCCCTTCGCGACGTTTTTATATTAGTAGGATGAATTTTTGAGAGGCTTTATCGATATCTTCTCAGCCCTTCGAGGTGTACAATTCGATGTGTGCTGCCAAATTAGATTCACTCAATATCACCGATACCACGCTTAGGGACGCGCATCAGTCGCTCATCGCCACCCGCCTCCGGACTGAGGACATGCTCCCTCTTGCCCGTGCCATCGACGACGTGGGTTTCTTCTCCGTCGAGGCCTGGGGCGGGGCGACCTTTGACAGCTGCATCAGGTTCCTCAACGACGATCCCTGGGAACGTCTCCGGGTGCTGAAGGCAGAGCTCCGGCGCACGCCTATCCAGATGCTCCTGCGGGGCCAGAACCTCGTGGGCTACCGGCACTACCCCGATGACGTGGTGGAGAAGTTCGTAGAGGCGTCGGCGCGAAACGGGGTCGACATCTTCCGGGTCTTCGATGCGTTGAACGATATCCGGAACATGAAGAAAGCGATGGAGGAGGTCAAGAACGTCGGGGCGCACCTGCAGGGCGCGATCTCCTACACGACGAGCCCTGTTCATTCCGTCGCGACGTTTGTCGAGATGGCGGAAGAACTCTATACGCTCGGCTGCGACTCGATCTGCATCAAGGACATGGCCGGCCTGATCATGCCGCACGATGCCCGCGACCTCATCACGGGGATCAAGAAGACGGCGGACGTCAGGGTCTGCCTCCACTCCCACTGCACGAGCGGCGTCGCGCCCCTGAGTTATCAGGCGGCGATCGATGCGGGCGTGGATATCCTGGATACGGCGATGTCGCCGTTCGCCCTCGGCACCTCCCAGCCTCCGACGGAGAGCGTCGTTGCCAGCGTTGCCGGGACGGCGCGCGACACCGGGATCGATCTTCTCCCGCTCCGGAAGGTCAGGAACATCTGCCGCGATATGCGGGGTAAGTACGAGCCGCTCTTCAACTCAATCGCCGACCGGGTCGACTCGGACGTGCTGATCTACCAGCTCCCGGGCGGGATGATCTCGAACCTCGTCTCGCAGCTCAAGGAGCAGGATGCGCTCGACCGCCTGGACGAGGTGCTCCGCGAGATCCCCCGTGTGAGAGAGGATCTCGGCTACCCGCCGCTCGTTACGCCGACGAGCCAGATCGTGGGCACCCAGGCGGTTTTCAACGTCCTGATGGACGGGGAGCGCTACCGGAACGTGACGAAAGAGGTGAAGGACTACGTCCGCGGCCTCTACGGACGCTCTCCCGCCCCGATCAGCCCCGAGATCCGCAGAACGATCATCGGCGACGAGGAGCCGGTCACGGTTCGCCCGGCGGACCTCCTCGAACCCATCTACGAGCAGATGAAGAAGGAGGCGGAGGAGCAGGGTCTGGTTACCCGGGATGAGGACGTCCTCACCTACATCCTCTACCCGAGCGTCGCGCCGTCGTTCCTCAGGGGCGAGCGCCAGCCCGAGGCGATCCCCGAGAAGGCGGCAGCCGGACCGGCGGGGGTTGCGGAGA
The DNA here is from genome assembly GCF_000015825.1 of Methanoculleus marisnigri JR1. Taxonomy (NCBI): domain Archaea; kingdom Methanobacteriati; phylum Methanobacteriota; class Methanomicrobia; order Methanomicrobiales; family Methanomicrobiaceae; genus Methanoculleus; species Methanoculleus marisnigri. The sequence continues at coordinate 1,652,223 of NC_009051.1, read as the reverse complement.
TCCCCCGTTCCATGGAGGTCGAGGTGGACGGCGAGATCTTCTCCGTTAGGATCGTCACCGTCGAGGGAGGCTCGGTCGCGGCTGCGTCGGCCGCCGCCGCGTCGGCGGGGGCCCCCCGCGGGGATGTCGCCGGCGGTGTCAAGAGCAACATGCAGGGCATGGTCCTGAAGGTGATGGCCCAGCGCGGGAGCACCGTCAGGAAGGGCGACACGCTCATCGTCCTCGAGGCGATGAAGATGGAGAACCCCATCCCGAGCCCCCGCGACGGCACGGTCTCGGAGATCTTCGTGGACGCCGGGGACGTCGTGCAGAACGGCGACGTGCTGATGGTCATTGAGTGAGAGGCTGGCTGGCGCGATGAAATACTTTGACAAGATCCTGATTGCCAACCGCGGCGAGATTGCCATCCGGGTCATGCGTGCCTGCCGGGAACTGGGCATCGACACGGTCGCGATCTACTCCGAGCCGGACAGTAATGCGCTCCACGTCAAGTACGCCGACGAGGCGTTCTGTGTCGGCGAGGCGCACCCGTCGAAGAGTTACCTCAACAAGGAGCGGATCTGCGACGTGGCGAGGAAGACCGGGGCCGAGGCGATCCACCCGGGCTACGGGTTCCTCGCGGAGAACGCCGGGTTCGCAAAACTGGTCGAGGAGGAGGGCCTGACGTTCATCGGGCCGTCGTGGAAGACGATCGAGGCGCTGGGCTCGAAGATCGGGTCGAAGAAGATGATGCGCGAGGCCGGAGTCCCGGTCCTTCCGGGCACGCCGGAGGGCGTGACGAGCGTCGAGGAGGCGAAGAAGGTCGCCGCCGAGATCGGCTACCCGGTGATCGTGAAGGCGAGCGCGGGCGGCGGCGGTATCGGGATGCACATCGCCGAGAACGAGGGCGAGCTCGAGGAGGCGCTCGATGCGGGTATGCGGATTGCCCAGTCCGCTTTCGGCGATCCGACGATCTTCGTGGAGAAGTACCTCACGAAGCCGCGCCACATCGAGATCCAGGTTCTTGCCGACGCGAAGGGGCACACCGTCCACCTCTACGACCGCGAGTGCTCGATCCAGCGCCGGCACCAGAAACTGCTCGAGGAGGCGCCCTGCCCGATCATGACGCCCGCCCTCCGGGAGCAGATGACGGTGTCGGCCATCGCCGCGGCAAAGGCGGCGAACTACAAGAACGCCGGCACGGTGGAGTTCCTCTACGCGAACGGGAACTACTACTTCATGGAGGTGAACACCCGGCTGCAGGTGGAGCACACGGTCACGGAGTTCGTCACCGGGATCGATATGGTGAAACAGCAGATCGCGATCGCGGCGGGCGAAGACCTCGCGATGGACCAGGACGACATCGGCATCCGGGGGCACGCGATCGAGTGCCGGATCAACGCGGAGGACCCGCTGAACAACTTCGCCGCCGATCCGGGCAAGATCGTCCGCTACCGCTCCCCGGGCGGGCCGGGAATCCGGGTCGACTCCGGCATCCACATGGGCTACACCATCCCGGCGCACTACGACTCGATGATCTCGAAGCTCTGCGCGCTCGGCTCCGACCGCGAGGAGGCGATCCAGCGGATGCGCCGGGCGATCTACGAGTACGTCATCCTGGGCGTGAAGACGACGCTCCCGCTCCACTACGCGATCATGCACAACGCCCACTTCATCGCCGGCGACACCCACACGCACTTCCTGCAGGAGGAGCACATCGCGACGAGCCTGCGCCGCTATCTCCACGAGGAGGAGGCGCGTATGCAGACGCTGGCCGCCTCGCTCCGCCAGGGGAAGCACGTGGCGGCGATCACGGCGGCGGTCGACGTCTATATCCGGAAAAACTCGAAGTAACCCTTTATCCAATTTTTCCGGGGAGCCATAAGGTTTATTTGGCAATACAACATTGTTATACTGCACTTTGTGCGCTGCGGTGGCCTAGTCGGTTAGGGCGCCAGACTCATAGGGTTTTTGAGAAGACGGTGCGTCCAAGCCTGGGACATCTGGAAATCGTGGGTTCGGATCCCACCCGCAGCATCCTTACAGTTGGTTGGTGTTCCAATTTTGAAAAGAAACGTTTTTCTTTGAGATTACACCATCGCATACTACATGAAAAAAGGATCAGTTGTAGTGTGTTCCGTGCAGATTATAGGAAAATAGTTCATGAAAATTCAGTTTTAAATGGCGAGATTTCAACCTTTGATATACTTGGTAATTGTATATTCAAACCGCTTTTAGTAAAATCAAATCTAATCCCGTTTGCTACAGCGCAAAACCGATTTACCTCGCCTGTTACGATATCCCACCCCCATCCTTCCCTTTCGATAAGCAGGTCTATCATAACTGCACGCTTGGTAAGGGAACTAGTGATAGCGCCTGCATTCTTCGAACTTGAATAACTCAATATTACGGCAACTTTTGATAAAATCGTGTGGATTTTGCCTTTAAGTTCAGCTACATTTTCGGGTTGACGATATATTTTAAAAATCTCAGCGGTTAACTCAGCAATCTCTTCTTTCTTCTTTATACTCTCTAATCTTTCATCTTCTGATATCTCCATGTATCAAAATATGAAGCGCAACGGAAATACCTTATGCTGCTCGGTGACCCGCCCGCGAATCTCGGGCCGGAGTGCCGCTGCCGGCACGACATCCACGCCGGAACCGGGTTTTTCCTCGAGGTACTGCGACAGCCCGAAGAAGTCGAAGGGGTCCTCACCGGAACAGAACTCGACAAGCACGTCGATATCGCTGCCCTACTCCTGTCCCCCGCGGGCATACGATCCGAAAAGGACGTTCCTCTCGACGTGATACCGTCCTCTGGGTCTGTCTTCAGCCACGGTTCGTTGTTGTTCCCGCTCCGGAAACACTTTTTTTCAAGCTGGAAATATCACGGACGGGAGAGAATCGTCGCCGGGAAGAACCGCTCCGTTCCCGTGGCAGCCGCAGCCGTTCAGCCACACCCGGATCAACTTGTTATATATATTCATACAACAACCCTGAGATCATGTCAGCAAGCGCCGGATCCGCTCACTCTCCCACACTCGACACGATCAAAATGGTCGAAGACTTCATTCGGGAGCACAGCGGCGAATACCGCCGTCGGGCGCTCTGGGAACGCCTGCCGCGGAAGGTTATGTACCAGACGTTCAAGACGATCATCGAGTACCTCCTGGAGTCGGGTAAGATCGCCATCGATGCACAGGGCAAGGTCTGCTGGATCTACGATCCGGAGTTTACCCGGTGGTACCTGGCCCGCGAAGACCTGCGGATCCGATGAGGGCGGCAATCTTCTTTGCCGACACGAAGGTGAAAGAAGCCTTCGAGGCTCTGTCGGCATCAACCCGAACAGAAGATCGGGAACTGGTCGCTCTCCTGAACAGGGCCTTCGAGGCGATATCCGCCAACGCTTTTTGCGGCGTTCAGGTTCCAAAGAGGCAGATCCCCGATGTATATCGACAGCGAGATCCTCCGGTAAAGAACCTCTGGAAATACAACCTATCTCGATCCTGGAGATTGATGTATACCGTGACCAGCGACGGTGACATCATTGCGGTCGTCATCGAGTGGCTGGACCATACCGGCTACGATCGCCGGTTCGGGTACTGAGCGCAACTCCCTGGAGAATGTTTCGGAGTATCCGTTGACCAGTGTACCGGGGTGGCGACCGCGTAGCTATCCATCCCGGGAACGGCAACATTCATCATCTCCTCACCCTCAGGTACGATCAGGAGGCGAGCAGAACCCGTATGGCGGCCCGGACACAGTGTGAGGAGAAGAGCATCTTTGTCACCCGGCTCGAGGCAGTGCTCCCGCTGCTCCGGGAGCGGTTCGGTGTGACGAAGATCGGCATCTTCGGGTCTACCGCCCGGGGCGATGACTGGCCGGAGAGCGATGTGGACGTGCTGGTCGAGTTGTCGCCGGACCACCTCACGTTCCGGAACTTCATGGCGCTCGCAGATTTCCTGGAGGAACTCTACGGGCGGAAGGTCGACCTGCTCACCGTCGGCGGGCTCGACCCACTCATCCAGCAGGATGTGGAGGGCGAGGTGGTCTGGTGTGAAGCGTGACTCCGTGTACCTCGCCCACATCCTTGAAGAGATGGAGTTTCTCCAGACCTACTTCTCTGACCGTTCCTTCGAGGAGATCGTCCAGGATGAGATGATGAAGTGATCGGTTCTCCGGAGCCTTGAGATCATCGGGGAGGCGTCGAAGAACCTCTCACCCGGGGTCAGGGCACGGTATCCCGATGTCCCCTGGAACGGCATGGCGAGGATGCGGGACAGACTGATCCATGGTTACTTCAGCGTAAGGTGCCCGGTCATACGGCCGTAAACACGTTCTTGGTCTTACAAAAGGATGAGGAGTGACGGCAACGGTTCCCACCCCGGAATCAACACCGAAGAAGAGGCGCCGCTCTGCTCCCGTGATCTCCGCCGTCCTGCAGAAACGACGTCGCGTGCAACCATCCGCCCCTCCCCCATCGCACTCTCCGCACAAAGGTATTTTATGTATGACAACAGATTAAATGAGGTAAACGGGGCATGAAAACGCAATCGATGCGTCTACCGTCTCCGTTCGGGCGAGGGTTGCCAAGCCAGGTCAAAGGCGCCAGGTTGAGGGCCTGGTCTCGTAGGAGTTCGTGAGTTCGAATCTCACCCCTCGCATTCGGTTTTACGGAATTAATTTATTTACGTCCTCTATTGCCGTCAATTCAGGCAGTATATGCAGCGGTCGTTGCCCCCGGAGATCGGGGGAGAAAAGAGATTCTATGCCCTGTCCAGGGGGTTTACGCAAAGACTTCGTGACATTGCTGGCAGCGCTCCTGCAGTTTGTCCCACTCCTCGGGGTGCTCCTCTGCCCACTCGAGGATCGCGTGGACAATCCGGCCCCGTAACTCGGGATCACCCCGGTAGTTTACCAGGACGCAATCAACCACCACTTCGATCTGTTCTTCCTGATGCTGGGCGACTTCTGCCATAGTGAGCCCTCCTGATACACTCCGGTGCTCACACCGGATGGAGATTCGACAGCATATAATTCTGATCCTCCTCCGGCGAAGGCGGCCGCAAATCCTCCGATTTGCCCGGACGGTATGCCGGATCCGGCCATTTGCCGCCCGGGCGCTTCCGGTGCCGCCGCCGCAGGGGTTATCGTGCACCGGGGAGAAGAGTACGGGAACACTCATGAGACTCGGCGTGCTCTTCTCCGGTGGGAAAGACTCCCTCTTCGCCTGCTGGAAGGCGATGCAGAAAGAGGAGGTGGTCTGCCTGATCACGGTCGTCTCCCAAAACCCCGAGAGTTACATGTTCCACACCCCGAACATCCGCCTCGCCGCACTGCAGGCCGAAGCGGCGGGGCTCCCTCTCGTGGAGGTGGAGACGGCGGGGGAGAAGGAGGAAGAACTCCGCGACCTGAAACGGGCTCTCCTCGCCGCCAGGGAACAGTACGGGATCGAGGGGGTCGTCACCGGGGCGATCCTCTCCGTCTACCAGGCAACGAGGGTGCAGCGGGTCTGCCGGGAGCTGGGCCTCTGGTCGTTCAACCCGCTCTGGCTCGCCGACCAGGAGGCATACATGGAAGAACTCCTCGATGCCGGCTTCAGGGTCGTCATCGCGGGCGTCTTCTCCTCCCCCTTCGACGAGTCCTGGCTCGGGCGGGAGATCGACCGCCGCACCCTCGACGAACTCCGGGCGATCGCCCAAAAATACCAGGTCACCCTCACCGGCGAAGGGGGCGAACTCGAGACGTTCGTCGTCGACGCCCCCTTCTTCGCTCAGAAGATCGCGATCGAGGAAGCTTCGAAGGTCTACCGGAACTACAACGGCGTTCTGCGGATCGAGCGGGCGGGGCTGGTGGCGAAATGATCCTGGTCGTCGACCTCTGCTACCGGGACGGCTCGCTCTCCCGGGACGAGTTCGTCGCGCCGGTCGAACGGCTCCTCTGCCGGATCGGGATGGCGTTCCTCACCCGCCACTACACCGCAATCGGCGCACCGGACCTCGATAGCGCGGATGCGGCGATCCTCTGCGGCACGGCGCTGATGGATACCGGCTATACGGAGCACCCGGAACTGTTCCGGTGGCTTCTTACGTTCGAGCGCCCGGTGCTCGGGATCTCCTCCGGCATGCTGGCGCTCGCGGCGGCGTCCGGCGGCGGCACCGGGCCGTGCCGCGAGATCGGCATGACCGACGTAAAAATGCTCGCGCCCGACCCCCTCTTTGCCGGGCAGGAGAGCTTTCCCGCCTACACGGTGCACGATTACGCCGTGCAGGTTCCCGGGGAGTTCGTAGCGCTCGCCGCCTCGGACCGGTGCGTCCAGGCGATCCGGCACCGTTCCCTCCCCCTCTACGGGCTCCTCTTCCACCCCGAGGTCAGGAACGAGTGGATCGTCGAGCGGTTCTCTAGGCTGGCCGGCCGTCAGAGCCCGTAGCGGTTGATCGTGTTGATCAGGGCCGCGAACCCTTCCATCTCTTTATCGAGGACTTCCATCCGGGTCATGCCCATGCTCGTCTCCGCGTCGGCGGTCAACGACTCGGGGCCGCGCACCACCTCGCGGTCGACGCCGTCGGCGGAGAGGATCTTTTGAGCCTCGGCATCGTGGACGAACGCCCTGCCGGGGAGGATTACGACGTCTTCGAGTTTCGATAGGTTCACCCCGGCGAGGTCGTCGGCGGTGATGAGGCAGGCGATCTCCTTTTTGACCGCGACGACCCTCGAGGTCGAGCCGCGGATCGAGAGGAGCCGCTGGAGGAATGGGGCCGCGATGCTCCCGGTGATCACCGTTGCACGCTTCCGGACGCGGGGGAGTTTTTTGAGGAGGTCGGGCTCGTGGAGGATTGCGAACGGCGAGCCGATCGAGGGGTCGCCGAGCGGCGTCCCGCTGATCTTCATCGAGAACCGGTCGTTCAAGTCCGTCACCATCTCGTGGAACTCGTCGACGGCGTGAACCCGCTGCCCCTCGAGGATGGGCGCGTTGCCGAGGATGAGCCCCTGGTCGGTCCGGTTCGCGAACCGCATCAGGATCAGCCCTTTTGCGCCGCGCTCCTCCAGCCAGGCGCAGGTATCTTCGAGAGCTTTGCCGTCGTTGACGCCGGGAAGAACGACTGTTGCGGCGTAGACGTCGATTGCGCCGCAGAGCCGGTCGAGGACCGCGAGCGAGGCTTCCGGCGTCGGGTCGTGCATCCACTGCCGCCGGAGTTCGGGGTCGGCGGCGAAGACCGTGTAGGAGACCTCGGCAAGGCCGTTCTCGATGAGGTGGTCGGCGATGGCAGGGTCGTCGAACCCCTTCCCACTGGTGTAGCCGATATGGAGCGGCACCTCCATGCTGCCGAGCAGTTCGACGAGGTCGGCGAACTCCGGGTAGCAGCTCGGGTCGCCGCCGCCGCTGATGGTGATCCGGTCGACGTCCTCGCTCATCACCTGGAGGTTTGCGAGCGTCTCGTCGGCGACCGTCCGGAGGCTCTTGAACGCCTCATACCCTTCCCGCACCCCCCGGGTGCAGTAGTCGCAGCCCTTCTGGAAGGGGAGGCAGTATCTGCAGCCGAACGCCGTCGTTCCTTTGACGTGTTTGAAGTAGCAGTACGAACAGAATCCCCGGCAGTCGAGACCGGGCCGGCCTCCGAGATCGACGGTGAGATGCGACATTCTGATGGTACTTCTGTGCTCTTCTGTTATGAACGTTGCAGACCCGGTTCCCGTCGTCCTGCGATTCGCTCCGGCGGGCCGGCCGGCGGCGCATCCCGCACCTTTATGATTCTACGGCGCGAGGCTGCAGTGGAGGAGAGGGTATGCGGACGAGCCACCGGCTGCTGCTCCGGTTCTATCACGACCCCGGCTACGACTTCTCCCGAATCGAGGTCGAGTATGCCGACCGGGGGGCGCCCGGCGACCGCTCGACGGTTCACGGCGACCGGGTCGTCGCGCTCGATGCGCAGTACCTGGAGGTGGACGCCGGGACGCACGTGGCGTGTATTCCGTATCACCGGGTCAGGAGGATACTGTATGATGGGGAAATTGTTTGGGAACGCGACTGGCCGTAAGGGCAGGAGCGTGAGCACCGCTAGGTGCGAGTCGCGACTGGCGCGAGCGGAGTGCGACGGACGGCACGTCCGGAGTTTGAGCACCGCAAGGTGCGACTACGAGCGGCAGGAGCGCGAGCACCGCTAGGTGCGAGTGACGACGCTCCGGTAGGAACGACTGTCCGCAGGACAGGAGTTTGAGAAGACCGAAGGTCTTCGAGGAGCGGAGCGTGAGGAGAACCGGCGCCACCTTTTTTACCGCAGACCGCCTACAATATAAGGTATGCCCCAGTGGCTTAGCTGGCAGAGCGGCTGACTTGTAATCAGCAGGTCCCGAGTTCAAATCTCGGCTGGGGCTTGAAGATCCTAGGTTCTTAATCTAATTTTAAAATATGTCAAGGAATTGGAGATTGTCTGCCCGCGCTCTCGGTGTGCATCATCTATGGTTCACCGACAACGAACTTAGAGAAGCAGCATGGGTTTTGTTGAGGGCTGATCACCTCTTATGTGAGGGATGTCTTGCACCCCCGTTCCCTGTTGATATGAGCGATATGAGCACTCATTCATGGGATTGATTCACTTGGCATGTAGTATCATGATCAGAAGAATATTGGGATGACCTCGGTAAGTGAGGGGAAAGGATACACTCAACCCAAACCCATTTCTTCTATCATCTGATACTGGTTGCAATGGAGAAGGGCATAGTGTGTGAACCAAGCTCTTGTGATCGTCCTTTCTATATCAACAAGTTGTAACATTGTTTCACGATTGATGCAGGTGATGAATGGATGAAGGCACACAAGGCACGCAGGAGGACTTACTCCCTGGAAAAGGTTGTCTACCTCGTCTAACTTATACTTCGTGATCCACTCATCGAGGAAGTCATCGAGAACGGGATCTTGAGCCATACTGGCGATCATATCGACGATCATCTTCGCACTATAATCCATGCCAGCCACGCTCAACATTGAGGCAAATGTCACCACTGGAACCTTTTCTTTGTCAAGGGAATATACCGTACAGAATATCACATCATTATCCGGTGTCAAGTGCAACTCAAACATATTGAACTGAGGAATGTTCAAACGGAAGTGCCCTTCGTCATCTGGGAAGGGTAGCAACTTTTGAATGATCTCTGTGCTTACAAGGTTAGGTGGAGAGGTCACCGCATTCCGTGTGTTTATTGTGTAGTGACAAAAGTCATGCGTGTTCGCCACATCGATAAGTTCCTTGGGAACCTTAACTCCTTTCACCCCAAAGGCATTCCCGGTACGGAATAACTTGTCAAATATTCCCATGCATACTCTCCCTGATTGAGTTTTTGTCGGTGTAAATGAGAAACTTCTTGTGAATAACAGCCCTATTTTGATGAGGAGTGTTTTGCACTACTCTTTCCTGTTGAGAGCACTTTTCCTGTTTTCGCTGATCCGCTAGAGGCTCGAAGTAGACCTGTGAATTTGTCCATGCTCCGCTGTAGGAACAAGCCCATGTTTAACGTTGTTCAGCCAAGGATAGCGCCCTTTGCAAACAGGACATTGTCTATTGAGGATACGCTGATAGACTGATTTCATAGAGCTTAGTAGGGCCATTGTTCCACATTATCACAAGAGAATTTATATACTTTTTTAAAAGAGATTGCAGTCGAAAATAACGAAGTATCAAAAATTCTGGCTATAAGCGTAGTAAAGCCCATCATATGCCACATCCACTCTCAATCTATTGCAACCGGGTCAAATTAGCTTCACTAAGGGCCACCATGAAGATCTCAACTTAGATCCTCTGACCACACCCCCCACCCCATCGCAGTCCTTTTCACCAGATCCAACCCATATTTATACATGGCCTCGTACGTCCACCGGATAGAGGTACAATATACCCGCGATCCACGGCTGCCGACGCGTACCGAGAGGTTCCGCTCGCTGGGTTTCCCCCTGCGCGAGCTGCACCTCGTCGACGTCTATACCATAGCGACCGCCCGGAGGGACTTCTCCCCCGATGAGCTCTCGCAGATCGGCGCGCAGCTCAGCAACCCCGTCGTCCAGCGGTACTCCGTAGACCGGCCGACCGAGGCCGGGTTCGACTACGCGATCGAGGTCGGGTTCCTGCCCGGGGTCACCGACAACGCCGGGACGACGGCAAAGCAGACCATCGAGGACTACTTCGGGTTCCGGTTCGGCGAAGGGGAGGCGGTCTTCTCGTCGCAGCTCTACCTCGTCTCCGGCGACCTCACGCCCGAATCCCTGGAGCGGCTCACCGTCGCCCTCGCAAACCCGCTCGTCAACCGGGTGCACGTCAGGAGCCGCGAGGAGTACGCCGGGAAGGGAATGGACGCAATCACCCCCTTCGTCCACCTCCACGACCTGCAGGCCGCCGGGACTGTCGACCTCGACCTCCCCGACGCGGAACTCGCACGTATCGGAAAAGAGGGTATCCTCGACCCCGCAACAGGGGAGCGGCGCGGGCCGCTCGCCCTCGACCTCGCCCAGCTCCACGCGATCCGCGACTACTTCCGGGGGCTCGGGCGGAAGCCGACGGACGTCGAGCTCGAGTCGCTCGCCCAGACCTGGAGCGAGCACTGCAAGCACACGATCTTTGCCTCGGCGATGGACGACGTCCCCCGGGGGCTTTATAAGACCTGCATCCAGGCGGCCACCAACACCGTCCGCGAGGCAAAGGGCGATGACGACATCTGCGTCTCGGTCTTCACCGACAACTCCGGCGCCATCATCTTCGACGACGAGCACCTGGTGACCTGCAAGGTCGAGACGCACAACTCCCCCTCGGCCCTCGACCCCTTCGGCGGCGCCCTCACCGGGATCGTCGGGGTGAACCGCGACACCATCGGGTTCGGCCTCGGCGCCAAGCCCTGCATCAACATCTACGGCTACTGCGTCGGCGACCCCGACACAGAACCGGCCCTCTTCCGCGGCAAGAACCGGACGAACCCCATCCTCCCTCCCCGGCGGATCTTCGAGGGCGTCGTCCGCGGCATCGACGTCGGCGGCAACTGCTCGGGCATCCCGACGCCGCAGGGGTGGTGCTACTTCCACGACCGCTACGTCGGTAAACCACTCGTCTTCGCCGGCACCGTCGGCGTGATGCCGCGCGCCAACAACGGGAGACTGCTCCACGAGAAGCAGGCCCTGCCCGGCGACCTCGTCGTCATGGTCGGCGGCAGGGTCGGCAAGGACGGGATCCACGGCGCCACCTTCTCTTCAGAAGCCCTCGACCCCGCGAGCCCCGTGACCGCGGTCCAGATCGGCGACCCGATCACCCAGAAGAAGTTCTCCGACGTCATCGTCAAGGAGGCCCGCGACCTCGACCTCTACCGGAGCATCACCGACAACGGGGCGGGAGGAATCTCCTGCTCCGTCGCCGAGATGGCGAGGGAGTCGGGCGGGTGCCACGTCCTCCTCGACCGCGTTCCGCTGAAGTACCCCGGCATGGCGCCGTGGGAGATCTGGATCTCCGAGTCGCAGGAGCGGATGACCCTCGCCGTCCCGGAAGAGAAGATCGAGGCGTTCATGGACCTGATGAAGAGGAGGGAGGTCGAGGCCACCGTCATCGGGACGTTCACCGATACGGGGAGATGCGTCGTGGAGTACGGCGGAGAGACCGTCATGGACGTCGACCTCGACTTCCTCCACGACGGCCTCCCGAAGAAGCACCTCCGGACAGAGCCCGTGGAGACGGCGTATCCCGAGCCAGACTTCCCGTGCCCCGACCGGCTCGACGACCTCCTCCTCGCGATGCTCGCACGAAAGAACATCTGCTCCAAAGAGTTCATCTCGACCCGGTACGACCATACCGTCCAGGGCGGGCACGTCCTCGGGCCGGTGCAGGGAGCCGGGCGGGTCCAGACCACGGCCACCCTGACGAAGGTCGTCCCCGGCTCGATGAAGGGCGTCGGGCTCTCGCAGGGCCTCTTTCCGTCCTACTCCGAGCTCGACCCCTACCGGATGGCGCTCGCCGCGATCGACGCGGCGGTCCGGGGTTTGATCGCAATCGGCGTCCCGCTCGATACCATCGCGCTCCTCGACAACTTCTGCTGGTGCTCCTCCGACGAACCGGCGAGGCTCTGGCAGCTCAAGCGCGCCGCGTTCGGGTGCTATGACGGCGCGGTAGAGTTCGCAACGCCGTATATCTCCGGGAAAGACAGCATGTTCAACGACTTCTCCGGCTATGACGCCGACTCGAACCCCGTGAAGGTCTCCGTGCCGCCGACGCTCCTCATCACCTCGATCGGCGTCCACCCCGACGTCACGACCGCGGTATCGATGGACGCGAAGTTCGACGGCGACCTCGTCTACGTCGTGGGGGAGACCGGGGAAGAACTCGGCGGGTCGGAGTACCTCGCGCACCTCGGTGTCGAGGGGGGCACGGTTCCGTCCCTCGATATCGAGACGGCGAAGGTGCGCTACGGCCGGATGACCGGCGCGATTGAGAAAAACCTTCTCGCCTCCGCCTTCCCCGTCACCCACGGGGGGCTCCTCGTCGCCCTTGCAAAGGTCGCGATCGCCGGGAGAGCCGGCATGGATCTGACAATCACCGGCGGGATGCGCCCGGACACCTACCTCTTCTCGGAGTCGCTCGGGCGGCTCATTGTCACGGTCGCCCCCGGCGATCGCGAAGCCTTCGAGGAGATCTTCGGCGGCGACGCGCACCTCCTCGGCAGCGTCGGCGGCGAAACGTTCCGGGTGTCGGCAGGAAAAACGCTCATAGAACAGCCGGTGACGGCAATGGAAACTGCATATAAAGCGCCTTTCGGGGGGTACTGAGCATGGCTCGCGCAAACAATCCAAGAGCCCTCATCATGAGCGGCTACGGGATCAACTCCGAGATGGAGACGCAGGAAGCCCTGATGCGGGCGGGCATGGCGTCCGATATCGTCCACATCAACGACCTCATCGCGGGGGAGAAGACCCTCTCCGACTACCGGCTGATGGTCTTCCCCGGCGGTTTCTCCTACGGCGACGACACGGGTGCCGGCAACGCCTACGCAAACCGCGTCCGAAACAACCTCTGGAGCGACGTAAAAGAGTTCCTCGCGGGCGACAACCTCGTCCTCGGGATCTGCAACGGGTTCCAGATCCTCGCGAACCTCGGCCTGGTTCCGGCCTTCGACCGGGACCGTCCCCGCGAGATCGCCCTGATGCCGAACAGGAAGGGCGTGCTGGAGTGCCGGTTCGTCACCCTGAAGCCTGCTGCGGATAACCTCTGGACGAAGGGCATCTCGCACCTCTACTGCCCCGTCTCCCACGGTGAGGGGAACTTCTATTGTTCGGAGGAGACCTTAAAGCGGATCGAGCGGGAGGGGATGGTCGCGTTCCGCTACTCCCGTGACGACCTCTCCCCCGCGGGAGGGGAGTACCCCTACAACCCGAACGGGGCGCTCGCGGACATCGCCGGCGTAACGTCGGCGGACGGCAAGGTTCTCGGGCTGATGCCGCACCCCGAGCGGGCGATGGAGTTCGTGAACCTCTACGACTGGCCGGTGAGAAAAGAGCGGCTGAAGCGCGAGAAAAAACCCCTGCCCACCGAATCGATGAACATGCGGTTCTTCCGCAACATCGTCGATTCCTTCAAATAAGCATCCCCGATGTTTAGGGGGAGGGCGGAACTCCACTCGCGACGGAGACCTCCCCTTCCCCGGCATAAAACTATATCATTCCCCTGGGAGAATATCGGCCCAAACCGGGGGAGGGGCAGCCACGAAGATCAGGGTCAGCCGCTGTTTTGGAGAGGAGAGTGCCGATACGGTTCTGGAGGTCGAGGTCGACCAGGCCGACGTTCCTGCCGCAGACGAGATCCTCTCGTTCGCCTCCGTCCACGGGAACTTCGTCTGCATCCCCGACCGCATCTTCCGCCGGTTCGAGATCGTCCTCCCTCCCGATAGCCGCCTCGAGATCCTCAAGGACGCGCTCCTCGAGGTCATACGCCTCGAGCCCGAAGGCTCGGAGGGGCTCAACCCCTACGAGGTCGAGGACTTCGTCGACGCGCTCGAGCGGATGCGGCAGAAGGCTCTCGCCGACGACAGCGCCTGACAGCATGTTTCGTTCACCTTTTTGCCCTGGACCGCGAACCGATACGTGATCGGAGTGACAAAACAGCAGAGAGGGGTGGGCGGGCTTGCCGTCAACACCATCCATACCATGGACTGCATCGAGGGCATGCGGCGCCTCCCGGCGGGCTCCGTCGACGTCATCGTCACGTCGCCGCCCTACAACATCGGGAAGGACTACAACTCCTACGACGACAGAAAGCCCCGCGAGGACTACCTCGGCTGGCTCGCGGAGTTCGCCGCCGGAGCGGCGCGGGTCCTCGCCGACGACGGCTCGTTCTTCCTCAACATCGGCGGCAAACCCCGGGACCCCTGGATCCCCTTCGACGCCGTCCAGCGGTTCCGCCCCCACTTCGAACTGCAGAACGTCATTCACTGGGTCAAGTCGATCGCGATCGAGAAGGCGGACATGGGCGGCTACGAGAACATCACCGGGGATATCGCCGTCGGTCACTACCAGCCGGTGAACAGCGCCCGCTACCTGAGCCAGTGCCACGAGCACATCTTCCACTTCACGAAAGGGGGCGACGTCGCGCTCGACAAACTCGGCGTCGGCGTGCCCTACCAGGACAAGAGCAACATCGGCCGCTGGAAAGCGGCGGAGCGCGACCTCCGCGACCGGGGGAACACCTGGTTCATCCCCTACCGGACGATCCGCTCCTCGCGGCCGCACCCGACCAGTTTCCCGGAGAAACTTCCCGAGATGTGCATCCGGCTCCACGGCTGCCGGCCCGGGATGCTCGTCCTCGACCCCTTCATGGGCATCGGGAGCACGGCGCTTGCGGCGATCGCCCTCGGTGCGGACTACATCGGCTTTGAGATCGACCCGGAATACCGGGAGATTGCGGAGAGCCGGATCGCCGGAGCGCGCCGCGAGAAAGAACAGAACTGACGGATATTATATCCCCAAACCCCCAACGAGAGACCGATGGAGACCCTCATCGCCTTCGCCGTCACCCTCACAGCGATCACCGTCGCCTCGCTCAGGTACCGCCTCCCCCCGTTCCTCACCCTGGTCGGGGCATCCGTCCTCTTCGGCTTCCTTGCCGGCATGCCTGCGGAGACGGTTATTGCGGCAATCACCGGCGGTGCCGGGAGAATATTCTCCATCCTCGCGGTCGTCATCTTCTGCGGGGTCGGCATCGCCCAGATCCTCCGGGAGAGCGGCTGGATCGCGGATATCGTCGCCGACATCCGGGGACTGGTGCGCCGCCCCCTCGCCACGGCGGGAACGGCCGGCTACCTCCTCTCCGTCCCGCTGATGTGCGGCATCACCTCGTTCGTCATCCTCGCCCCCATCCTCACGCACCTCCAGCGCGATGGGCGGGCATCGAAGACCCTCCTCTACTGCGCCGGCGTCGCCGGGATGATATCCTACGTGCTCCTCTACCCCGCTCCCGTCGTCTACTCCACCATAACGACGCTCGACCTTCTTTCCGGCCGGCCCTGGGACATCGACCTCGTCGCCCTCCCCCTCTCCCTCCTTCTCCTCGCCGGACTCCTCCTCGCCCTGCGGGGCCGCACCCGCCCGGCCGAACCTCCGGAAGAGCCGGCGGCCGGGCGGGACGTTCGTCCCTGGCTGCCGTTCCTCGTCATCGTCGGGATGCTCGCGATCGGGTCGTTAATCCCGTACCTCCACGCCCTCGCGAACATCAACCTGGCGCTCCTTGCCGGGCTCTTCGCCGCCCTTGCCACCGTTCCGGGCGACGTCCGGGAGCGGGCGCTTCATCGGGGGACCAAGAACGCCGGGATCATCATCTTCGACCTCGCCGGTGCCGGGGCGCTCGGCGGCGTCATCGCCGCAAGCACCTTCCCCGCGGACGTGGCCGCGCTGGTACTCGGCACCCTTCCCATAACCATACTCCCGTTCGTCATCGCCGCCCTGGTGCAGGCGGCACAGGGATCGAGGGTCGTGACCGCGGCCGTCACCGGCAGTATTCTTGCCACGATCCCGGCCGTCACGGCGATAAACCCGCTCGCCCTGGTGCTCATGGTCTCCGCGGGGGCGTTCATGTTCTCCTACGTCAGCGACCCCTTCTTCTGGCTGCTCAAACGGACGACCGGCGACGAATTCTCCGCTGTCGTGCGAAACTACACCCTTCCGCTCTCGGCGGCGGGGCTCGTCACGCTCGCGGCGGCGCTGGTCGTCCAGGCAGTTTTATGACGGGATCTCCTATATTCTGCCACCGATATTCATCAAAAAATTGGCCACGACCATGCGTATTATATAATCCAGGCGGTATGTAGTCCCCGCCAGAGGGAGAATGATGGAAATCAAGTACGTATCGACGACATGCCCGTACTGCGGCACCGGGTGCGGGTTCAACCTTGTCGTCCGGGACGGCAAGGTCTTTGACGTGGCGCACTGGCAGCGCGCACCCGTCAACGGGGGCAAACTCTGCCCCAAAGGACGCTATGCCCATGAATTCATAAACAGCCCCGACCGCCTCACGAAACCGCTGATCAAGAAGGACGGCGGGTTTGTCGAGGCGACCTGGGACGAAGCCTACGACCTGATCGCGGAGAAGATCGGTTCCTACAAACCCGACGAGGTAGCCTGCCTCTCCTCCGCCCGGACATCGAACGAGGAGAACTACCTGATGCAGAAGTTCGCCCGGGTGGTTCTCAAGACCCCGCACATCGACCACTGCGCCCGGCTCTGCCATGCATCCACCGTCGCGGGCCTCGCGGCGGTCTTCGGGTCAGGGGCAATGACCAACTCGATCACGGACATCGCCGAGTCGAAGTGCGTCTTCGTCCTCGGGTCCAACACATTCGAGCAGCACCCGCTCATAGCGCGGAGCATCATCCGTGCGAGAGAGGGCGGCGGGAAGGTGATCGTCGCCGACCCGCGCCTCACCCCCACCGCGAAGCAGGCCGACCTCTACATGCCGTTCATATCGGGCACCGACGTCGCGATCTTAAACGGCCTGATGCAGGAGATCATCAGAAACGGCCGGGAGGATAAGGAGTTCATCGCGAGCCGCACGAAGGACTTCGAGAACCTCAAGGAGGTCGTCATGAAGGACGACTACAGCCTTGAGAACGTCTCGAAGACCTCCGGTATCCCCGTCGAGAGTCTCAGGACCGCGGCCGAGTGGATCGCAACCGCCGACGTCGCCACGCTCATCTACTCGATGGGCATCACCCAGCACACCGTCGGCGTCGACAATGTCAAATCGACCGCCAACCTGATGATGCTCACCGGCAACATGGGCAGGCCCGGTGGCGGCGTCAACCCGCTCCGCGGCCAGAACAACGTCCAGGGCGCCTGTGACATGGGAGCCCTCCCGAACGTCTTCTCCGGCTACCAGAAGGTCACCGACGAGGCGGCGCAGAAGAAGATGAAGGAGATGTGGGGCGTCGACGAGCTTGCCGAGGGCAGAGTCGGCTACACCGTCACCGAGATGGTCAACGTCCTCGCCGACGAATCCGGCAAACTCAAAGCGATGTACATCATGGGCGAGAACCCGATGCTCTCCGACCCCGACCTCCACCACGTCGAGGAAGGGCTCAAGAACCTCGAGTTCCTGGTCGTCCAGGACATCTTCCTGACCGAGACGGGCAACTTCGCCGACGTGGTGCTCCCCGCCGCCTGCTACGCCGAGAAGGACGGCACCCAGACGAACACCGAGCGGCGTGTCCAGCGCTGGAAGAAGGCCCAGGACCCGCCAGGGGAGGCGAAGGAAGACTGGAAGATCATCTGCGAACTCGGGAGCAAAATGGGTTATCCCGAGCAGTTTGCGTTCGAAAGTCCCGAAGCGATCTTCAACGAGGTCGCCGCCGTCACGCCGTCCTACCACGGCATGTCCTACGCCCGCCTCGACCCCGACGGTCTGCACTGGCCCTGCCCGACCGAGGAGCACCCGGGAACGCCGATCCTTCATAGGGAGAGGTTCGCCATGCCCGACGGGCTCGGGGTCTTCAGTCCGATCGAGTGGAAGCCACCTGCCGAGGTGCCGGACGCCGAGTACCCCTACGTGCTCACGACCGGCCGCACACTCTGGCAATGGCACACTGGCACCATGACCCGCCGGTCGTGGAGCCTCGAGAAAGAGGCGCCCATCGGCTGGATCGAGATCAACCCCGAGGACGCAAAGGAACTCGGGATCGAGGATGAAGAGGTCGTCCGGGCGAGCACCCGGCGGGGCTCGGTCGAGATCCCCGCACGGGTCACCCCCGAGATCATCAAAGGCGTCATGTTCATACCGTTCCATTACAAGGAGCACCCGGCGAACAGGCTGACCCACAATGCGCTTGACCCCGTAGCGAAGATCCCCGAGTACAAGGCCTGTGCCGTGAAGGTTGAGAAGATCACCGAGGAGGCCTGAAGATGGCAGGAAAAGGCGATTTACTCTATGCGTGGACGATGGACGACGAACTTCGCGAGAAGGCGGAGACCGGCGGAGCCGTCACCGCGCTGCTGCGTCACGCCCTCGAGAGCGGCATGGTCGACGCGGTCTTTGCGGTCAGGAAAGGCGCGGACGTCTACGATGCGCTGCCGGCCCTCATCACCGACCCCGCCGAGATCGGGGGGATTGCCGGGTCGCTTCACTGCGGCACCCTGCTCCTCCCCAAACAGATGCGGCGGTGCCTTCTTGCCACCGAGCCGAATATGCGGATCGCAACCGTCCTTAAAGGCTGCGACGTCAAGGCAATCTACGAGATGGCGAAGCGCAACCAGGTCAACCTGGACAACATCATCATCATCGGCCTCAACTGCGGCGGCACCATCCGGCCGGAGACGGCCCGGATCATCGTTCGGGAGAAACTCGGCCTTGACCCCGATTCGGTCGTCAAGGAAGAGATCGACAAAGGAAAGTTCATCGTCGTCACAAAAGACGGCGAGCACGCCTCCGTCTCGATCGACGAACTCGAAGAGGGGGCGGAGGATCTCCTCGGGGACCCGGGCCTCGGCCGCCGGAGCAACTGCCGCCGGTGCAAGATCAAGATCCCGCGCCAGGCGGATCTCGCCTGCGGCAACTGGGGCGTCATCGGGGAGAAAGCCGGGAACGCCACCTTCGTCGAGGTCTGTTCCGAGAAGGGCGCAAACCTCCTCAACGCTGCCGTGAAGACCGGGGCGGTCGCCACCGAGCCCGCGAACCCGAAAGGAATCGATATCCGCGGCAAGGTCGAGAACGCGATGCTGAAACTCGGCGACAAATGGCGGGCACGCTACTTCGGGGCGCTCGGCGAGGGAACGGAACGCCTGAACAAGATCAGGGAGCAGACGAGCCGGTGCATCAAGTGCTACTCCTGCATCGAGAACTGCCCGATCTGCTACTGCGTCGAGTGCAGCACGAGGAAAGACTACCTGGTCGAACCCGGCGTGATCCCGCCGCCGTTCATGTTCCACCTCATCCGGTTCGCGCACATCTCCGACTCCTGCGTCAACTGCGGCCAGTGCGAGGAACTCTGCCCCGTGGAGATCTCGAACTCGGTCTTCATGCACGCCATCCAGACCGATCTCGAGGAACTCTTCGGGTTCCACCCGGGCGAGGACATGACCCCGCCGGTGCTGGCTCTGGTCGAGGAGAGCGCGGAGAGAAAGCGCCTCGAGGCGACGGGAAGCGACCAGATCTTCGACATCTTCAGATGACCCGGGCTGAAATCTCAACCCTCCGTCCTTTTTTTGCCGCCGGAACTCTTTCCTGCTGCCGTATCCGATTCGATCAGGGTAACGGAACCGGTACGGTGGCGCCTTCCTGCCGACCGCGATGCCTTCTGGGTATAGGCCTTCATAATATCCGTCCGGGTGATGAACCCGGAGAGTTCTCTTGGGTCGTCTGCCGGGACGACGGGCAGGTGATGAATGTCGCGCTCGGTCATCAGATCCAGGGCCTCGCGGAGCGTACAGGCGTGATGCACGGTGAATACACGTGAACTCATGGCATCCTCCACCAGCTCGTCATGTTCGCCATTTATCCGGTTGTCTCTGACATCGTCGAGAGCGATCATGCCGACGAGGCTCCCTTTCTTATCGAGCACCGGAAATCCGGTGTGCAGCGTCCTGTCAATCAGGTGAAGCACCCGTCCGGCGGTATCATCGGGCGAAACGGCCACAATCCGGTCACGGGGCACCATAACATCGCCCACGTGAATATCCTGAAGGATCTCAATCATATACTCGTCGCGGTGAGCGGGCGACTGTGAACGGTTCAACACCTGTTCGCGGAAGATGGTGGACTGGCCGATGAGAATGACCGCCACAGATACGGCGCCCATCGCCGGCACGAGCAGGGAGAAGTCGCCGGTCATCTCCACGACCATGATCATGACCGCGATGGGTGCATGGGAGATCGCACCGAAGAGAGCGATCATCCCGACGATGAAGAAGACCGGCACTGATTCGGCGGGTATGATCCCAGGAAGGGCGAGGTGCAGCAGGGAACCGAAGGCGCCTCCCGTCGCCCCCCCGATCACCAGCCCCGGTGCAAAGACGCCGCCGCTCCCCCCGGAACCGATGGTGAGCGACGTAGTCAGGATCTTTGCAAACGGGAGGAAGAGCAGCACCCCGACAGGGAGCATGTTATAGAGCGCGAGTTGCGCAAAGCCGTATCCGGTACCGAGGCTCCCGAGCCCGACGATTGCCGCTTCGGGAGAGAGGGCGGCAAGAGCGAGGACGAACGTGCCGGTGAGGAATGCCCCGGCGAGGGGTTTGAAATGATTCGGGATCTTCAGGCGGCTGAATACCTTTTTGAAAATCCTGTTTGTCCCATAGAATGTGTTTATGTAGATCAGACCTATTGCAGTCGAGACCACGCCGAGGAGGATGAAGAACGGGATCTGGGAAACGTTCCAGGAAGTCACCCCGGGGCCGAAGACTGGTTCAAAGCCTTCAACCAGGCCGAAGATGGCGTAACCGATGACAGAAGCCAGAAACGCAGGAACGATCGCTTCGGTCTCGAAATCCTGCCTGTAGAGGATCTCCGCAGCGAGGATCGCCCCCCCGAGAGGCGCCATAAAGATCGTGCCGATTCCGGCGCCGACACCGGTGGCGATAGCAAGCCTCCGCTCACGTGCGGAGAGGCCCAGAAGATCGGCGGCGATCGAGCCGAAGCCGGCCGACATCTGTGCGGTCGGCCCTTCACGCCCCGCGCTTCCTCCCGTCGAGATGGTCAGGACGGCGGTGACTGCTTTGACGAGGGGAACGCGCCAGCGTACCCGTCCCTCTCCATGAAACGCCTTTATTGCTGCATCCGTCCCGTGCCCCTCCGCCTCCGGGGCGAAGGTGTAGACCAGGAGACCGGAGAGAAGCCCTCCGAAACAGATGACGGGGAGGATCATCCAGAGGTTATCGGGAGGAGCCCATTGAGCAATATCCTGGAGGTTCTGCCCTTCCTTAGGGATTTGAAACCCTACGATCCCTTCCATGAAGAATGCAGTTCCCAGTTTCAACCCTTCGAAAAAGAACAGAGCGCCGAGGCCGGCAATGAGCCCGACGATGACGGCGATAAGTATAACTCTCCTGTAGGGAGTGACGGTTTCCTCGACCTGCATGGAATACAGTGAATACGTTAGCCCAACATTTATGTGATTTGATTGACTTAGTGCGATAGTATATGGGAAAGCGTTATGTGCGTCCGCCGGATTTCCCGGTGCGCCTGCTTCATCGGCATCGCTCCCGGACAGCCCGATGGCCTCCCGCGAGGGTGTCCGGGTACCGGTTGCCACCAGAAGCCCGACAGTGACCCTATAAGACGCGATGTCCGGGGCGAGGGGTCCCAGACTGCACCCACAATCGGCGGAGGCCCGGTATATCCGTATCGCCGGGAGAAGCGTGACATCGGATGGATAATCGGAGGTACCCATCTCCGGGAGAGGCAGATGCTCGTCCCGTTCTTGAGGGCTGTCAGTACAAGATCCCGTGTCCGCCATTCCCGGTGGCGGCTATCGGGACAGACCCCGGAGAGACGGAGCGCACACACGGGTGGGGATGGGTGCCGCGGCATCTTCAGAGCTGTTCAAAAGGAAGCACGATCCGGAGAGGGGTGGCCTGTTAAACCGGATAAATAAACTATTTTCTCAAAAAAACGCTTTAAAATCCATTTCCACGCCCATTCTTGAAGCATATCCCGACGCGCATACATCTATGGCGATTTTGCCGCACGTCCGGTACCCCGGCATAAACACGCGTGGAAAATGCGGGATCTGCGCGCCCGCCTCTGCACACCTGCCCAAAAACTCGCTTCAAACCCCATATATTCCGCGTGGGCGCGTATGTAATAGTAAAAGCATCGTTTATTGATATTTAGTGTTTAACGACTGGAATTAACTTAAAGCGTGGATAAACGCCTGAATTTTGGTTATCTTCGCCGCGCACAGCGATCATTTCGAAACCTATTAATAGCACTCTTAAATTACTGATTAACTAGACCTATCCATTCGAATTACTTGATGGTATAGGTAGGACGTTTAGAGAGGTGTATGAAAAATGGTATTCCATCCTCCAGTTGCTATCGTAGCAAAAGCAGGTGATGCCGGGAAGTACAAGGTCGGACTGCCTGCCTGGAACATGTTCCTGCGTGGTATCCTGTCCGGAGCGTTCATCGCGATGGGCGCAGCCCTGGCAACGATCTGTTCGACCGGTATCCAGGCAACCGACGTTGCGATGCGGTTTGGTGCCGCGAGTCCCGGTGTCTCCCAGCTCATTCTGGGTGCTGTCTTCCCTGTTGGGCTTATCATCACGATCATGACCGGTGCCGAGCTCTTCACCGGCGACGCGATGCTCGCCCCCATGGCAGCGTTCGTCCACAAGGTCAGCTGGGCAAGCGTGCTCAACCTCTGGCTCTGGGTATATATCGGCAACCTAGTTGGGTCGATTATCTTCGCGTATATCGTGGCATACGGCCCGTATGCCAGCTTCGACGCCACAGGAGCCGCGACGCTCACGGCGTTCGGCGCGAGAGCAGTAAGCATAGCGACCGCAAAGACGGGTTACGTCGGCGCTGCGGCGTTGTGGTCGGTCTTCCTCAAGGGAATCGCCTGTAACTGGCTCGTCAACCTTGCTGTCCTGCTCGGTATCTGCGCCGATGACGCGATCGGCAAGATCGTCGGTATCTGGTTCCCGATCTTCGCTTTCGTTGCCAGCGGGTTCGAGCACAGCGTTGCGAACATGTACTTCATCCCCGCAGGCATCTTCTGCACGGGCATCGACCCCACAAAGGCAGTCGATACGCTGAACTGGGTGACCATGTGGACCAACAACATCATCCCGGTCACACTCGGCAACATCGTCGGCGGTCTGTTCTTCGTCGGTGTTCTCTACTGGGTCGCGTTCAGAAAGGAAATTGCAGCCCTTAAGTAAACCTGATTGACGATGCAAATCGGAGATGTCAAAGTGAGGGTGACGGCCGTTACCGTGGTCGTCTTCCTCTTTTTTATTGCCCTGATCGCCGCGTATGTCTTCACAACCGGGAATGTATACGCGCTGTATTGGGCGGTTCCGTCGGCGGTCATGCTGCTTCTCATACCCATGGCACTCAACTACATGAGTCAGAAGCAGTACGCGTCGCTGGTACCGATGTATGAAGCGGAAGCAAAGAACGCCCGGATACGGGAGATCAATTTGAATAAACTCGGCGAACCGGTGCGCATAAAGGGTGTCGTCGAGCGGGTCTACATCCAGTTCCTCAACCGGCCACAGTACCTCGTCGCCGACCGGACAGGTGAGATATCGGTCAAGATGTTCACCTCGCCGGCAGAAGACGTGCAGAAGGGGGATGTGGTCGAGGTGCTCGGAACCGTCGTCAAACGCTACATCATGACCGGAGATGCGGTCGTCAACTGCGTCTCCATACGGAAAATCAAGAACGATCAGTAATTCTGACGCCCGGAGGGCGCCAAGCAATTCAGTGAAGGGACGGCGGAAACGGTAAGGTTTCCTGCCCGAATTTCCTTCGTGCGTTGCCGTTAAAAGATATTTTCAAGCCCGTCGTCTATCGGCTTTGTCCCCGGTCTTCTGTTGAGATCCTCGATGTAGTCCTCGAAGAGATGGATCCGGGTGCTCACCGGGAAGGGAATCCCGATGGTGCTGATGACCGCTTCTCCCGCCTCAAGTGTCTGAATCTCGGTATCGAGGCGCGAGAGATCCTGTTTTGCGCTGCTTGCGATGGTGTCGCGATCCCCCCGGTCGGAGAGCCCCATCACCACGAAGGTGTTCAGCTGCGCAAGGACCCGGGCGTCGATGTTCTTCGGCTGCTGGGTGACCACGCAGAGCCCCACGCCAAACTTCCGCCCCTCCATCGCCGCCTCGCGGAACGTCCTGGTATTCCCGAGCCCCGAGCCCAGCACCCGCTGCGCCTCCTCGATGGTGATCAGCACCTGCCTGGGCTCCCCCTCGCCCCCGGCCTCCTCGCCCTGGTGGCTGCGCATGATCTTCCGCGTTATGATCGAGAGGACGAAGAGTTCGCTCTGTTCGCTCATCCCCGGGATGTCGATCAGGACGACCTTGTTCTCGTGGAGCGCTTTCATGATGTCGGGGATTGAAGAGCCCTTCGAGCGGAGGAATCTGCTGTTCCGGTTCATCATGCCCGTGATGCGCCGTTGCATCACCGAGAGCGTGCTCGGCGAGAAGTTCTTCAAGTCCCTTGCAATCCGGGGGTGCCGACCGGTGTAGGTCTCGGCGTCGAAGGTTGCGAAATCGGTGCTCTGGAAGAAGTCGATCACGTCGGAACCGGGCGTGCTCTCGAGCATCTCCACGACCTCGCGCTGGGGCGGCGAGTGCTCGTAGAGGAGGAGGAGGTCGGGCGCCCTGAAGTCGTCGTGGTCCAGGTAGAGCTGGTCCAGGTGGTACTTCCGCCTGTTCTCCTCCGGCCGGGTGGAGAAGACCGCGAGCCCGTCACGGCCGGCCTGGTAGTGCAGGAGCCCCATGGTGGCCTCTCCGCTCGACGACCGCCCTCCCGCCACGTACTCGCCGTGCGGGTCGACGATGAGGAGCCCGAACTCGCGTGCCCGCATGCAGGAGGCGCAGAAGACCTTCATGAAGTTGCTCTTCCCCATCCCGGTCGTCGCAAAGACGCCCATGTGCTGGCGCATCACCTGCGCGTGGAGCGCCACCCTGACGTCCTTCAAGACGCCCTGGCCGGTCTTCATCACGCCGACCTCGATCTCGCCCATAACCTGCGCGAGGAACGCGAAATCGCGCGACTCCGGACGTTCTACGCGGGAGAACTTCGCGGGGATCGTCCGGGGTTTCCTGAAGGTGCCGTCTTCCCCGACGTACCCGAGGGGCGTTGCCTCGACGAGGATGAAGACGTTCTCCCCGATCCCGTAGAAGTGCTCCGTATGAGGGCGTGTGTCCCACTTCGGGTCGGAGAAGTTGCAGTCGTGGAGGAGGTCGTTCACCTTCGCAAAGAACGTCAGCCCTTTGACACTGTCCGTGATCTTCAACACGTCCCCGAGATAGAGTTCCGCATTGTGGGGGACGGCAAACCGGTAACCGAGCACCCGGTCACCGATCAGCCGGTATTTCGAGGCGTCGTCGCCGTCAATATCGGTCAAACTCGTCATGATAGTCACCAAAGATGCCGGTGTAGTCGACAAGGCTCATGCCGAGCCGGTCCATGTCCCGGATGATGTCCTGGCGGACCTGCTCGACCGCATCCTTCCCGATCTTGGTGGTGAGGTGGGCGTCGAGAAGCGGGTACGGGTAGCCCGTGACCCTCCCGTCGTCGGCGTAGGCCGCGAGCGCCGAGAAGACCCGTTCGACCATCTCCGCGCTGTAGAACGCGGGGATCTCCACCTTGAACGCCCGCTCTGCCCGCGGGTGCAGCCGGGCGACATACTGCTCGCCCCGCTGCTTCCAGGAGTGTGTCTCCAGGCGGTCGATCAGGCCGTCGGCGGCGGAGACGCAGAGGTACCAGGGTCCGGGGACGCCGAGGTCGCGTGCAAGCCCTTCTGCCGCCGGGACGATCGGGTGTCCGCCGCCCCAGGTGAGCGACGTCCGTTTCGTCACCGCGGCGATGAGCACGCCACGGAGGTTGCAGAGGTTCAGGAGTTTCTCGACGACCTCGTCGTGGCTCGCGTGGCGGACCTGGAGCGTGCCGTCGAGGACGATGAGGTCCCCGGCATCGAGTTCCGCAGCCATCTCCGTCGCCGCCCAGAACTCAAGGGTATCCCGTATGACGGCGGTGTTCCGGACAGGGTCGTCGTGGTCGAGGTGCACCTTCGGGGTGCAGTGGAAACAGTCGTGATAGATCTCGTCGAAGTCCTCGTTCCCCTTCCCGGGGTTGACCGTGACGATCTGGAGAGGCGTCGTCCGGTGGTGGAGGCGCGAACCATCCGCGTACGAACTGACCGATGCCCGGACGGCGGCAACGGCGAAACTCCCTGCATCGAGGATGACGGTGTTGCTCCCGTCCACCGCGCAGACCGCCCCGTCGAACCGGGACGGGCAGCGGCGGTAGGACGAGGCATCGAACCCGCCGGCGGCCGCGAACCGTCCGGCAAGGTCGGATGGGGCGCACTCGCGGATCCGCCCTGCGATCCGCCGGATCGCGTCCCGGTAAACGATATTCGGATCGGTCATTCGAACTCCCTGACCTGGCTCGCCTGATCTGTGCCCATCTCGACCATCAGCGTCGTCGAGAACTCGTCCTGAACCTCGGTGATGTGGGATATCAGGAGGATCTGGGGGAAGTGGGCTTCCTGAGTCCGGAGCGCCCGGAGAAGGTTATTCCGCCGTCCCTCATCCTGGCTCCCGAAGATCTCGTCGAAGATCAGGAACGTGGAGTCGTGCACCTCGTTCACCTCGGCGAGGAACCGGGAGAGCGCCACCCGGAGAGCGATGGCGATATCGTCCTGCTCGCCGCCGCTGAACCGGTCGGCCGGGTAGTCGTCGCCCATGTCGTGGACGAGGACGGTGAAGTCGTCGTCCAGCATCACCGTCCCGTAGCGCCCGTCGGTGATCTCCGCAAGCACCCACCCCGCCTCCTCCTCGATCCGGTCCCTGACCACCTGGAGGAGGTAATCGGTATACTCTTTGATCAGCGACCGGGTCAGTTTCAGCCGCCCGATCTCCTCGGTGAGCGTCTCCCGATGCCTGACGAGGTCGGCCGCACGCGAGAGTCTCCCGGTCTCTTTCTCGATATCCATCTTAAGGCTGTTTATCCGGAAAGCAACGGCGGATCTCTGCTCCCGCGCCGCCGCGAGGTCCCGTTCGCAGTTCGCGACCCGCTCCTCTGCCGCCGTGACCGTCTCTTCGGTAAACCCGAGTTCCTTGACGGCCTCCCCGACCCGGAGCCGTTCGGCCTCCCTGTTGGCGAGGAGGGTCTGCTTCGCCTCCAGCGCCTCGATCAGCCTCGGGACTGCTTCAAGGCGGACGCGGAGTTCGAACGCTCTCCGGTGCGCCGTATCAGCTCGGTTGCATTCCTCGCTCTGGCGTGCGAACCGGTCGGGGTCGAACGCGAGGCGGATGAGTTCAGCCTGGATAGCCTGCAGCCTCTCCGCGAGGCCGTTGACTCGTGCAGAGATGCCCTGCAGTTCCTCTTCCAGCGCCGGCCGCCGCGCGAGCCGGGCCTGCGCTTCCGTATATGCCCGGTAGGACGGCTCGAGTGCCTGCGCCTCCGCCTCCAGCCGCTGCCGGATCACCGGATCGAACCCGAGCCGGGAGATCTTCGCTTCAAGTTCCTCTTTGCGGCTGAGGTAGTTCTCGACGTCGGCGATGAGTTGCTGGCGCTCCTCCTGGAGGGCGGGGAGGCGACTGCATTCGCCCCGGAGGGTATCGGCCGCCGCCCGCTTCTCCGCAAGAGCGCGGATCTCTTCCTTGAGCGCGGCGTGCGCCTCCGGGTCGTACCCCTCCACCCCGAGCGCCCGCATCGCCGCACGGTGCCCCTCCGCCTCGGCCCGCCATCGCTCTCCGACGCTCGCGCTCTGCTCGTACCGGGAAGAATACAGCGCGTGCTGCTCTTTTAAGCGTTGACAGGCGGTGCGCTGCCCGTAAAGATCTTTCAGCACGGCGACGAGGCTCTCTCGTTCGGCGGTCGCTCTCGCATGCTCGCCCTCGAGTTCGGCGAGCGTCTTCTGCATCGAGTTCGTAGCGGCTGCAAGATCGCCGACCAGTTCCTCGTAGTGGTCGCCGAGGCCCTGGTGGCACGTCGGGCACGATCCCTCCGGGCCGGCGGCAAGAATCTCCGCCCGGTGTTCGGCAAGCCTCCGGATCTCCTCGCGGAGCGCCTCCTGCCGCTCCGCGCACGCGCTGATCCGCGAGGTCAGGTACTCTTTCCGGCTCTCCGTGGATTCTATCTCGTCTTCGATAGAGCCCATCCCGGCAAGCTGCCGGGCAAGCCCGGCAATCTCGCTCTCGAGGAGACTCATCTCTTCGGAGGCCGCGTCGACCTCGCGCAGGCACCGCTCCTCCTGCCGGGCGAGTTCCTGCGCCCGGAGAAAGACCTCTTCCCGGGCCAGGAGGGCATCGTACTCCCCGATCTCCTCTTCGAGCGCGCGGAGACGCCCGACCTTCTCCTCGATCCCTTCGATCTCCGTCCGGTTCTCCCCGACTCGCCGCTCGATCTGGGCGAACCGCTCGTCCATGCGCGTGAGGTCTTCGCGGAGTGAGTCATACTCCGGCTGGAGTTCTTTCATCGCAGCGATGCGATCGCGGAGGGCCTGCCACTCCGCGACTTCGCGGGTAAGGCCGGCAACTGCTTTTTCGTCCTCTGCAAGCGCGGCGAGTTCTGCCTCGACCTTTGTGCGGCGCTCGCCGTACTCCCTGACCCGCTCCTCCGCAGCGTTCGCTTCGAGGCTCAGGCGGTCGGCGAGCTCCTTCTCCTCGGCCATCGCGGTCGTCTCGGCTTTCAGGGCCTCGTAGCGGTCGGCGAGGAGAGCGAGTCCTTCGAGTTCGGCCTGCACCTGCTCCCGTTCGGCGATCTCCCCTTCCGTCTCCCGGCACTCGGTGCGGAGCCGCTCGATCTCGGCTGCGAGCACTTCCTCTTCCCGTGCAAGGTGCAGGTAACGCTCGCGGACGGAGAGCAGCCGGTCGCGCTCCGTGCGTGCATGCTCAAGTTCCTCCGCGGCAGCCTTCTCTCTCCCCAGGGCCTCCTCCGCCTCTTCCTCCGCCCCGGCGAGATCTGTGCGGAGCGCCGCAAGACGACCGCGAACCCCGCCGGCATCCAGTTCCTGGAGCCGGCCGGAGAGCTCGCGGCAGCTTCCTTCCCGGGCATCGATGATCGATTTGAGGTGCTCCATGCTGTCCTTCTTGAGGTAATCGATACCCAGCACCTGCATGAACCAGTCCTTCCGGGACCCGGCCCGGGTCTCGAGCAGGGCAAGGAGTTCCTTCTGCCCGGCGTAGATGGTGTTCCGGAAGTCGCCCGGGGCCATGCCGACGATCCGCTGCACCTCCTCTCCCACCTTCTGGACGCTGTTTGCGAGGAGTTTCTGGTTCAGGTAGAGGTTTGCCTCGTGGAGGGTCGATGAGGGGCGGCGTTTGAATTTGCGGACGACGGCGTACTCGTTGCCGCCGACCGAGAAGTCCAGGCGAACCTCGCAGACGTCCTGCGGTCCCGCAAAGGAACTGACGA
The DNA here is from genome assembly GCF_000015825.1 of Methanoculleus marisnigri JR1. NCBI lineage: Archaea > Methanobacteriati > Methanobacteriota > Methanomicrobia > Methanomicrobiales > Methanomicrobiaceae > Methanoculleus > Methanoculleus marisnigri. Next base: position 1,622,642 of record NC_009051.1, on the reverse strand, counting down.
TGTAATCCCCGTCGAGACCGGTCCCCTGCAGGCCGTAGAGGGCGAAGAGGACGGCGGAGACGATGCTGCTCTTACCGGTCCCGTTGTTCCCGACGATCCCCGTGATACCGTCCTGAAACACGATCTCCTGGTCGCGGAAGCGCTTGAAGTTGCGCATCCAGAGTTTATTCAGCAGCACGCTCTCCCTCTTTATGGCGTGCGATGACCGACCGGAGAACCTCCGTCCCGGTCTTCTTCACGAACGTCTCGTCGCCGGGAGCGAGATGCTCCTTCTCCACGAACTGTTCGAACTCGGCAACGTAGTCGAGGCCGACGAGCGAGTCCTCGTAGAAAATCCGGGACGGGTCGTCGACGGCCAGAACCTGCAGCTTGAGGTCGAGCGCACGGTTCCGGACATCCTGGAGCGCCTTCTGGTCGAGCGCGCGGAGCGTATCGCGGCGTATCCCGTCGAGCGTGACCTGGCAGATCGCGTGGTGGATTTTCTGCTCGTGGTTATCGGCAGCATCGAGGATGGCATCAACGACCTCCCTGGCCGAAAGCCCGTCGCAGTTGATCCGGCCGAGGCTGAACATCGGCGTGCGCGGGAGGTCGATATGCTCGACCTCTCCTGACGCGAGGTCCACGGCGAGCCCGCCCTTCTCCTCCGCGATCTCCCCGTAATTGCAGTGTTCGAGCGAACCGCTGTACCAGGCGTTGTCGGCGACCTGCACCTGGCCGTGGAAGTGGCCGAGCGCGATGTAGTCGAACCGGTCGGAGAGGATGGTCGCGTCCAGTTCGTGCTCGGCGACGGTGTGCAGCCGTTTGTCCTTTAAGATGCTCGCAAGGCCGTGGGTGACGAGCACATTCGTGCCGCCGGAGAACTCGAGCCCCTCGAACGCCCTCCGGTAGCCTTCCGCCTCGAGCATATTCGGTATCAGGTGAAAGACCGTATCCCCGAGTTCGACCCGGCGGTAACGGTTGTGGTGGGCGACGTAGAGGCTGTTTGCACGGTAGCCGCCCCGCTCGAGCACCTCGAACGGCGATGCCGTGTACCGCGTCTTGGCCATGCTGTGGTTGCCCGCGACCACGAGCACCGGGATCCCCGCATCGTGCAGGCGGGAGAGGGCGTCGAGCGCCGTCGTGTAGGCGCGGGTCTTCGGCTTGACCTGGTGGAAGAGGTCGCCCGCATGGACGAGCGCATCGGGCCGTAAGGCAACGACCCGGTCGACGGCGGCAAGAAAGTTGTCGTAGATGAGCTGTTCGCGCAGGTTCATCCCGGTATCCGGATCAACCCGGTTAAAAGCCGATAATCCGAGATGTGTGTCTGCAAGATGAACGATCTTCATGCCCAATTAGTCTCCGTGTCCCTTGAGTATAAATGCCTGATCTGCGTGGCGCGAAAGTGGCCGGCACCGAACCGGTGTCCGGAATACACGTAATCTAATATATCTCCACTGATATTTGTATGGTGATCTCGTGTCAAAAAGAGCCGTTGATGCAGTTTTTCAGGCACTATTCCTCCTCTCCGACGTCCGGTTCCTGCTCCGGGAGACTGCTCCCGGGCATGACCTCGACGAAGGCCAGAAGGAGCGCGCCGCAACAACCCTCGAAAAGGTGAAACGGCAGATTGCAATCCTTGAAGAGGAGTTGGTAAGGTGAAGTGCGCGGTCGATATCGAGTCCCGCGACGTCGAGGAGATGTACATCAACATCGATCCCATCCAGGCGGGCGGACGGCTCACCGTCGACGCCATGAAGGCGGCGATATCCTTTGCGGACGGCTACTCGGTCTGCGACAACTGTCGAAGCCCCTTCAGGCTCGACTACATCCAGAAACCCCCTATCGCGCAGTTCCACGCCGACCTCGCCGCGTGGCTGAATATGGACACCGCGCGGGTGGTGCCGGGAGCGCGCCGGGGATTCCAGGCGGTCGCGAGCACATACGTGGAGAAAGGCGACCCGGTCATCGTGACGTCGCTCGCCCACTACACTGAGTTCGTGGCGGTCGAGGAAGCAGGCGGGATTCCGCTCGAGGTTCCGAAGGATGAGAAGAACCACATCACCCCCGACGCTGCGGCAGAGAAGATCGAGGCGGTGATCCTGGAGTTCTCGAAGACGCCGCCCCTGCTCTTCATCGACCACGTCGATTACCAGTTCGGGAACGTCCACGACGTCGCGGCCATCACAAAGGTCGCCCACCAATACGACATCCCCGTCCTCGTCAACGGGGCCTACTCGGTCGGGATCATGCCCGTCGACGGCAAAGCGCTCGGTGCCGACTTCGTGGTCGGGTCGGGCCACAAGAGCATGGCGGCCCCGGCACCCTCGGGCGTCCTCGCGACGACGAACGAGCACGCGGAGCGGGTTTTCAGGACGACACAGGCGAAGGGCGACGTGACCGGCCGGACGTTCGGGATCAAGGAGGTCGAGATGATGGGCTGCACCCTGATGGGGGTCACCGTCGTCGGGATGATGGCCTCGTTCCCCCATGTCAAGGAGCGGGTGAAGCACTGGGATACCGAGGTTGCGCACTCGCAGGCGGTCGTGGACGCCCTCCTCTCCATCGAGGGGACGAAGGTTCTCTCCGACTACCCGCGGCAGCACACCCTGACCCGGATAGATACCCGCGAGTCGTTCGATAAGGTGGCGCAGCAGCACAAGAAACGCGGCTTCTTCCTCTCGAGCGACTTAAAGAAGCGGGGGATCACCGGCGTCATCCCCGGCTCCACCAGGGTCTGGAAGTTCAACACCTTTGGGCTGACCGAGAAGCAGATCCGGCATGTGGGGGAGTCGTTTGTCGAGATTGCGCGGGAGAACGGGTTGAATATCGTCTGAGGGATATCCTCGGAATTCTTTTTTTTGAGCGGGTGCGTGCGGGCCGGGGCGTCTATCGCAGTTATCATTCCCAGAGATTTTTTGGGGTAGCAACCAGGCTTCAGGTCTGGAACCAAGTAAATGCCCATCAAGTTAGAGATGACGAAAATTAAGCGTTCTGGCTGTGTCACTACACCTGTTAAACAGATAAGAACGGGGGCAAAACCCAGTACACTGGACCGTGGGAGTATCGCCACGGGGGGTGGGGACAGGGGAGGGGGGAGACCCCCCTCCCCTGCAACCCCTCCCCCAAACGCGATATCCCCAAGGAAGCCGTGTATGGGCGTGTGTAATAGAAGGTAGGGAAAAAGGTCATGAAACGTGAGGAATCCCTTCACCCAACCTCCTCAACCACCCCGTTCCTCGCCCGATACCGCCGCACCGTCGCCGCTGCCCGTTCCGCGAGACCCGCCGCATCGATCTTCTCTTCGAGTTTCACGATCGTCTCCGCGGGCGCTGCCGTCGAGGGGTAGCGGGGGGCGACCGTGCACCCGACGTCTCCCGGCCGCGCCTGAAACGTCCCGATGGCGCGTGCGCGGTCGACGACCTCTTCCTTGTCGAACCCGATCAGCGGCCGGAGCACCGGAACGGTCGCCGCAGGAGCGATCACCGCCATGTTCGCGAGCGTCTGGGACGCCACCTGCCCCAGGTTGTCGCCGCTGACCAGGGCGGCGGCTCCCCGCTCCGTTGCAAGGAGGCTCGCCACCCTGAGCATGAACCGCTTGCAGAGGACGCACCGGTAGCGCGGCTCTTTCAGTCCCGTGATCGCCGTAAAGAACGGCTCCATCTCCACGACCAGGAGATCGAGAGCGTGCCCCGGAACCCAGAGAGAGAGCCGGGCGTGGTTTGCGAGGACGTTCTTCTCCGCATCGGCACCCCCGAACCGCCCGCCGTGCATGTTGACATGCACCACCAGGCATCCCCGGCGCATCATCAGCCACGACGCGACCGGCGAGTCTATTCCTTCCGAGAGCAGGGCCATCACCTCGCCCTGCGTCCCGTAGGGGAGCCCGCCCGGCCCCGGGATCCTCTCGTCGTAGACGAGGCCGCCGTACTCCCGGGCTTCCACGAAGATCTCGTAGTCGGGCGTCGTCAGGTCGACCCTCGCCTCCGGGATCCGGTCGAGGACGGCCGAACCGACCGCCGCCGCGAGTTCCTGGCTGCTGAACCCCTCGACACCCGAACGCCGCGCCCTGACCCCAAACGACATCCCCGGTCGGAGGTGCCTCTCTGCGTGCTCGACCGCCGTGGCCGCGAGCTCCTCGATATCTGCCGAGGTCACCGTGCAGACGCTGGTGCCCACCACCCCAAAGGTCTTTGCGGCCACTACGGCGATCCGCCGGGGTTCGTCGCCGTAGATCATGATCCGGCCCCGGTGAGTCTCGATACGGTGAGTAAGTCCCTCAGTCTCCAGCGCAAGACCGATATTCCCCGTCATTATCGATATGTACCGCCGCTTCACCGTCTCGCTCTTGAGGAAGATCTCGCCGTACCTGACCATCACCGCTTCCATGAATCCGCACCTCCTTCCCGGTAGCCACCGGAGGCAATCGTTACATCCGCAAACCCGAGTACCTTCACCGCACCGAGCAGTTCCTCAAGCCTCCGGCGGTACGCCGGGTCGGCCTCGATGGAAGCCCGGCAACCACCACTGCACCGGACCCGTATCGTCCCCGGGATCTCCCGCGCGAGGAGGGCTTCCGCCGCCGCGACGAGCGCGAGGCACTCCCGGGTGACCGCCTCGCCGGTGGGGATGCGGGTTGCGAGGCACGCGGACGGCGGGCGGACGGGCACCCCGAGTTCCCTCGCAAGAGCCTCGACATCCGCCTTCCCCATACCGCACTCGGCAAACGGGCTTTTGATCCCGAGTTCGGAGAGCACCCGCATCCCGGGCCTCGCCGCAGGCCGATCGTCGGCGTGGGTCCCATCGACCACCGTCCGGCACCCCTGCCGGCGTGCCTCCGCCACGATCGCCTCCATCATCGCCCGCTTGCAGACGTAGCACCGGTCCGGCCGGTTCTCCCGGACAGCGGGGATATCGAGCATATCGAGCGGTATCACGACGTGTGGGAGACCCAGACGCTCCGAGAGTTTGCGCGCCGCCGCGAGCTCCCCCGGCGGTGTAAGGCCGGTATCGACGCTGATCGCGATCACCTGAATCCCGTGATGCCGGGCGAGGGCCAGCAGAACCGAACTGTCCGTTCCCCCGGAGAGCGCGACCGCAACAGGTTCGTACGATTTCAGGAGTGCATCAAGCCCGCGAGCTCTCGTCATCTGCTCTTCATATGCTCGCTCGTCCTAGATGAATGTTCGCGAATCGCGCCAATTCCCGGTTTCTGCACGAAGAGCAAATGATTTTTAACAGAGGCACTCAGAATGTGTACTGATATGGCGAAGAAAGCGAGTGCCAAGCAGGCAGAACCCATGAAACTCTTCTATATTTTTTACAATCAGGAGCGCTGGGACAACTGGATCAAGACGTTGCAGGAAGCAAGTTTTGAGCCCGCCGAAGGCGAAGAGGTCTCGGAAGGCGAGCAGATGCTCTTCAGTTTCACCGAAGACATCACCCTCTCGGTCTTAAAGATCATCCGCCTCTACCAGAACGGCCGGTTCACGAAGGAGGAGGCTACGGAGAAACTCGACGACGTGGAGATTATCGTCATGACCGGGCTTCCCGAGGGGGAACTCGAGGATATCATCGGGTCGATCCAGCTCTCGCTGCTGGTGCTCTTCACCGCCTGCCGGAAGTATCTCGAGGGCGGGTTTGAGACGGACATCAAGACCCTCGTGAAGAAGGGCAAGGGTATCGACGAGGAGAATCTCGAGGAGGCGCTCGAGGTTGCGGCGAATATCGGGGCCGCCGTGGTCGACGGCGCCACCTGCTGCGCGAAGTACATCAAGGACAACGTGGAGAACCCGGGCCTCTTCGACGAGTGGCTCATCGAGATCGAGACCATGAGCAACGCCATGAAGTCGCTCGCGAAGTTCGACGAGGAGCCCGGCGAGTCGTGATTGCGAATAAGGCCCGGTTCCGGGCGGCGCGGAAACTTGAGCGGGCAGCAGGGTTCCGGCTCCCCGACCATGTCTTCTCGGGCGCGTTTCTGGAGTCGCTCGGGAAGGCAATCGACTTCGAGAACCTCGATCGCCGGACGCACGAGCAGCTCCTGGCCTTCTTCCGTGACTTCATGGACTGCAAGTGCAAGAACGCACCCTTCTGCGGGTGCCCGGAGAGGAAGTTCACCCTCACCATCATCGAGTTTCGGGAGCTGGGGCTCGATCACCGCCAGATCAGCGCTCACCTCCTCGACGAATACGGGATCGATCTCTATCCCGCCGACATCCTGAGTTTCCTCGAAGACTCCGTCCACATGCTCGAGGCGATACGGGACGTCGCCGAACTGCAGGGGCGGGAGAAACTGGCGGAGAACGCCATCGAGCACATCAAGAAGATCGAGCACTGAACCTCTCTTTTGCTACTGTGCCCGATCCCCGGAATTCCGCATCATGGGAGCGACGTTGCACCCCGCCATCTCCCCGAAGCAGAAGAGGAACCGCTCCTTGATACTCGCCGGCAGCCTCGCCTCCGGGATGGGTTCGAACCCGAGTCTCCCGTAGAACCCGATCAGGGGGAGGGTCGAGTGGATGTAGATCGTCTCGGACCCGCATTCGTCGAGGAGGATCTGCACGGCCTCCTTTGCATAGCCGTGTCCGCGGTGCTCGTCCAGCGTGAAGACGCAGTCCATCTCGAGGCCGCCCAAGTGAAGGGTGCAGCGGGCCGTCGCCGCAAGGGCTCCGTCGACAAAGACGCCGAAGACCCTCTCCCGCGTCGGGTCGGCCTTCTGGCCGCGGTAGTGCGTCCAGATCCTCTCAGCAAGCGGAAACTCTCCCGGCTCCAGTTCTCGAACCTCTTTCTTCATCGTCTCCCTCGTGTGGACACACATTGCAGCATCCGGTATTTCAACCGGACGGGCAGAGGATATCTCCGGTGTTCGGGGTAAGGGGGTAGGTGAATGGGTGTGCATATCGTCGGATTCAGAGCACGCCGGGCCAGGGGATGCCGAGTTTCCCGACCAGTTCCTTCAATTCGTCGTGGATGCCCCTGTCGATCTTGAGGAGGACCAGGAGATAGGCCAGCCCGCCGAGTGCAACCGCCCCGAGAACGACAAAGACGTTCGTGAGCGGGATGACGAACGAGTAGGCCGCAACGACGACGCTCATCACGAGCGCGGCAAGGACGATGTGACCCACGGCCAGGGGCTCTATCCGCACGCGTATGCTCCGGGAGAGGGCGCGATGGGCAAGCGCCGCATTCAGCACCATGGTGACGAGCGTGGCCGCCGACGCCCCGACGATGCCGTATGCCGGGATGAGGAGGATGTTCAGGCCGATGTTGACGGTAACCGCGATTGCCGTTACCTTAAACGAGTCCTTCGGCCGGTCGAGGGCGTTCAGGCACATCGTCTGGAGGAACATGAAGACGTGGGCTACCTGAACGAGCAGGAGTATCGCGAGAGCTGCCGCCCCGGCGGTGGCTGACGCCGTGTAGAAGAAGTAAAGGAGCCGTTCGCCGAGGAGCCAGCCCCCGGCAACGACCGGGACCGCGAGCAGGAGCGAGTAGGTGAAGGCGCGGGCCAGTGCTCTCTCCACCGAAATAAGGTCGTTCTGCTTCCCCAGGTAACTGACCTTCGGGTAGAGGGTGGTGTGGAGTGCTAAGGTGGCAAACGTCGCGATCGATGTGAGCTGGAGCGCCACGCGGTAGGTGCCGACGTCGGTGTCGGTCAGAAAGTGACCAATCATGATGGTGTCGGCATACGAGAAGACCAGGTAGCCGCTCGCGCTGAGGAACGTCCAGACCGAGAAGGAAAAGAGGCTCTGGACGTGGGAGATGCGGAACGGTGCCGGCGAGAGTTCAAGGAACCGGAAGTTGAAGAGTCCCGATACGAGGAGCCCGGCGACGAACCCACCGGCGAGCCCCGCGACGCCGTAGCCGAGGACGACCGCAGCGACCTGGACAACTATCCTGACCAGCGTGTCGAGCAGGCCGCCGATCTGGTTGACACCGACCTTTCCGGTGCCGTAGACGCTGTTTGAGGCGATGTTCGTGAAGACGCTGACGATCAGTGCGAGGACCAGCCAGGGGAAGGCTCCCGATGCGACGAGATCGACGAGGTACGGTCGCGCGATGAGGAGGAAGCCCATTGAGGCAGCCAGCAGCATCACCCGGAGGACGAGGAACGCGGTGAAGTACGCGTTCTGGTCCTTGCCCTCGCTGATGCGCTTCACCGCGGCGCCCCCGAATCCGCCGTCTCCGATCAGGTTAAAGACGCTGAAGTAAGCAACGAAGAGGTAGTATGCGCCCATTATCGATAGGCCAACGGTGTGCGTGAAGAACATCGTGGAGAGGAACCCGACCGCGGTGAGGCCCAGCGTTGAAGCGAGGCTGATGACACTCTGGCGCTGGACGGGATCGATGCGCATGACACGGGCAAGATACCCGGAGGGGCGGAACACAAGCAGTGGTTTCGCCGTGAGAAGCCTTATTGCTTTTGAACCGGAGAACGGGGGAGGCGGCCGTGATCCGGCAGGGGGATGTGCTGGTCCCGGAGCGGGAGTCTCGATAACGTCATGGCGGAGCGGTGCTAATGTATAGAGTAGCGCTGATGTACAGTAGCACTATTGAGTGTTCCAGAAGAGGGTTACAATACTAACCGGTGGTGAAAAACTTGGACATAGGGGTTATCGGTGTTGGAATGATGGGCAGGAATCACGCCCGCGTATACTCGGAACTGAAAGCGGTGGACTCGCTTCACCTGTTCGATCTCAACGGGAAGGCGGCCCGCGACCTTGCCGGGACATTCGAGGCAACGGCCTCTCCGACACTTGAGAGCCTGCTTGAACGCGTGGACGCGGTGAGCGTCTGCGTCCCGACACCCTACCACTTCTCTGTTGCGGAGACGGTCATCGAGGCCGGGGTGCCGCTGCTCATAGAAAAGCCCATCTGCGCGACGGCGGAAGAGAGCCGACGGCTTATCGAGAAGATCCCCGGTGGCCTCGTCGCCGGCGTCGGGCACATCGAGAGGTTCAACCCGATCGTTCCCGAGATCAAAAAGATCGTCCAGCGCCCTCTCTACATCGAGATGAAGCGGCATAATCCGGCCTCTTCCCGGGTGAGCGGCTCCTCGGTCGTCGAGGACCTGATGATCCACGATGTGGACATCATGCGAAACGTTCTCCTCCCGGCCGGAGCCTATCACCTCGCCGGAAGCGGGAACGAGGATGTCTGCAGCGCCCTATTCTCCTTTGGGGGGACCCCGGTCTACCTCTCCGCAAGCAGGAAATCCTCGAAGAAGATCCGTATGATCTACATCGAGGAGGAGGAGTTCACCGTCGAGGGCGACTTTATGGCCCAGGAGATCTACATCCACAGAAAACCCGGGCAGTATGCGGTCGAGGACGAGCGCTATGTGCAGGAGAACATCATCGAGAAGGTGCTTGTGAACAAGCAGGAGCCACTCAAACTCGAGCTCTCGACGTTCCTCGACTGCGTTGCCCGGAAAAAGGAGTTCCCGGTCAGCCCCGCGCAGGCGCTGCTGAATATGGAGATCTGCGAGGATGTCGCGCGGTGTTTTGCGGCCTGAGGGGTGGTTTTTGCAATGAGCAGCAGGTTACAGTCGATCATCGATGGAATTGGGCCGATCAGGAAGGTCGGTGTTGTCGGCATGGGCTACGTCGGCATTCCCGCCGCGGCGCTCTTTGCGGACGCCCCCGAATTCGAGTTCGTCCGCGGATTCCAGCGAGACTCCCCGTCCTCCGGCTACAAGATAGCCATGCTGAACCGGGGGGAGTCGCCGCTCAAGGGCGAGGAGCCCGGGCTCGAAGAGTTGCTCGCTAAGGTCGTCGATGCGGGTAAGTTCCGGTGCACCCCGGACTTCTCCGGGGTTGCGGAGTGCGACGCGGTGACGCTCGCCATCCAGACACCGTTTAAGGATCCAAAAGACCTCATCCCCGATTTCTCGGCCCTGACCGAGGGGCTCCGGCAGACGGGAAGGAACCTCTCGGAGGGCACGCTCGTGGTGCTCGAGTCGACCGTCACTCCCGGCACGACTGCCGGGATGGCCCGCAAGATCCTGGAAGAAGAGTCCGGGCTCACCGCCGGCGAAGAGTTCTGCCTCGCGCACGCCCCCGAGCGGGTGATGGTCGGGCGGCTGCTCAGAAACATCCGGGAGCACGACCGGATCGTCGGTGGGATCGACGACGTCTCGACGGCGCGGGCGATCGAACTCTACCGCCCAGTCCTCACGACGGGAAAGATCATCCCGATGACCGCGACCGCGGCCGAGGTGACGAAGACCGCAGAGAATGCCTTCCGGGACCTCCAGATCGCCGCCGCAAACCAGCTGGCGCTGCACTGCGAGGCAATGGGCGTCAACGTCTACGACGTCCGGGCCGGGATCGACTCCCTCAAGGGTGAGGGGATCACCCGGGCAATCCTCTGGCCGGGTGCCGGGGTCGGCGGCCACTGTCTCACGAAGGACTCCTGGCACCTCGAGCGGGGCGCACAGGTCCTCGGCGGCGACCTCTGGTACCCACACGGGGCCGAGTCGATCTTCGGCGTCGCACGGATGATCAACGAGTTCATGCCCCGGCACATGGTCCACCTGACCCTCGAGGGGCTCAAGCGGACGGATAAGTCCCCGGAGGGTGCAACGGTCGCGCTCCTCGGATGGGCGTTCATCCAGAACTCCGACGATACCAGAAACACCCCCGCGGAGCCCTACCTCGCGGCGATGGAAGAGGCCGGAGCGAAGGTCCGGGTCCACGACCCGTTCGTGGAAAGGTATCCGGGGATAGAGGTTTCGCACGACCTGGACGCGGCTCTTGAAGGCGCGGACGTCGTCACCATCTTCACCGGCCACCACCACTATGCTTCCCTCGATCCGGCGCGGGTGAAGGAGTTGTCGGGGAAAGAGCACCCGGTGATCGTCGACGGCAGGAACGCCGTCGATCCGGATGCGTTCATCCGGGCGGGCTTCGTCTACAAAGGCATCGGTCGCGGCGACAGGAACAATCATCCGATCCGGGAGTAACCATGAAAATCGCATCGATCGTCGGCGCCCGGCCCCAGTTCATCAAGTGCGCTCCCGTCTCCCGGGAACTCAGGAACGAGCACGAGGAGATCCTCATCCACACCGGCCAACACTACGACCACGGCATGTCGGAGGTCTTCTTCGAGGAACTCGCTATCCCGAAGCCCGACTACAACCTCGGCATCGGCTCCGGGACCCACGGCCGCCAGACCGGGGCGATGCTCGGGGCGATCGAGGACGTTCTCGAAAAGGAGAAGCCCGATGTCGTCCTGGTCTACGGCGACACGAACTCCACCCTCGCGGGCGCACTTGCGGCCGCGAAACTCCACGTGCCGGTGGCGCACATCGAGGCGGGGCTCCGGAGTTTCGACCGGGGGATGCCCGAGGAGGTGAACCGGGTGCTCACCGATCACGCATCGGACCTCCTCTTCTGCCCGACGGAGACGGCCATTAGGAACCTTGGGGCCGAGGGGATCACGAAGGGCGTCCACCTCGTCGGGGACGTGATGGTCGATGCGATGAACTACAACCGTGGGATCGCGGAAGAACGCTCCCGGATCCTCGAGGACGTCGGGGTCGAACCCGGGGGCTACCTCGTCGTCACCGTCCACCGCCCCTCGAACACCGATGATCGTGAAAACATGGCCGCTATCCTCGGTGCTCTCGCAGAGGCCGGAAAGCCGGCCGTCTTCCCGGTTCATCCCCGGACGAGGAAGTGCCTCGGCGAATACGGGGTCCTTGCGGAGATGCCGGAGAACGTCCGGCTCATCGAGCCGCTCGGCTACCTCGACATGATCCGCCTGATGGCGCACGCGGAAAAGATTCTCACCGACTCGGGCGGTGTCCAGAAGGAGGCCTACATGCTCGGCGTCCCCTGCATCACTCTCCGGGAGAACACCGAATGGGTCGAGACGGTCGAGGCGGGGTGGAACGTGCTCGTGGGGGCGGGACGGGAGAAGATTGTCGATGCTATTCGGCATTTTTCACCCGGATCGAGGCAGAAAGAGATATTTGGGAATGGAAACGCCAGTGTTCTGATCGGGAAGATCCTTGCCCGGTCTCAGTATGCCCGATCTGGATAACAGTGCCCGGCATGTGCCGGGACACGAGTGAACGTTGAGGCTGGTAAACTTACGTTCGAAATTTCGACCATTGCATAACATTTGATTCTTCCCGGCGCATTCACTGTTTTTGCAGCTGACTGGAGTTCTCCTCCGATCCGGGATGCTCCTTATCTGCCCGGTGCCGCCCCACCACGATAAAGTATAAGTCTCCCGAAAGACAGTTGGAGTCGCTTACCCCCCTCATTTGTGCCCGGTGACATCAGGCAAGGTCCCGGGCAGGGAGGCGCAAACGAACTCCGGATTATGCGTATCTGTATGCTCACCACGACCCACCTGCCCCACGACGGGCGGATATTCGAGAAAGAGGCGAAGAGCCTGGCAAAGGAGCACGATGTCACGATCATCGCCCCTTCGGAGAACGGGAGCATCGATGAGAACGGAGGCGTGCAGATCGTCGCCGTCCGGAAACCCCCTTCAAACCTCCTTCACCCGGTGACGCTCTGGAGGGCGTTTCGGGCGTGCCTGAACCAGAAGTGCGACGTCGTCCACTGCCATGAGCCCGATGCCCTCCTCATCGGGGTCCTTACGAAGTTTCTCAAAGGGAAGCGGGTCATTTACGACATCCACGAGCACTGGCCGAGCGAGATCCCGTTCGATCTCGGTATCCCGAACGCGACGGTCCTCACGAGGGTCCTTGAACCCATGCTCTCCCGGGGAGAGATCCTGCTCTCGCGGTTTGCCGATGCAAAGATCGCCGTCAGCGAGAGCGTCGCAGAGCGGTTCGGCCGGAACGGAACGGAGCCTGTGATCATATCCAACTATTCGGTCGCCGGCTCGGTGCCGCCGGCTCCGCAGGCAGGATGCAGCCGCAACGTGGTCTACATGGCCGGAAATATGCAGTTGTTCCACGGCATCAGGGAGTGCATCCAGGCGATGTCGAAGGTGGCTGCAACGGTTCCCGGGGTCACCCTGACCCTCGTCGGGAACATCCGCGAAGATATCGGTGCGATCGTTGCGAAGACGGACCCGAGACCGGAGATCACTCTGACTGGCTACCTCCCTTACCAGGAAATGTACGAAACGCTCCGTAAGGGCAGCATCGCCCTCCTCGTCTTCCAGCCCGACTACTACAATGCATACATCGGCCTCCCGAACAAGCTCTTCGACTACATGCTCTGCGGTCTCCCGGTCGTTGCGAGCGACTTTCCGGAGATCCGGAAGGTGGTGGGGGAGACAGAGTGCGGAATGCTGGTCGACCCGACAGACCCGGATGCGATCGCGGAGGCGATTGTCTACCTGCTCGAGCACCCGGGCGAGGCGCGGAGGATGGGGGAGAATGGGCGGAAGGCGGTTCTTGAGCGGTACAACTGGGGCGAGATGGAGAAGAGGCTGCTCGAGGTATACAGGCAGGTTGAGGAGATGGGAAGGGGCGGTCGGTTCCGCGGCCGCAGAGCGCGATAATTCCGGCCCCGTCTGGTGCTCCTATCTCGCGCAGACGGGATACCCGGTTTATCCCACGAACAGCATCACCCCGCATGGACACGCCTGTTGCAGGGTTGCATGAGCCCGTTTAGCAAAGTCTGGAGGAACTCAAGTGAAGGAGCAAACGAAGATATTCCTGGTATCTCCCTCCCCCTCCACATTCACCGAGCGCGATCTCGAGGCGCTCAGGCGGGAATACCTCGTTCGGGAGGCCGTCATCAGCAACTACCGGGGGGGAAACGGCCTGAAGCGGTCACTCCTGATCACGTTTGAGATACTCCGGGGAGTCCTCTGGGCCGATCTCACCTACTCCTGGTTCGCTCACAACCATTCGTATCTTGCGGTAACGCTGGCAAATCTCCTCGGGAAGAGAACCATCGTCGTCATCGGTGGGTACGAGGTCGCGAGAGAGCCGGAGATCGGCTACGGCGCCCTCCTCAACCAGAAACTTGCAAAGAGGGTGAACTACATCATCCAAAACGCCGATCACATCCTCGCGGTATCGGAGTTCAACAGGCGGGAGATACTGGAACTGGGCGATCACCGTCACGTTGCAGTCGTCTATAACGGGATCGACTGCGCGCAGTTCTCCCCGGGAGAGGAAAAAGACGATCTCGTCATCACGGTATGCCAGATCAGCCAGAGCAACATCGCGCTCAAGGGCCTTGATACGTTCCTCGAAACTGCAAGACACTTTCCGGACCTCCGTTTCGCTGTCATCGGCCGCGACCTTGACGGGAGCATCGAAGACCTGAGACGGGATGCCCCGCCGAACGTCGAGATTATCTCACCCACTTCCCAGGGCGAACTCCTGCAGTGGTACCGCCGGGCAAAGGTCTACTGCCAGCTCTCTTACCGGGAGTCGTTCGGTGTTGCGCTTGCCGAAGCGATGGCCTGCGAGTGCGTCCCCGTGGTGACGGACAGGGGCGCCCTCCCGGAGGTGGTGGGGGACACGGGATTCGTAGTGCCGTACGGGGATGCGGAAGCGACGGCGGCGGGGATATTGGGGGCGTTGCAGTCCGACAGGGGGAAGGCGGCAAGAGCCAGGGTTGAGAAGGAGTTCTCCCTTGAGGGGAGGATGCAAAAAATCCGGAACATCATCGAGGAAAGACCCGTATAATCCCGGGTTTCGATGAGGTTTGACGGAACTGTTCTCCACGATGAAGAGAGCGGTTACTCGACCGTATGGGGATCAGGTTCCTGCTCTTGGTGTTTCAGGGCGCTTTCCTGATGACCCCATCGACCGATTCCCGCACGTTGTTATTCCCGCTCAAAACATCGTAGACGAATCGTGCAATGGGCATATCGATACTGTGGTTCTCGGCCAGTTCAATTATCCCTTTAACAGATCTTGAGCCTTCGAACGTCACGCCGGACTCTAAATAGGGGGTTTTTACGATCTTTTTGCCGACCATCAGCCCCAATGTCCGGTTGCGGCTTTTATCCACGTTGGCGGTCAGGTTGAAATCCCCAAAGCAGCAGAATTTTGTGAATATCCCTTTATCGCGAGAGATCGCCCGTAAAAAGATGCACATCTCCTTGTAGCACATGTTGAGGAAGGTGTAGTGCTCGTTATGGTTGCCGTAAACCGAATCCCACATCCCCGTTCCGATGGCGTATACGTTCTTCAGCACGCCGCATAACTCGACTGCCCTGATATCATCCGAAAAATCCAGGATGAATTCACCGAAAAGATTCGAGATCGTTGCTCTCAGCGATGGATCCCCGCCGGCACCTATCGTAGCGCCGGCAATATGGCCGTAGGCAACCTCATCGGCGAAGGTCGGCCCTGAGAAACAGGCTATGTCCGGGTTGCCCGTTTCATCGCGGATAATTTCGCTCATCGTTTTGAGCGACGGATATTCCAGCCCTTTGGCTACCGTGACGAGGAACTTGCCTGTGAGTTCGTCGTGGGTAGCGTTAACGATAAACCGGACTTCACTTGAGGGCACAGCGATGATTACAGCCTCGCAGTCCGCGAGACCCTGTCTATCGCCCATCAATCTTGCATGTATATTGGGGTTCAGGCGCAGGCCCGGGAAATAACGTTTGTTGCAATTGTCGGTGTTTATCGAATCGACAATCTCCTGTCTCCTCCCGAACACGATCACTTCTCCGACTCTTCTGGATATGCTCTGCGCGACGGCGGTGCCCATGCTTCCGGCGCCGATGACCCCGACTTTCGATATCATCAAAACCGCCCCCGTGCACCGCAGGCTATGCCTGCAATGCTCTCGGCATACCTGAGGTCCCGGATATCGTCGATTTCCGTCCATTTCAGTCCGTTCGTGAACGAGTATGCAAGGTTCCCGCTCTCTGAAAGGGACTGGTAGATGAAGTCGTAGTAGTTATTCGGATCCCCCGAAACCAGGGCATTCAGCAGCCTTTTTGCTTCGCCGATATCCCTGCCGGCGATCTTCGAGATACCGATGAACTCTCCTGTCGCCCGTTCTACCGGGACGGTCTTTCCCATCTCTTCAATCCGGCTGTTTAATATCCTCACTTTGAACGATTCTCCGGTGAGCGGTTTCGTATTGTCGACCGCGATCGCGGTCCGGTTTATCTTCAGTAAATCATCCAAGATGGCGCGATCGTACAGCACATCGCCGTTAAAGATGACAACATCGTCATGAATGCCGGATAGCCCAATCTGGAGAGAGCAGGCCGTATTGGTCGAGAGATATGCGTCATTACGGACCAAACCGAATCGGACATTATACTTCCTCCCCAGTGCCACGCACGCTTCCTGTACCCTCTCTGCCTGGTATCCAACGACGATGGTGATCGTATCCACACCGAATGATACCAGATCCGAGACCGTTCGTTCCAGCAGTGTCCGACTGTCGATAGGAAGCAGACATTTCGGGCCGATCTTCTCGAGATCGATGTCTCTGCCTAGTCTTTGCCCGCGACCTGCTGCCAGGATTATCCCGTTCAAACGAAACACCGACCCGGTTTGTCGAGGGTTACACTCCGTCCGGTTATAAGAAGATTTGGCTGCCAACTGGGTGTCTCAACCTCTCGGGCAGTCGAGGCACTCCCGGAACAGTCTGCAGGCTTCGGGGCTCCCTCGTGCTGAGCGATTAGATGCGGGATTTCTGCCGTGTGGACTGTGTCGTGGTCCGGGATGAGTAAGGCTTTTACCCCGGCAGCATTTTTCACTCGGCAGCCGATTCGGGGAGATCCGTCCAGTAGGTGTATAACCTCCGGGAGGTGCGAGCAACGACGCGTGCCCCAGGGGGGCAGGCGGAGTTCGAGAAAATTGCGCAGCAATTTTCGAACAGTGACGGCCAAAGGGCCGGAGTTTGAGAGGGCCGGAGGCCGTCGGACCGCGAACATCGTGAGCGTGAGCACCGGGGGTGTGAGCGGTGTCTCCCTGCCGGAGGATTTCGGAACGGCTTTTACCGGATCGGATTAATGTTGCTCGATCAGTCTGCAGACTCTTTCAGATGCGAGATCGTCGGTGTACCTGAACAATAACCGTCGGAGCCTGGCCCTCTCCGGCTCCCACCTGTCCGGGCCGGCGAGGGTACTCGTAAGGGCTCCTATCAGTTCATCGACATCGGTCGAGATCTCCCCCGGCGCCCAGTCGCGAAACGGTTCGAGAATAAAGCCTCTCTGCGCCCGATAATCCTCAATGTCGGGCACGTGGAAGACGATTGGCCGGTTCAGGTGAAGGTAGTCGAAGTACACCGACGAGTAATCGGTAACCAGGATGTCGACGGCGTTCAGGAAGTCGTAGATGGTATTACCGGATTTCTGCAGGTCATCGTTTAAGAGTATGTGGATGTGCTCTCCGTTGTACGCCTGAAACGCACCCTCATCGTGAGAGTGAGGCTTGCAGATGAACAGCAGGTTCTCGTCCTTCACGAACCGGCGAAACTTCTCGCTTGCGAGGATCTCTTCCAGAATTTTACGGCTCGCACCGGAATCGTACTCCCGGAAGGTGGGAAGATACAGCAGGTTCCTCTTCCTAACAATATCGTTCCGGTCGAGGATACGGCAGAGTGCGTCTATCCCGGAAGCTCCGGGCCTGTAAAGAGCATCGCACCGGGGCTGCCCGAGGATCAGGACTCTCCCCGGATCGATCAGGAAAGCGGAAGAGAAGATCATCCGCTCGAATTCCGAGGTTGTGATGAGATAGTCCACGGAGTTCGCAAACCCCCGCAGCCTCTGTGCCGCGGAGAGTCTCGCGGCGGCGTTCGGGTAGTCAGTATCGGCAAAGTGCCCGATCGTCTTCAGGGGGAGGCCGTGCCATAGTTCGATGCTGACCTGGTTTCTGGACTTCCAGGCGGGTGTTCCGTGGGTGCTGATGATATACTTTGCCGTCAGCGCGTGGTAGAGGTATTCACGTGAGCGGCGGATGACGTGGTTTGCGGGGGCCGGCGAGTAGACGCACCAAATCAACTGGTAGGTTTCATTGAAGCCCGATTCGAGCATTTTGTCGTAGACGTACTTTGCATTATCGGAGAAGTCGGGTGCTGAGAAGAATAGGATTTTATGGTCATTTTTCGGTATGAACTGCGATAGTGCCGAAACGATGAGTGTGGCAATATCGTAGGCTAGCGATCGAACGTCATTGACGATACTGCGAGGGACCATCAGATCGAGGAAGGTATACTCGCGTTCTCATTGTTTAAGTAAACGGTTGGGGGACAGGGCGATCAGGTGGAACTGGATGGGGTCGCATGGGCGGTTGGCTGCTTGGTGGAGCGTTTGAGGGGTTGTGTGAATGAACTGGGGGGCCGAGGAGGCAGTGTTACCCGGGATAGATGAAGAGGGTGCGTACCGGGTGATTGTGGGATATATTAGTGCATACAGCCGTGAATTGTATCTACTATCATAGTTGATTCAAAAAAATCATAAATTACACCATAATCCCACGAGTTCCGTATTTTGATAAGGTATAAGTTAATGCCTATCAAATTGATTTGTCTGAATCGATCTATTGTGACATATCAGGATGCGGGAAATCTGCAAGAACTGTACATCTCAAACGAGGCATAAAAAGACATGATTGGAGTGCAACATGACGATGAGTATGCAGTTGAGGAAGTGTTTCAGTTACTGAAGGTTCCCTGGGAATGGTATACCCTAACATCCAGGTATGATGTTGTCATAACAAAAACCGGGCATATTCCAGAGACCTGTAACCGAATTGACCTCACCGATAATGACCTGATCAAAAAGATTGCTGATATGCTCAACGAGGGGCTCCCTCGTAACCGCAGGCCGCTCTGCGAAGAGTACCTGGACACGTTGCGCCAGCAGATCAAGCGTTTTTCTCCGCTGATCGAAATTCCGCCAATACCGTGGGGGTACACCTACTCGCTTGCGCTTACGCACGATGTGGATGTCACCTCCGTCAGAGAGCGGTCTCTCCCATCCGTCCTCTATGCGACCTACAACTGCTTCCTTCAACGGAGATTCATTGAGGGAGTCAGGATCGCGCTCGCGAAATTCGGCCTTGGGATGGATCCCTGGGATCTCTTCGAGACCTGGAGAGTGCTTGAGGAGAAGCATCAGGTGAAATCCACGTTCTACTTCCTGCCCCAGAGCGGTCATGCGGGGATCGGCTCCCCGCAGATTCGTGCCGGATACTACTCGATCGAGGATGTTCCGATCGAGGAACTGACCGCCGGCGGCTGGGAAGTGGGGGTTCACGGCATAGATAACTGGATTGATAAAGCCAGTGCCGACGCTGAACGCATGTCGCTTCTGAGGGATGCAAGAGTCCGGGTGGGTACACGGGTGCATTGGCTGCATTTTGATGAAGGCACGTGGCAGATTCTTGATGATGCGGGCTATGATTACGATTCCACGTTCGGATACAACGAAGACGTCGGATTCCGGGCTGGGACGCTGCAAGTTTACCGGCCCCGTGGGGTTGAGAGGCTGTTGGAACTCCCTCTCCACATCCAGGACGTCAGCCTGTTCGGGAGGCACTGCTGGCTTACGACGGAGAGGGGGTGCGAAAGGGCAGACTGCCTGGGTCTGGATGAGGGCGAGGCGTATCAGACCTGCAACGAGATCCTCGATCATGCGTTGCAGTACGGCGGTGTCGTCACGGTTCTCTGGCACAGCGACTGCCTGGCTGCCCCCCGTGACTGGGGTGGCGTGTATACGGGTATAATCAACAGGGCAAAGTCAGACAACGCCTGGATCACCCGTGCAGTCGATATCGTCGACTGGTTCAGGATGCGCCGTAATGCCAATCTGGAATATTCGAAAACCAAAGACGGCTTCAAGATCACGGTTGCAGGCCTTGAGTCGGCCCGGTCGTTGCCGCCGTTGCGCATCCGGGTTCACATCGATCCGGAGCGGGTTCGGCATATTGATGCTGATTACATCTGCGGCGAAGGGTATGTGGATATCAAGTGCGATAGAGAGCGGGTGAGCGTGGTTTTTGTATGAGAGTCCTTATCACCGACGGAAACTTCAAACACACGCTGGCATCAGTCCGGTCCCTGGGGAAGAAGGGAGTCAATGTTACGGTGCTCTCCGATCTGCGCCTGAGTGTATCGCTACACTCAAAGTATTGCTCAAAAGGGATCTTTGCTCCCAACCCGGAGCATGACACCGCTTTTTCGGAGTTTGTGTACGATCTGGTCAAACGGGAGCAGTTCGATGCGATCCTGCCGATCAGTTACGCGGCAGTTGATCAGATCTCCCTGATTCAGGAAAGACTGGAACCCTACATCAAGGTACCCCTACCTGATAGAGCCTCAATCGATCTCGCCGGAAATAAAGACAAAACCATGCAACTTGCCGAGAGTATCGGCATCGCCATTCCAAAGACCTTCTACCCGCAGTCGCTTGAAGATGCAGAGCGGATTGCAGAATCCCTTTCCTATCCGGTGGTGGTGAAAGGGGCTCGAGAGAACGGTAATGTTGGATATGCGAATTCATGCGAGGAACTCATTTCTCAGTACAAAAAAATATCGGCATTCTCGCCGATCGTCCAGGAATATATCACCGGGCGAGGATACGGATTCTTTGCACTCTACAACCATGGGGAGGCAAAGGCTATTTTCATGCACCGGCGGCTACGGGAATACCCGGTCACCGGTGGACCGAGCGCCCTTGCCGAGAGCATCTATGACCCAGTGCTGATGGAACAGGGCCTGAAACTGCTTGACAGCCTGCAATGGCACGGTGTGGCCATGGTCGAGTTCAAGAAGGATGAGCGGACCGGAAGGTATGTGCTGATGGAGATTAACCCGAAATTCTGGGGCTCCCTTGAACTTGCCATTGCATCAGGGGTGGACTTCCCGTACCTGACCTGCAGGATGGCATGTGAGGGGGATATCGAACCGGTTTTTTCCTATAAAACCGGTGTGAAGTTCAGGTGGCTATTCCCCCAGGATATATTCCATGCGGTGACAAATCCGAGAGTCCTGCCGCGTTTCTTCTCCGATTTTGCGGATAGGACTATCCATTACGACATTGACTCTCATGATATCGTGCCGAACATCCTGCAGATCGGCATGACGGTTGGGGAGTTTGCGCTCCGTGTCAAACAGGGGAGATTCTGGAGGCCGCATGGAAGACCTCTACTTTGACTGCCACATCCATTCGAATTACTCGCAAGACTCGTTGATGAGGCCAGGACGGATCCTGAAGCGGGCAAAGGAGGTCGGTTTAACTGGCGTTGCAATAACTGATCATGACACAATCCGGGGTTCTCTCCATGCCAGAAAACTGGAGAAGGAAGTTGGAGTGACTGTTATCCCCGGCGTGGAGATCCTGACCGATTCCGGTGACATCATCGGCCTTTTCGTCAACGAGGAGATCCGTTCCCGCGGCTGGGATGAGGTCATCGAAGAGATCAGAGGACAAGGAGGCGTTGCTGTCCTGCCGCACCCGTATCGATCGCACCTGGATATCCCAAGACTGGCAAAAGCGGTCGATCTCATCGAGGTATGGAACGCACGTTCTACAGCAGAGCAGAACGAGAGGGCGCTGCAACTGGCTGAGGGACTTAAAAAGCCCGGTATATATGGCAGCGACGCGCATACCTATGGTGAGATCGGAAATGTGGGTGCTCTGGTGAACCCCGGAACCTGGGAGGTCAAGAGGGTCCTGCGCTCGGAATTCTCTTCACGTTCTGCGGTAATCCAGTCCCAGGTTCTTCACCACCTGAGGCGACGGGAGTTCCTGCAACTGATACAATCCGGATGGCGGTACCTGTGGAAGATCGTAGACTGATGGTTCTCTCAGACCATTACCTCACGTTTGTCAAGGACCCGGTGGAGTTGCTCGCGGGGAGGTTTATGCATACTGATGTGTATGTCAGGTACCACCCGGCAACCGAGATCTCCAGGGTATTTCCGGTTCCTCGCCTCAAAGCGTTCCGGAAGGATACTCTTATTGATCGAATGAATCTGCCCGAGAACGTGTTTGTCTATCCTATACCTCTCTTCTATCTCCCTTGCGACCATCAGTTCAAAAGGATTGGAGAGCGTTATTATGGCACTATCGAAAATCGACTCCAGGAGTCCAAAGCACATCCTGACATCATTCATGCGCATTTTGTCTGGCCGAACGGTTTTGTAGGTGCGAAGTTGAAGGGGGAGTGTGGGATCCCATTCGTTGTCACCGCGCATGGGTACGATATCTATGATCTGCCATTCCGGGATGCAGAGTGGAAAGAGCGAATCGAAGCGATTCTCAACGCTGCTGAGGTCGTTATTACCGTCAGCAACAGCAACCGAGAATGCATAAAGAAGCTGGACGTGACCACCCCGGTTGAAGTTATTCCGAATGGCTTCAGGCACGATCAATTCCGCCCGATGCAGATGGAGATGTGCAGAAGATCCCTCGGCCTCCCTGTGGAACGAAAGATAATTCTCAGCGTTGGAAATCTGGTGGATGTCAAGGGCCACACGTACCTGATCGATGCAATGTCTGAAGTCGTCCGAAAGAGGAAGGATGTTCTCTGTCTTATTGTCGGCAGGGGCGAATTGAAGCACAGGTTAGAAAAGAAAGTATCGTCGTTGGGCCTTGAACAATACGTGCGCCTTGTCGGAGGTAAACCACATAACGAGATCCCATTATGGATGAACGCGTCGGATATCTTCGTTCTGCCGAGCCTGAGAGAAAGTTTCGGAGTTGTGCAGATAGAGGCGATGGCCTGTGGGAAACCCGTTGTTGCCACGAGAAATGGCGGGAGTGAGGAGATCGTAACTCCGGATGATACCGGTCTGCTCTGTGCTGCTGAAGATCCACGGAGTCTTGCGGAAAGTATCGTCAGAGCGCTCGACATGCCGTGGGATGCCGAGGCGATTACAAATGGCACTGGGTTCTATTCGTGGGAGGCAGTCGGAAACAAGTTTTTACAGATCTACAGCAGTGTCATTAAACATTAGAGGGTAGTCATCGTTGGTCCGCAATATAAGAACAGATAGCCCTTATCTAACCAAGGGGACGCCCAGGTGAGACTGGCAAAAACCATATTTGCGCCCAGGCTCTTTGCAAGCCAGATGGTGAATCGCATATTTGCGTAAGCACCACTAACGCCAGAGGATTTAGGTATGTTCTCATCCTGTGTTGATGATGACGCACCAAAGTGTTGAGGAATGCATATAACCATCCCTGTGCCAAATTTACATGAAAGTGACGATATGATTGCTATTGTTCTTGGAACTCGGCCTGAGATTATCAAGATGAGTCCGATAATCAGGCTGCTGAGAGATAATCAGGAGGATTACCTCCTTATTCATTCCGGCCAGCACTACTCTTACGATATGGACAAAATATTTTTCGAAGAACTGGAGTTACCCGTACCGGAGTTTTACCTTGATGTCGGTTCGGGAAACCATGGTGAACAGACCGCAAGGATTCTGACTGGAATTGAGAGAGTACTTATGCAGGAGAGGCCGGACACCGTATTGGTCCAGGGGGACACAAATACTGTTTTCGCCGGAGCACTGGCAGCGGTAAAACTGCATATCGATGTCGGGCATGTGGAGGCCGGACTCAGGAGCCATGACCGGCGGATGCCTGAAGAGATTAACAGGGTCCTCACCGATCATATCTCAGAATACCTCTTCGCCCCAACCCAGGAATCAAGAAACAACGCTGTTCTGGAGGGTATCCCTTCTGATAAGATCTACGTAACCGGGAACACCATCGTTGACGCGGTACAGCAGAACCTCCGGATAGCAGAAGATCGGCGAGGGTTTCTCGACGAATACGGCCTCAAAACCCGGGGATATTTCTTGGTAACCGCCCATCGACAGGAGAATGTCGATGACAAATTCAGGCTACGTAACCTTCTCAAAGCCTTGGAGATACTTCGTGATGAATACTCAATGCCGGTTGTCTTCCCTATACACCCGAGAACAAGGAGGAGAATAGAGGAGTATCAACTCAATGTATCGCCGGATATCACACTCATTCCGCCTACCGGCTTTCTGGAGTTCTTAGTCCTTGAGGGAAATGCACGATTGGTCCTGACCGATTCCGGGGGCGTTCAGGAAGAGACCTGTATCTTACGGGTACCCTGCGTTACCTTGCGGGAGAATACTGAGAGGCCAGAGACAATAGAAGTTGGCTCGAATATCCTTACAGGTATAACTCCAGGGGAGATCGTGCAGGCGGTCGGGACCATGCTTGAAGAAGAGACTAACTGGACGAATCCCTTCGGGGATGGGCGTGCTGCACAAAAGATTGTCGATAGTATTCATACCCGATGACATCGAAGGCTCTTATTCCCTGAGAGAGACTGTTGTCTGAATATTTAAAAACTTCAGGATTCCACGAAGCGGCTCCAGGTATTGCTCATCAGGAACCACGACATTGTCAAAACCGGTTTGCGCCTCTTTGAGGAGGAAAGCAGAGAGGGGATCAAGGGTGTCTCTACACATCATAGCATGAAACAACCTCGCATCTTTTCCCGTATACCCACTGCTGCACTGTTCAAGCAGTCCCTCTGGGACATATATATCTCGTTTTGAAGGGTAGTGAGAATAAAATGCGAGCAATGAGGAGAAATAAGGGTCCGCCTTTAATTCATCATCCCGATAATAGCATAGAAGGACAGAACGGATCAATCCTTCATATGACCGCGAATAGGGCCGGGCCTTGTAAATAACAAGTGGACGATGAAATACCTTCATCGAAAGGAATGCCATGGCTCTCGATATTGAGAAAAGTGGGATATCGTAATGTCTGGCAATCTCAAGGACCGATCTCAGGCAACCATTGCTCGCCTCAAATTTTCCGGCACTGGAATGGATGTAATTTCCCCTATATACACGGTATAAATACCATGGTTCTACCTTATGCAGATTTAAGACACCAGTCCCCTGCTGATCGCTGAGGAACCAATAGGGCATGTTCCACCGAATGTACCTCTCAACTACATAGGAGAAAAATATTTCAGACCGGAGAAAAAAGACATCTGAGACACAGTTGGAACCACGCAGAGCAAGAAGCGCTGCAACGGTCTCCGGACTTACAGTTGAAATCGTCTTCAAAGTGTTCTGTTTCATTCCGCTGCCGTCCATTACGGCGATGTCAGCAAAGACGCCGTCGCAGGTATGGCATGACATATACCGTACAAGATTCTCCAGGGAATTTTCTGACCTAAATGCATCATCAGAATGGAGCAGAGTAACGAAATCTCCGGTAATTAAATGAATGCCGGCATACAGAGCATTGAGCTGGCCACTGTTTTGCTCCTGCTTCCGGTACCGGATCCGCGGCTCGTTCAAATATTGAGCGATTTTTCCCTCGGTGTCGTCGGGTGAACCATCATTGACGATGATCAATTCCCAGTTCTTGTAGGTTTGTGCAAAAACAGAATCGATAGCACTTGTGATGTATTCTGCATCATTGTATGTGGGCATCAGAATAGATACAAGAGGATCTGGCATTATTTCTCACTCCTGATCGACAGAATCAGCTGCCTCATACACGCCTCTGACCATCACCGCGTGCGGGATATAGGAGTGATGCTCAACGACATACTCCCGTGCTCTTCGCCCCATCAAATCGATGTCAACGCCGCCCTTGAGAATGCTGCTAATCTTGCTGGCAATCTCCTCTGGATTCTGCTCACATACAAGATAGCCGGTCACACCATCTTGGATAACTTCCTTCATGCCGCCTATGGAGGAACAGATGACAATCTTCCCACAAGCCATGCCCTCCAACATTGAGAGTGATGTCGCCTCTTGAATGCCGTGCGATGTAATCGACGGAATCAGAACTACATCGGCTATTTTATAATACCTCTCAACGGTTTCGTGAGGCACGGCACCGAGGAACTGTACTCTTGGATCTCCCTGGGCCAGCGCTACCAGTTCTTGATATTGAGGTCCGTCCCCGAGGATCAGCAATCTTACATTGTCGTCCAAGATGTACTTCATTGCCAGGATGGCAAACCGTACACCATTCTTTGGAACCAGACGCCGGGGAATTATGATGATAAATTGGTCCTTGGAATAACCCCCCTCCTCACGGAACTGAACGTTCTCCTTCTTCAAGACCGGGCAGAATGAATTGGTGTCTGTAGCGTTCTGGATGACTGAGATCTGTTTGGAAGGGTAACTGAAAGTATCGTCCACATAATCCCGAAGTCTGGTATCTACGCAGATGATTCGATCACTCCAATGGATACCTTCCTCTTCAATGGCGTAGCAAAAGTCAAAAAACGCGTTCCTCGTTCTATCTGTCCGAATCCTGGAGTAATCGATGGCTTCGCGTGCGAAATAGCCATGAAGCGTTAAAATCTTGGGCAGTGTTGCGTGAGGAAATGCTTGGTGGAATGCATAAGCCGAAACGACATCATGGCAGTGAACGACCGAATAGGAATCGATATCGATGGAGGCAAGTGTATTTCGTAGTTGGTTCAGGATGGAGACAACCTGGAGTTTGTCTGGTGGGATAAATTGAGTTGGATTGCCTGCGAGTAGTCCATGCTTAATGTATTCGAGGAGTCTTATAACCCGACTGTCTGAAAACCGGGGATACACTGTATCCACATCGATGCCCTGAGATGTGAGCCCTTTCTCAAGCAACAACTGGTGAATATGCTTTCCCCCGATTTTTATCGCATGAGGGTTGTCGCCGGCTATCATGAGTACCTTCATCGCAAAACTCCAGTATAGACATATGAGAGATAATACATAACATTATTCCTGTCATTTTGGGTCTTGAAGAGAAGAATGTCAGATTCTAGACGGAATCTAGCCTCCGGATCTCAATCTCATATATTAGAATGGATCTACAATCTGCCTGATCAATTCCTCTGGTCCCGGGAATAGCAGCCATGTGCATAAAGAAAAGCAAGGGTGGCAGACATCAGGATGGCAACAATGGTCTTCCACCCATCACGTAGATCCTCCTAGTAACGAGTCCTATATCCTGTGGATTCTGGATACGTTGCGGTTCCTCATAGGTTCCCAAGAGATAAGAGATCTCCGGGAGACGGATGATCTCTCACAATATTTTATCTGGATTTGAGACCCTAAAGAGAGAATAGAATGTCCAGCAACTGCCTCACCACCCTCATCCTCGACTTCGACGGCGTCGTCGTCGAATCCCTCCCTCTAAAGACCGCTGCGTTCAAAAAGATCTTCTCCTTCGCGCCTCCAAAACACCTCGACGAGATCATCGCCTTCCACCTCGAGAACGGCGGGATGTCCCGGTACGACAAGTTCCGCCACATCTACGCAAACATCCTCCACGAAGAACTGACTCCCGAACAGGAGGAGCGGCTCGCGGGCGAGTACGTCGGGCTGATCTTTGAATCCATGCTCACCGTCCCGTACGTCCGTGGCGCAGAAGAACTCCTCAGGGACTGCTCCCGGCGACTCCCGCTCTATATCGTCTCCGCGACCCCGGAGGGCGAGATGCAGGAGATCGTCCGCCGCCGGGATCTTACGAAGTATTTCGTCCGGATCTACGGCTCGCCGAAGACGAAGGCCGAGTGCATCAGGGAGATCCTCGCTGAGACCGGCGCCTCGCCCGAGGAGGCCCTCTTCGTCGGCGATGCCCCGAACGACTGGCAGGCGGCGTACGAGACGGGTGTTCGGTTCGTGGCGAGGATCCCGCCCGGCGACCCGAACCGGTTTGCCGGTCGGCCGGGGGTGGAGGGGATCGTGGAGAACCTTCATGAACTCCGGGAGTACCTACGGGGGAACATATGCTCATCCCGATCTCGTACCCTCTGAACCGGGCAGCACCGCTCTACCCCGGAACGGAACCGCTCTCGATCACCCGCACGAAGTCATTCGACCAGGGCGATGCGGAGGAGAAGAGCCTGATAACCTTCTCCAGCCACGCCGGGACGCACATCGACCTCCCCCGGCATTTCTGCCCGGGCGGCGGCTCGGTCAGGTCTCTTCTCGCCCCGGAGGCGGTCTTTGAGCCCGCTCGGTGCATCGCGATCCCGAAGACGGGAGCGGAACCGATCCGGATCTACGATCTCCTTGAACACCTCGATGCGATCCGGGCGTCACGCGCGCTCTTCATCCGGACCGGGAGCGGCCGGCTCCGGGAGAGCGACCCGGATGCCTACGCGAGGGAGCACCCCTGGGTGCACCACGAGGTTGCGGGCTTCCTCCGCACGGAGAACCCCGCCCTCAGGCTCTTCGGGATCGACACCATCTCCATTGCCGTCCCGGCAGAACCGGAGGAGGGTGCGGAGGCCCATCGTGCGTTTCTCTGCGGATCGCCGCACATCTTCCTGCTCGAGGACGTGGATCTCTCATACGGCAGGCTGCTCGAAGAGCCCTGGACACTGCGGGTCTACCCGATGGTCTTTGATGACCTGGAGGGGGTGCCGGTGGTGGCGCTCGCGGAGTTCGGGTGAGAAGGGTGCTAGGGCTCAGAAAAATCCACCTGGATCGGCGGAATCGCTCTCTGAAACGTGCTCCTTCATGACAACGGAGAATGCCCGGAGGACGGTCAGATCATGCTGCAGGATCGCATACACCTGCTTGAGATCCAGGTTCCAATAGATATGGACGAGCACGTTTCGGAATCCTGCCAGGTTTGAGAGATCCCTTGCAAGAGATTCAGGGATAATCCCCTCACCGGCGAGGACCTCGAATGTCTCCCGGTACGTGAACGGCTTTCTCAACCTTTCCTCTGCAATCACATCAGTTGCTATGTCGAGTGCGGACTGGATGGATAGCAGCATGGCATGGTGAACCATATTCTGTGTATCCCGGTCCTGCAGGAACTGCTCCTTTGGGATGCGTTGATACCGCTCCCAGTCTCTCAGAGCCTCCTCCAGTTCCCGCATATGATGAAAAAGCCTCATTCTCCAACCCTGGCTAGGAGACCTCTGTCAATCGTATCGTAGAGATATTTCAGATCGAGGAACTGCGCAATCACGCCGGCCTCAAAAGCGATGCGCGTGTCCTCATCCCGGGAGACAAGAAGACGGCCGGTCTTCACCACCTCATACTGGAACTCGACGGGCGCATCATTCAGGATACGGAGATCGATCTCATACCTCGGCGTGATACACCGCTCAAGGTCGGATGCAATGCCCATGGTATATTTATAGAGTTCATAGGGTTCTCTCTCGCCGGAGACAAACAACGCTATATCAATGTCGTGGAACCCGGCATGGCGGAGGAAAGAGCCGTAGAGGTATCCGAGCAGTATGTCCTCCCTGCCGTCAAGGCATCGGCGGATCTGACCGATGATCCGCTCTCTGTCAGTATCGTCCACTTCTCCTTTCATCTCCCGCATCGCCCGACCCCCCGCAGCGGGTCAATTCCACGTATAATCAAACCTGCCAGCAAAGAGGGTTGCGTCATCCCTGCTCATTAACCCTTCTCTACGGCAGGAAGCCCCACAACCCCCTCAAATGATCCCCATCTCCGACAACCGCGTCGGGAGGTACTCCTTCGTCACGAAGTCGAGCCCCCTGCTCGCGAACGCCTGCTGTTCCGACTTCAGCTTCATCTCGAGCTGCAGGTTGATCTGGCTCCGCCAGTAGTCGGTCGCGAACCTCGGGTCGGTCAGTTCCGCTTTTAAGGCGCTGACGTCCTGCTCGGTGAGTTTGTCGGCGGGGAGGTTGTAGTCGGAGATGTCGGAAGGCTGCACGCCGATGAACTGCGCCTGGGGGGTCGCGAGAAGTTCCGACATATGCGCGCTCTTGATCGAACCGTAGGCGACGCTCGCGTAGATCCGGTAGGACCAGGGATCGCCGTCGGTGAAGACCACGACGGGGAGACCGAGCGAGTCGTTGAGTTTCCGCAGGACTCTCCGCGTCGAGCGCGCCGGCTGCCCCTTGAGGTGGACCAGAACCGCCCCGTACTCCTCGTCGAACCCGTTCTCCATAAGACGGGCGTACATACCGCCGGTCTCGATGGCGATGACGAACTTCGCGTCGTGGTCGACGAATTCGAGGTTGTCGACGTTGTTTGGGATGGGGTAGCCCGCCTCCCCGACGTCCTCCTGGCAGTGCATCTCCTTGACGCCCCGGCGGGTGGTCTCCCGGATCCGCAGCGGCCCGAAGACCGAGGCCCCGTCCTCCTCCGGCCGGAGGTGAAACGCCTCCCGCTGCACCTCGGTGATGATCTCGAGGTCTTCGATGAGATGGTTGCTCTCGTCCTGAGCACCGAACTTCGCCTTCTTCCAGCCTTCCGAGATGTAATACAACTCTCTCAGGGTCGACGACCGGTTCTCCACGAGTTGCTGCTTCAAAAACCCGATGAGGTAGGCCATCTTCAGGAGGTGGACCGCCCCTTTTTCGTTCGTCGCCGCCCGGGTGCTCTCCCGCTCGCCGTATTTCCAGACCTCGCTCGCATCGTCGTACTCAATATTCCGCTTCGTCCGCGTCGGCAGCCGGATGAACGGCACGATGCCGTCCCGCATCTGGTCGTACCAGGTGCGGGCGATACCGACGAGCCGCTCCTTTGCCAGCGCATCCATCTCTTCCCTAGACATCGAGATCCACCACCACTTTCCTGCCGTCCTCCACACCGCGCAGATCGACCGAACCGTCGCCCGATCCCGTGTAGACGATATGCCAGGCCTCACCGGGGTCGAGCGTGCACCGCCAGACCTTGTTGTACTCCCCGTCCATACTGTCCACGAAGTCCGGCCGGGGCTTCGCGTCTTCCGCCGCATCGCGGGAGAGGTTGTAGAGGACGAGGGTGACTTCCTTCGCGGTGTAGTTGTTCACGTCGATACGGACCTTCCCGTCGACCGTCCGTTTCTTCGCGACGACCTTGCGCATGATCTTCCCCTCGATCGGGGAGGTGTCCACCAGGGGTTGTTCCACGATCTCGCTCACCTTTGCGGCGATCTCGGGAATGACCGAGCATATCGCCCGGGCCCGGTCGTCCTGCTGCTTCTTCTTGTCCCGCCGGTAGAGGTAGGTCTTGAGCTCCCGGCCGAGTTCCTGGAGGACGAGGACGACCTCCCGCTCGATCTCCGGGATGGACGCGACCGCATCCTTGCTCTCGCTCGTGAAGGGAACGTTCGTGGACGCCACGTGAACCATGATCAGCACCGGCCCCATGGGGAGACCCTGCTGCGAGAGGCCGTAACTCTTCCAGTTCACCTGCGAGGCACAGCTCGTGATCGCGCAGGCGCCCTGCTGGTAGAGGAGCGGGACGCGGTTTGCGAACCGGAAGAGCTGGGCGGTGCCCTCGGGGGGAACCTTGCCGCCGTAGCCGATCGCCGCCTCGATGATGAACGAGTGCCCGCCGTAGACGGTGCTCGGGCGGGTGCGGGCCTTGATGAAGTCGAGCTGGATCTCCTTCTCGAGCCCTTTGCAGATCAGGTCCTCGCCGATGGGGGAGAGGCACTGCTGCGCCGGCGGGGCCGGGACCTTCACGGCCTGCATGGCGTCGAGGAGCCGTTTGAGTTCTTCCGACTCGAGTTTGTTCACCTTCCGGGAGGGCTTGAGCCCGGCGAGAGCGATCATCTCGTCGGCGGTCTTCTTCCCGACCTTGGAGAAACTACCGATGAGAAACTCCTCGACGGTCCCGGTGTTCGCGGCGGCGATCCTTTTTAGGGCGCCGAACTCGATCCCGTGCGGGTGGGGAAGGATGGGTTTCGGGCACGGCGGGACCTCATTCGATACCCGCTCGAACACCGTCATCTCGCCGTCGATATCGGCCGTGATCCGGGCGTGCGGGTTGACGATCGCCGTGAGGCGGAGGTAGTCCACCAGCCGCTTCTTCGCGGCAAGGGTGCTCTTGAACTGGATCTCGATCCGTGTCCCGTGCGTCCGGTCCCAGTCGATCTCCTCGTGGCTGATGATCTCCGGCTCGTTCGTCTCGGTCCTGATCAGCAGCTCGAACCGGTGGGCTCTCGCCTTCGCCCCCGTCCGGGAGACGACCAGCGTCGGGATGCCGGTGGTGAGCTGCGCGTAGAGCACCGCCGCCGATATCCCGATACCCTGCTGCCCGCGGCTCTGCCGGATCTGGTGGAACCGGGAGCCGTAGAGGAGTTTCCCGAAGACCAGGGGGACGTTCTCCGGCACGATGCCGGGGCCGTTGTCCTCGACCGTTATCCGGTAGACCTCGTTGTCGACCTTTTTGATGCCGACGAAGATGTCGGGGAGCACCTCCGCCTCCTCGCAGGCGTCGAGCGCGTTGTCCACCGCTTCCTTAATGGTGGTGATGATGCCCCGCGTCGGGGAATCGAAACCGAGCAGGTGCTTGTTCTTCTCGAAGAACTCCGCGACGCTGATGCTCCGCTGCTGTTTGGCGAGGTCTTCAGCAAGCACCATGCCGTGCCACCTCGGCGATGGCCTCCTCAAGGCTCCTCTCCTGCTGCTCGCCGGAATGGAGGTTCTTGAGGGTCACCGTGCCTGCCTCGACCTCGCGTTTCCCGAGAACCGCGGCGAAGTCCGCGGTCTTTGCGGCGTGGGAGACCTGGGCGCCCATTCCCCGCTGCATCAGGTCGGCCTCGGCCCGGACTCCTGCCTCCCGGAACGCCCGGGCGACCTCGAGCGCCCGCGCCCGTCCTTCCGGTGTGCAGACGACGCCGACGACGGGTTCGTGCGCGAGTTCGAAGTCCCCGATCGAGACCATGACCCGGTCGAACCCGATGGCGAACCCGCAGGATGCGACGTCGTCGCCGCCGAAGAGGTGGGCGAGCCGGTAGGTGCCGCCGCCGAGGATCTGGTTCTCCGCGCCGAGGTTCTTCGCGAACCCCTCAAAGACCATCCCGGTGTAGTAGTCGAGCCCCCGGGCTATCCCGAAGTCGGGCCGGTAGTCGATCTCCTGGGACTCGAGGAGCGTGAACGTCTCCTCGATCCGCGCGCGTTCCGGGACGTCGCCCGCGACCTCGAAGACCTCGGAGACGGTGCGGCACTCACCGAGCGCCGCGAGGGGCTCGGCAAGGTGGGTGAGGTTCTTCCCGAAAAGCACCGCCTCGAGCCCTTTCTGGTCGTGTTTGTCGAGGTACGCCATGATCGCCCTCTGGTCGCCGGGATCGAGCCCAGAGAGGAGATGCTTCATCGGCGCAAGGTGGCCGACGTGGAGGTCGAAGGTGACGCCGGTCGACCGGAGGGTATCGTCGGCGAGCATGATCACCTCTGCATCGGCGCTCGCCGTGTCCGCCCCGATCAGCTCGACGCCGAACTGCCAGAACTGCCGGTAACGGCCTTTCTGCGGCCGCTCGTAGCGGAAACAGTCGGCGAAGTAGCACCAGCGGAGGGGTTTCGGGAGCACCTTGCCCTCGTTGACGTACATCCGGAGGACTGCTGCGGTCACCTCCGGCCGGAGCGTCATCTTTCTCCCGCCCTTGTCCTCGAAGACGTACATCTCCTGGATGATCCCCTCGCCGGACTTCATCGTGAAGAGTTCGAGGTGCTCGAAGTCGGGCGTGCAGACCTCCCGGTATCCCCACCTGCGCGCCGCGTCCCGCATCCGCCGCTCGATCAGCCGCCGCCGTTCCATCTCGTCGGGTAAAAAGTCCCGTGTTCCCCGTGGTTTTTGAAGCATTCGGTAATCTCCTGAATTAAAGTCTCTTGCGCGAACCCTTATCTTTTGTGCGCTCCGCACTCCCGAAGAACCGCTCGCGGGCGCCCTCGCCGTGCCAGACGTTCTCTCTCTCGACCCGCCCCTGGAGGTAGAGGGCCAGGAGAACCAGCCCGAGGCCGAGGTACTCCCACGCTTCGGCGTATGCGGTCACGAAAAATCCCAGCAGGGCGAGCGCCGTGAAGGGAACCCCGAGGTATGCCGCCTTCCGGTATCCGGATAGGCCAGTGCGGTAGAATATCCGCAGGTCCCGGAGCCACAGGAAAGCGGTGACGGCAACGCCGAAGCCTGCGACGTAGGCAAGATAGGACATGAGATGAAGTAATATTATACTTCCACCCCTATTTTTGTTATCGAACTATGCTGCCGAATGCCACCATCAGGGACATCCTCCGGATGTATCGTAACGGCGAGGTATCTGAGGACGAGGCGGCGGGCGCGCTCGAAGGGCTCCGCATCGAGGTTCTCGACGGCATGGCCCGGATCGATGCCGGACGGAGCGTTCGCTGCGGGATGCCCGAGGTGGTGCTCGCCGAGGGTAAGGAGCCGGAGGCGTTTGCCGGGATCATGCTCGCGCAGGTGAAGGCTGCCGGAAGATGCATCGCGACGAGGGTCTCGCCGGAGCATCTCGACGCCCTGCGCGCCCGGCTGCCGCCGGACGTCCGGATGGAGCACCGGGAGGCGGCACGGGGAGTCATCCTCTCGACGGGTGACGAGCCCGCGCCCCGGCGGGGAACCGTCGCCATCCTCACGGCAGGGACGTCTGATGTCCCCGTCGCCGAAGAGGCAAGACTGATCGCCGAGGAGATGGGATGCGAGGTCAGGACGGCCTACGACGTCGGGGTGGCGGGGATCCACCGCCTCTTCTCGGCGCTCAAAGACCTGATCCCGGCCGACGTCTTCGTGGTGATCGCCGGGCGGGAGGGGACGCTCCCCGCGATCGTCGCAGGCCTCGTCGACCGCCCGGTGATCGGCGTTCCCGTCAGCACCGGCTACGGCTATATGGGCGGCGGCGAGGCGGCGCTTGCGAGCATGCTCCAGGCGTGCTCGGTGCTTGCGGTGGTGAACATCGACGCCGGGTTCACGGCAGGCGCGTTTGCCGCGCAGGTCGCGCACGGGGGTAGCCGGAAATGAGCCGCGGGTTCTATATCGGACGGTTCCAGCCCTACCACAACGGGCACCAGTCGGTGCTGGAGCGGATAGCCCGCACGGCCGACGAGATCGTCATCGGGGTGGGGAGCGCCCAGGTCTCCCACACCGTGGCGAACCCCTTCACGGCAGGCGAACGGGTGCTGATGCTGACCCGGTCGCTCGAAGATCTCGACTGCCCGTTCTACGTCATCCCCATCGAGGACGTCCAGCGCAACGCCCTCTGGGTCGCCCACGTCCGCTCGATGACCCCGCCGTTCGATACGGTCTACTCAAGCAACCCTCTCGTCATGCAGCTCTTCGCCGAGGCCGGGGTCGACGTCCAGTCGCCCGATATGTACGAGCGGCTGACGCACTCCGGAACCGTCATCCGGCAGCGGATGCTCGGCGGCGAGCCCTGGGAGCACCTGGTTCCTCCCGCCGTGGTGGACGTCATCCGCGAGATCCACGGTGTGGAGCGGCTGCAGCGGATCGCGGGGAGCGACTGACGGGCGGAACCCTGATGGGTATGCCCGTCCTAATCGGATGAATCATGTTCAAGCAACTGCGAGACCTCTTCCGGCGAACCGAACCGGAGGAAGAGAGCCTGAAACTCTCGTTCGACGGCCTTCCCGCGTGGCTCGAGGCCCGCGAGGAGGAGATCGAGCGCGAACTCTCCGGTGCGACGGCTCCGTCGCGCGAGGCGATCTGCGGCACTCTCGAGCGCCTCAGGGAGGCGGTCGCCCGGATGGAGACGGCCGAAGGCGACGGCGAGGTTCACCCCCGGCTCCGCGACATCTCCAGAAAGGCGCTTCCGGGGTTCACGAAGTCTATGGCGCAGATCCTCTCCCGCGAGCCAACTGGTGATGCCGAGGCGTTCTACGCGACCGCCGCTGAGATCCTGAAGGGCTCGCTCAAGGCGCTGAAAGGGCAGGGGAAGTACCTCTCCTCCGTCTACCCGGACGAGATGAAGGAGGTGCGCGCAGCCGTCAAAGATCTGGGGCGGGAGGTCAATACGATGAACGAGCCCCTCGCCCGGGCGCGTGACGGCCGCCGGCAGGTGGGAGACGTGCGGGAGTCGCATGCGTCCCTCGTCCGGATCCGCGAGGAGTATGCCGCCGCCGACGGTCAGGTCCGGGAATACGGGGCGGCGCTCGCGGTGGCGGAGAGTGAGATCCACAAGACGGAAGAGGAACTTTCCGCTCTCAAACAGCGCCCGGACTATGCCCGTAAGCAGGAGATCGAGGAGAAGATCCGGGTACTCGACGCCGTGGACGAGGAGGCCGGACGGGAGATGGCGACTCTCCGGACCACCGCCGCCCACGTCTTCCGCAAGGCCGGAAAAGTTGCCGAGAAGGCAGGGGACAGCGCGGCTGCCGCGTCAATCGACCGAGCGCTCGACGCGTATACGGATGACGGGGATGACCCGGTCGGCCCGACCGAAGCGGCTATGGAGATCGTTCTCGCCATGATCCGGCGGGAGGATCTCCCCCTCAAGAACCAGGACGAGGTCCGCCTCTTCTCCGACGTCGAAACCCTGCCTGCCGCGATGAAGCGGACGCTGGAGCAGCAGCGGGACGTCCGGGAGAAGCGGGCGGCAGAGCAGGAGGCCCTGGCCGCGCTCCCGGTGGTGGTCGAGGAGCAGCGCCTTGCGGCCGCGCTCCCGGGGCTGCGCCGGGAGTCCGAGGCGAAGGCTGCCGCGAAGGCCCGGGCGGAGAGCCAGCGGGAGACGCTGCAGACCTCGTATGCTGCCGAAACCGAGAAGATCCGGTCGCGCACGGCTGCTCTTGCCGGACGGGATGCCGAGGTCGAGATACCCGATCTTCCGTCCCCCTGATTGGCGAGGCGCCCTTGCCACGGGAGGGGAAACCCTGTTTACCCCCTGCGCGTAATTATGGTACAAGGACGGTCGATGACGAATACCACCACAACACCCGGAACAGAGTCACGTCTCTGGATAGCGGTTCCTGCGGTCTCGTTTTTGGGCATCGGGATCGAGCTGCTGCTCGCATCCGTCGCCTTTCCCTACGCCGTCTGGGCAGGTGTCGCAGGATGCGTGATCGCCTCGTGCATCCTCTGTTACCAGGCCTACCAAAAACCCCGGCGGGATCTCGTCTCGCTCTTCACGCCGCTCTTCGCGGTTCTCATCCTGGTCATACCAAATGAGATCAGTTCGGGCGGCGTACTCGTGCAGACGATCTTCGCGGCAACGATCACCTTCCTTGCAGTCCGGGTAGAAAAAGTGTTTAACGCGCCGAAACTACAGGAGAAGACAATGAAGCAGATGTTAAACGAATATATCGGCAGGATTGAACCGCTCCTCGCCGTTATCGACGAGGAGACCGGCCATCTGGTCGCACAGTCCCTGTTGACATATAAGTTCGGGCTGTATGCGAATGCAATGGAGAAGAGCACGGAGGCGCTTGCCCGGCTCGACGCGATCACCCCGCGCCCCGGAGCGCTGGAGCGCGCGCTCCTGATCCTCCGGGAGCGTGCCGGCGGTTTCGCCAGGTCTCGGGTGACGGCGAACCCGGAGCATGTCTTCACCGAGGAGGACTACGACGATCTTGCAATCCAGCTCCGCCCGGATCTGGTCGAAGATCCGGCTGTGCTCGACCTCGACAACGCACTGATCCTGCTCTATGCTGTCGGTATCGAGACCTCCCCCGAAGATGAGCTGCCGCTGGAGGAGCACCAGCGGTTCATCATCCAGATCCTGGAATCGTATAAAGAAAAGCTGACTGCATGAGCGAACTGACCGAGGGCGACCTCTTCCGGGGTCTTATAACAATAGCGGCGCCTATCGTCGCCGGGAACGTGCTGCAGAGCGGCCTCGAACTGGTCGACCTTTTCTTCGTCGGCCGGCTTGGATCGGAGGCTATCGCGGGTGTCGCCATGAGCACCTCCATCGTCATGGTGCTCATGACGATCATCATCGGCATCGTCACCGCGAACACCGCCTTCGTCTCGCGCTACTACGGGGCGAAGAACTACGATATGGTAGCGAAGGGCGTCTCGCACACCCTCATCCTCGGGCTCGTATTCTCGATTCTCCTCAGTGTCGTGGGTATCCTCTACGCCGAGGATATGCTCCTCCTCCTCGGCGCCGAACCGAACGTTGCACTGCTCGGGGCTTCCTACCTGACGGTCCTCTTTACCGGCAGCGTGACGCTGGTCGAGCTCTGGGTCATCAACTCCTCGTTTCAGAGCTGCGGCGACGCCACGACGCCGATGCTCCTCGTGGTTCTCGCGAATATCCTCAATATCGCCCTCGACCCGCTCCTGATCTTCGGCTACGGGGTAGTCCCCGCCTGCGGCGTCGCCGGGGCGGCCTACGCCACCATCATATCCCGGAGCGTGGCGTTCGCCATAGCGTTTGCCCTCCTGCTCTCGGGAAGGTCGCCGATCCCCTTCTCGTTCCGGACGAAGTTTGAGTTCTCGCTCGCGTGGAGGCTTATTCGGGTCGCCGTCCCGAACTCCGTTCAGTCCGGGCTCAGGAGCGTGACGTTCCTTGCGATGATGGCGATCGTGGCGGTCTTCGGCACGGCGGCCCTCTCCGCCTACGGCATTGTCGGCCGACTGGAACTCGTCGCGCTCATGCCGGGGTTCGGGATCGCGACCGCAACCGCCGTGATCGTCGGCCAGAACCTCGGCGCGAAGAAACCCGAACGGGCGGAGGCGGGCGTGAGGCTCTCCGCGCTCATGAACAGCGGGTTCATGGCGCTCATGGGAGCGATCTTCTACCTCGCCGCGCCCGCGATCGTCGAGGTCTTCGACCCGAGCGGCGCGAGCACGGAGATCGGCGTCTCGTATATGCAGACAGTCGCACCGTTCTACGTCTTCCTCGCCGTCGCG
This sequence comes from Methanoculleus marisnigri JR1, assembly GCF_000015825.1. Lineage (NCBI taxonomy): Archaea > Methanobacteriati > Methanobacteriota > Methanomicrobia > Methanomicrobiales > Methanomicrobiaceae > Methanoculleus > Methanoculleus marisnigri. The sequence goes on along the minus strand of NC_009051.1, from coordinate 1,584,210 downwards.
ATCATCCTCGGGTTCGCGCTCAACGGGGCGGGGGACACGAAGAAGCCCATGTATGCCACGCTCTTCTCCATGGTCCTTTTCCAGGTCCCGCTCGCCTGCATCCTCCCGGGTCTGCTCGGGATCGGGATCGCCGGGGTCTGGCTTGCGGTGATCTGCGGGATGATCTTGCAGATGGGTATGCTCTTTGCGATGTACCGGCATGGGGGCTGGAAGTCGACGGTGATATGAGGGGGGCGCGGGCGTTCCCGGGAGTTTTGCAGGGCCGAGGAGTTTCATGTCTACGTAGTTCGCACGTAGGGATGCTCAAACTCCGGTTCTGCGAACCGTCGCACAGCGAAGCCTGACAACTTCTCGGATCCCTGTCGTTCCGACGGTCGTCACTCGCACCTGAGGGGGCTCATGCTCCGGAAGTCCTATTCATCAGACTCACAGGTCAGTCGCAATTCGAGACGCTCATATCCTGTACACGGATTTCCACTGAATATCGCCATTGGGGGAGGGGCTGACGGGGAGGGGGGAGTATTCCCCCCTCCCCTGTCCCCACCCCCCTCCGTGGCGATATCCCCACAGTCCACTGTACAGAATCTTGCCACGTTCATACCCGTTCTGGCAATCGCCCAAAACGCAACGCACCGGAGGCCAACGAAAGAGAGTCACAACTCCTTGGAAAAACCGTGCCTCATTCAGGGCAAAAAAATCAGAGCGAGTCGAGGCTGATCCCGCTGAACTCGTCGGAGACCGCGTTGATGTCTTTCACGCCGAACGCCGTCTGGATGGTGACGAGTTCGAGATCACGCGCCACATCGCACATATAATCGATGATATCGACCGAGAGTTCCCGCTTCTGTTTGGACTTGCGGAGCTGGTCCACGAGGAACGTCATCCTCTCGGGTGACTCCATGCGGAGCTTGGCGAGGCTCATCACGCACATGTAGATCCGGGTCAGGTTCCTGTCCGTTCCGGTGATGGTGTCGAAGAAGTTCCGGAGGACCTGCGCCTGATAGACCTCGCCGCTCATGATGATCGAATATTTCTCAAATCCATATAAATGTCTGCCGGTTTATACCGGCGCGCCGGAGATGCCGGTTCGCCCGCCGGGGCACGGAGAAGTTGAGGTAGGCTTCTCCGTGCCCGCAGATCACTTCCGGACGCTGACGATCTTGATGATGTCGCCGTTCTTCAGTTCCTGTGTGTCCTTGATCCGCATCCCGATCTTCGCGTCGATGGCATACAGGAACCCCTCGCCGATATCGGTGTGAACCTGGAAGGCGAGGTCGCGGGGGGTCGAGCCGCGTTTCATGAGGAACGCGTCGGGGAGAACCCTCCCCTTGCCGTCGGTGAGTTTGTGCTCGTCCTCGACCGGGAAGACGACGATCCGGTCGAGGAGGTTGAAGACCGCGGCGTCCAGCGCCTTCTGAACCCCGGTGCCGCCGAATGTCTCCATGAAGTCCGCGACCTTCGCGAGTCCGGCACGCTGCGCGGCGCTGAGGTTCGCCCCGGGGTTCTCGGTGAAACTCCCATCACCGGGGAGGTAGCTGACGAACTTCCCCTCTGCGGCCATCCGGATCGCAAGTTCGCCTGCGGCGCTTGCAAAGACGACGTCGTGATTCGCGAGCCGCTCAAGGCACTCCTTCGGCGCCTGGTCGGCCTTGTTCCCGACGATCAGCATCGGCTTGCTGATCGCCATCAGCTCGCGGCAGAACCGGATCAGGTCCTCCTCCCCGGCGGTCCGGAGCTCGATCCCGACCGCCCCGGTGGCGTCGCGGACGTGCTCGTAGGTTATTCCGAGGCCGGCAAAGACCTCGGCGATCGCCGCCGCGAGAGAGAACTCCTTTGCCTGGGCCTGCCGCACGAGTTTCGCCCAGTTCCGCGAGAGGATGCCGTACATCCACATCGACATCTCGTACTGGAGGAACTCGATATCCTTCACCGGGTCGCGCGAGCCGATATCGACCGGGTTCCCTTCGGCGTCCGTCGCCCCGCTGGCATCGACGACCTGGAGGATAGCGTCCGCCTGCCGGAGGTTGTCGAGGAACTGGTTCCCAAGCCCCCTCCCCAGGTGCGCCTCGGGGACGAGGCCCGCCACATCGATCAGCCCGACCGGGATGAACCTGACCCCGTCCCGGCAGTTTTCGCACGGAACATGCATCTCCTGGCACGGGCAGGCTGTCCGGACGTACGCGACGCCGTGGTTTGCGTCGATGGTCGTGAACGGGTAATTGGCGATCTCTGCCTGGGCGAGGGTTGCCGCCCTGAAAAACGTTGATTTCCCACAGTTTGGTTTTCCTGCAATGGCCAGTGTAATCATGAGAACTCCTACCGCACCGTTCGGTTGAGAGTAGTGTTGGGCCATCCACCATTTATCACCTTCTTTCCCCGCCATAGCGACCCTGACCGTGTCGTTGTAGCCCCAATCATCGGTACGGGAGATTCAATTAGGAGCAACGACAACATGACTGCATGAGCTTCGTAACCCGGAATACTTACTACTTCGATGCGCCGGGTAGAGAGAACACCCACGACGCCGCCCGGTTCGCCGTCGAGAGGGCACGGGAACTCGGCGTCAAAAAGGTCGTTGTCGCGAGCAGCAGCGGCCGGACGGCGCTTGCCTTCCGGGATGCTATGGCAGGAACGGACCTCGAACTGATCGTCGTCACCCACGCGGTCGGGTTTTCAAAGCCCGGCGAGTGGGACTTCTCGCCGGAGGCGGCCGGGACCCTCCGGGCTGGGGGCGCGAAGATCGTCACCGGGACGCACGCTCTCTCCGGGCTCGAACGCGCGATATCCCGCTCGTCGAAACTCGGCGGGAGTTCCCGCACGGAAGCGATCGCCGAGGCGCTGCGGCGGACCGTCGCGGTCGGCCTGAAGGTCGCGGTGGAGTGCGTCCTCATCGCGGCCGACCAGGGCGCGGTCGGTGTCGATGAAGAGGTGATCGCGGTCGGGGGCACCGCCACCGGTGCCGACACCGTCTGCGTCATCCGTCCCGCGCATACCGCGTCGTTCTTCGATCTGCAGGTGCGCGAGATCGTTGCCATGCCGAGGAACCGGTGACCATGACGCTCGAATCGGTCACCGGTGCCGCCGGACTCCTCCGGCAGCACCCCGTCCTCTGGTCGGTCGGCCTCGTCATGGGCGCTCTCGTGGTTCTCGACCTCGTCATCCCCATCTACGGCGGGGCGTTCTACACGCAACCCCTGGCACTCCTGCAGGTTCTCGTGATGCCGTTTCTGGCCGGCGGCGTCTACGGCACGATCCGTGCGGAGAACTTCTCCTTCGGGGAGTTCATGCAATCGGGCAAGACCTACTACTTCCGGATACTCCTACCGGCACTCGTCATCTTCTTCGCGGTCGTCCTGACCATTATTCTGCTCACGATACCGCTCACGCTCCTCGGCGCCGGAGCCGCCGCGAACATGGCGGCGCTCCTCTTCGGGGTCATCCTCTCGATCGCCTTCTTCACGTTCTTCTACGACACCGTGGCGGTCTTTGAAGAGACGGGGGTCTTCGAGTCGATCCGGAGAAGCATCGAGTTCGTCATGAACAACCTCGGCAGGGTTCTCGTCTTCTACCTGGTCAACATCGCCGTCTTCGCGGTGCTCGGCTTTTTGGCCCTCTTTGCCTGGACCGCTCTCCTCGTGAACAAACTCGAACCGCTCGTCAGCATGAGCCCCGACGAACTCCAGGCGGTGATGCCGGAGGATATCCTCGCGCTCATCGGGACGGAGGGGATATGGATCACCGCAATCGTCTATGCAGTCGTGATCGTGCTCTTCTCGGTCTTCCTCTACGCCTACAAGGCGAGTTTCTTCAAAAACCACGCCGGTGCTGTGCAGGCAGAACAGGGGGAGTACGACGAGAAGGGGCGGTGGTATAAGTACTGACGTGGCTGAACAGGAATTATACTTCTTTTTCTCCAGTGCTGGTTTTTGATATCTAATATCTTCTAGATTTTTCCTGTCACATCATCTGAAACGGCTCCTCATCGTTTCCCGTACATACTTCGTTCTGACCCTCTACCTGCAGGTTCCGTCCTGTGTATCTGATAGTACACCCATGCACGGCTTTCGAGGAGATATCGCCGTTGGGGGTGGGGCTGACGGGGAGGACGACGTTCCGAAGCGCGACGGTTCGTTAGAACCGGAGCGTGAGCACCGGAGGTGCGAAGGAACGGAGTTCGACCACCGTCAGGTGGGGAGGGGGGAGCATCCCCCCTCCCCTGTCTCTACCGCACAAAAGGACACCTGTAACCCCCACTCGAATACCTCCGGTCTTCTCAAGCTCCGGACGGTCTGTCCGTCGCACCCCGCCCGCGCTTCGCGCTCCTCCTCCGCACCTTCGGTGCTCATGCTCCGGCCCTATGGCCCCGTCGCACCCCGCCCCGGGGGGCGGGGGCAGTGCGTGGCGATAAGCGATGGTTCGGAGAAACGGAGCTAGAGTATCGAAGGTGCGAAGCCGATGGTAATCCGTGCAAGGGGTTGAACGATGTCTCAAAGGACAGTACTTTGCGAGACATGGCATTTTGCTCCACGATCCGCCCGGATACTTACAGTCAGCGGACTATACCCTTTAAAAACCGCCCCGGAGCCCGCGCCCCATCACCCGAGCAGCATATAGATCAGCATCCCCGAGACGCCGCCGGAGAACGTAGCGACCAGGTTCGTGCCCGAGTTCCCGATCCTGCCGCTGTTTTCGAGCGTTGCACCCACCAGGCTGTCGACATTGGTGCCGATGAACCCGGCGGCGATCGTGACGGCGGCCATCCAGGGGTCGGCGACGCCCATCGCCCATGCGACGACGGCGACGAGGACGGATGCGATGACGGCCGCGGCCTCGCCCCGCAGGGTCACCCCGCCGTTCGTCCCCCGCGGCACCGGCTTGAGCGTCGTGATCAGGTACGGCACCTTTCCCGTGACCCCGATCTCGCTTGCGGCGGTATCGGCGGCCGCCGAGGCGACGCTGCCCATGAAGAGCGCCGCAAATGCCGGCTGGCCGGTCAGGCCGTAGAGGATGGCGGCGGCGGTCGCCACCAGGCCGTTCGCGAAGACGTTGAAGTAACCGCGCACGCCCCCATGCTCCTGGGCGACGCCGAGCTGCTCCTTGTCGCCGTAGCGATACCGGGTAGCCCCGGCACCGATGATGAAGAAGGTGAGCATGATCAGGAACCACCGGACGTCCGCGAAGACGATCAGGATGATCCCTATCATGGCGCCCGAGAAGAGGCCGCTGACATCGGCCACCCGGACGCGGTAGGAGGTGTAGCCGAACCCGAACGCTATCACGGCCGCGGCGACGAGAAGAGTCAGGTCGACCTCGAAGTTGAGCTCCTCGAAGAGGAACATGGTCATCGCGACGCCGAGCGCCTCGATCATCAGGGCGTCGTCCCGGCCCCGGAGGGCCGCACGGAGGAGCACCGCGACGACCACGCCCATCACGGCGACGAACGGCGCGGCGTACTGCAGGTAGACCATCACCGCAACCGATACGGCGATTGCGGCAACCAGGTGATGGAGATACGCCGCATGCCGGGCGCCGGTGAGCCGGAAGACCACCTCGCCGATCACGACGATGCCGAGCGTGCAGGTGAAGACGAACGTCGAGAGCCAGCCGAGTCCGTAGATCACGGCAAGCGCGACGATCGAGAGCGATACGTAGCGTGTCTCTTTGATGAGAAAGAGGACGAGCGAGAACGGGACGAGGAAGAGCGTGAGCAGCCACGCCGGCTGGAGCAGGGGGGCAAGGCCTATGAAGACGAGGGTGAGCACCGATGCCAGAACCAACCCCGGCGGCTTTGTCATTCATATAGAGTTGGGAGTGGAGGGACAAAGCCTTTAGGGTTGAACACCTGCCGTCTCCGCGATTTTTAGCGGCGAACGTTCCGGAACCCCCGGGCCGGGGACGGCGAGCCCGTGCGCTGCGCGGGATACTCCGATAGGGAAAGCCCCGTCGAACATTATATTTCACTGGGAAGAGAGAGATTATACGCTGAAAATGTCGCCGTCACATCAACTACCCAAAAACTACGATATCGAAGAAGTGGAGACGCGCTGGCAGGATACCTGGCGGGATGAGGACAACTATTTCGACCCCGCCTCGTCGAAACCACGGTTCATCATCGACACGCCGCCGCCCTATCCCACCGGGAACTTCCATATCGGGAACGCGTTAAACTGGTGCTATATCGACTTCATCGCGCGGTACAAGCGCATGCGCGGCTACAACGTCATGTTCCCGCAGGGGTGGGACTGCCACGGCCTCCCGACCGAGGTGAAGGTCGAGGAGACCTACGGGATCACCAAGAACGATGTACCGCGGGAGAAGTTCCGGGAGATGTGCCGCGACCTCACGCTTTCAAATATCGAGAAGATGCGGGCGACCATGCGGCGGCTTGGGTTCTCGACCGACTGGAGCCACGAGTACATCACCATGCTCCCGGACTACTACAGAAAGACCCAGGCGTCGTTTTTGCAGATGCTCAAAGCCGGCGACATCTACCAGAGCGAGCATCCGGTGAACTTCTGCACCCGGTGCGAGACGGCCATCGCGTTCGCCGAGGTCAACTACGCGCCCCGCACCACCAAACTCAACTACTTCGACTTCGACGGCGTCGAGATCGCCACCACCCGGCCCGAGCTGCTCGCGGCCTGCGTTGCCGTGGCCGTCCATCCCGAAGACGAGCGGTATCGCGGGATGAAGGGGAAGAGGCTCACCGTCCCGATCTTCGGTCACGATGTTCCGGTCATCGAGGACGTCGCGGTCGACCCGGAGTTCGGCAGCGGCGCGGTGATGATCTGTACGTTCGGCGACAAGACGGACGTCTACTGGTGGAAACAGCACGGCCTGGACCTCCGCAAGGCTATCGACCGGCAGGGCATCATGACCGCAACCGCGGCCCCCTATACGGGGATGTCGTCTGAGGACTGCAGGGAAGCGATCCTCGCCGACATGGAGAAGGCCGGGATCCTGAAGCGGCAGGAGGAACTCGAGCAGCGGGTGGGGACCTGCTGGCGGTGCAAGACCCCGATCGAGATCCTCTCGGAGCGGCAGTGGTTCGTCCGGGTACACCAGGACGAGATCCTGGAATCGGCGCGGAGGGTCTCCTGGACACCGGAGCATATGTTCGCCCGGATGGAGAACTGGGCGAACTCCATGGAATGGGACTGGTGCATCTCCAGGCAGCGGATCTTCGCGACCCCTATCCCCGTCTGGTTCTGCACTGCCTGCGGCGAGATGGTCATCCCGGCCGAGAAAGACCTCCCGATCGACCCGACGGTCGATAAGCCGAAGGCACCCTGCCCGAAGTGCGGGGGATCGGACTTCACCGGCGAGACGGACGTGCTCGACACCTGGATGGACTCCTCGATATCGGTGCTCCACGTCACCGGGTGGGACGGAACCGGCAAACCTCCGTTCTTCCCGGCGCAGATCCGCCCTCAGGGACACGATATCATACGGACGTGGGCGTTCTACACCATCCTCCGGGCGAAGGCGCTGGTCGGCGGCCACCCCTGGGACGAGATCCTGGTCAACGGGATGGTCCTCGGGGAAGACGGGTTCAAGATGAGCAAGAGCCGGAGCAACATCATCTCTCCCGAGGCGATCGTCGGGGATTACGGCGCGGACGCGCTCCGGCAGTGGGGCGCCGGGGGTGCCGCCACCGGTTCGGACATCATGTTCAACTGGAACGACGTCGTCGCGGCGTCCCGGTTCCAGACCAAACTCTGGAACATCTTCCGGTTTGTGATGGGACACCTGGAGAAGGGGGCCGATCCCGATGCACCGGTGACGGAACTCACCGACCGGTGGCTGCTCGTCCGGCTCTCCGAGACCGTGGCGGAGGTCACCGCCGCGATGGAGGGCTACCAGTTCGACCGGGCGCTCAGGGCGATCCGGGAATTTGCCTGGAACACGCTCGCCGACGACTACATTGAGATCGTGAAAGGCCGGCTGTATGCGGCCGACAGCAGCAGGGCCAGTGCCTGCAGCGCGCTCCGGATGACGATGGACGTCCTCTGCCGCCTGCTTGCCCCGATCATCCCGCACTTCGCGGAAGAGTGCTACCATAACCTCGCCGGCGAGAGCGTGCACAAAGAAGCCTGGCCGGACTTTTCATACGCCGACGACGAAGCGCGGCGCCACGGCGATCTCCTCGTGAAGACGGTCGCCGAACTCCGGCGCTACAAGCATGATAAGGGCATGGCACTGAACGCCCCGCTCGGCCACGTCATGATCTACGCGCCGGAGCCGGTCGACGACGCCGGCGACGCCGGACGTGCCCTCAATGCCGATGCGCGCTGGAGCACCGGCACGCCCCGGCTCGAGGAGGTCGTGAGCGGCGTGGACTTCAATATGGCGGTCATCGGCCCGGTGCTCAGGAAGCAGGCCCGCGGGTTCATGCAGGCAGTGGAGGCGCTCCCGCCGGAACTGCTCAAGAACCCGCCTGCGACCGTGACGGTCGCAGGCGAGGATATTCCGGTTCCGGCCAATTCCTTCACGCCGAAGGTCGCCTACCGGGTGGCGGGAGAAGAGGTGGACGTCCTCACGCTCGGGGACGTCGTCGTGACGATCGGGCACCAGCCCTGATTTCGCCCGCGATGAACCGGGCAACTTCTTCTTTTGGGAGCAGCGCATCGACGACGACGAACCGTAACGGGTCGGCGGCTGCAAGGTTCAGGTAGTTCTCCTGCACCTGCTCGAGGATCGCGGCGTTCTCGAAGTATTCTCTCTTTTTCTCAGGGCCAAGTCGTGAGACGGCGTCTTCGACCGGCAGGACCAGGAGAAACGTCCGGTCGGGCCGGATCGACCATCCTTCGTGGATCCGGCGAAGCCAGGAGAGCGGGTCGGGGAGGACGCCGTCGAGGACGACCGGCTGGTAGGCGAACCGCGAGTCGGCGTAGCGGTCGGAGATGACAAGCCTTCCCTCGTCGAGGGCGGGCCGGATCACCGTATCGATGTGCGCGGCGTGGTCGGCGCAGAAGAGGAGCGCCTCGGTGATCGGGTCCATACGTTCGGCAATCGCCCGCCTTACCGACTCGCCGACCCAGGTGGCGCCGGGCTCGCGGGTGAAGAGCGGATCGAGGTCGGCGAGCAGTTCCCGGAGACGGGCAAGAAGCGTGCTCTTCCCGCTCCCGTCGATCCCTTCGATGGTGATCAGCACGGGTGTCCCCTCCGGAGCCATTCGAGCGGCACGGTGCCGCGGTGAACGGCGGTCGCTATGATCGCCCCGTCGAACCCGACTTTTTCGAGGAGACGGATGTCGTCGGTCCCGGCGACCCCGCCCCCGTAGAGGAGGCGGCCGGGGTAGCACGCCCGCATCTCTTCGAGTTTCTCCCGGACGAGGCCTCGTTCCGTCCCCACGGCGCCGATGTTGAGGAGGATGCACCCCTCGAACGAGAGTGCCGCCGCACGGCGGAGCATCTCCGAAGGCCGGATGCCCCAGGGGAGCACCCGGCCGCCTTTGACGTCGATGCTGAGGTAGCCTGCCGGGTATGCCGCAAGGTCCTCGATCGCTCTCGCCGCCGTCTCGGTGCCGACAATCGGCATCACTCCCTCGACCGCGGCGCATTCGTCAGGCGACCTGCAGCCCCGGTCGAGGTAGCACCGCTCGACCATCGCGGCGCACCGCCGGACGAGGCCGTCCTGCGGTGTCCTGCCCTCGAGAGCCTCGAGGTCGGCGATGTAGAGATACCGGGGCGCGAGAGCGGAGAGGTAGGCTTCCGGTTCGGCCGAGGGCGCGATCCCCCAGGTCAGCGGCCGGTAACCCGCGCGGTCTCCGGACTTCCCGTGCACCACGAGGCCGCCTGCCAGATCGACTGCAAGAATCAGTTCCATGTCCTCAACGTAATCACTATTAGGGTGAAGGATCATTAATTTCTATGCAATTACTCGTCAGTCCAAGCAGCATTGAGGAGGCAAAAAGCTCGCTTTCCGCTGACATCATCGACGTAAAGAAACCCTCTGAGGGGTCGCTGGGCGCGAATTTTCCCTGGATCATCCGGGGGATCAAGGAGATCGCCGGCAAGAAGCCTGTCAGCGCTGCAATCGGGGACAATGAGTATAAACCGGGAACCGCAGCTCTTTCTGCATACGGCGCCGCGCATGCAGGTGCCGATTATATCAAAGTCGGCCTGATGTTCGACGGAGAAGACCGTGCCCGCGAGGTCATCGAGGCGGTGACCACGGCGGTGAAGCACGAGTTTCCCGAGAAATACGTCGTCATTGCAGCGTATGCCGATTTTGCAAGGATGGGCACGATCTCGCCGCTCGCGATCGGTTCTCTGGTCGCGGATGCCGGGGCCGACGTCGCCATGATCGACACCGGTATTAAAGATGGGAAGAGTCTCTTTGAGTTCATGGACGAGGAGACATTGATCCGGTTTGTCGGGCAGAACCAGGATCTCGGGTTGCAGACGGCTCTTGCCGGGTCGCTGAAGTTCGAGGATCTCGATGCCTTAAAGCGGATCAACCCCGAGATCATCGGTGTCCGGGGGATGGTCTGCGGGGGCGATCGGTCGACAACGGTCAGGGCGGAACTGGTGGAGAAAGCAATGTTGATGCTCAGGTGATGTATGTACATCGAGAAGATGCAGATGAAAACAACGTTTACGTTCGACGACGTGCTTCTTGAGCCCGCCGAATCATGGGTCGAGCCCGACGAGGCCGATGTCAGGTCGCGGTTCTCGCGCAACATTCCCCTGAATATCCCTCTCGTGAGCGCCGCTATGGATACGGTGACCGAGTCGGTGATGGCGATAACCATGGCCCGGGAAGGCGGCATCGGTGTCATCCACCGGAATATGCCTGCGGATCGCGAGGTCGCCGAGGTCAGGGTCGTCAAGCAGGCCGAGGACCTGATCGAGCGCGAGGTCGTGGCGGTCGGTCCCGAGGCCACGGTCACCGACGTGGAACGGGTCATGCGGCAGTATGGTATCGGCGGCGTGCCGGTCATCGAGAACGATAAGGTGATCGGCATCGTCAGCCGCAGGGACATCCGGGCGATCCTCCCGAAACGCGGCGAGGCGAAGATCACCGGCTACATGACGAAGAAGTTGATCACGGCCTCCGAGGATATCACGGCGGAGAACGCGCTCGAGACGATGTATGCGAACAAGGTCGAGCGTCTCCCGGTCGTGGACGGGGAAGGGTGCTTGGTCGGCATCATCACGATGCGGGATATCCTCGAGAAACGCCAGTATCCCCGCGCGAACCGCGATGCGATCGGGAAACTCCGGGTCGCCGCCGCGGTGGGCCCCTTCGACTTCAACCGGGCGATGATGCTCGTCGAGGCGGGGGTCGACGCTCTGGTGGTGGACTGCGCCCACGGCCATAACATGAACGTCGTCAAAGCGGTCGGGGAGATCAAGGCGAGCGTCGCCGTCGACGTGGTGGCCGGGAACATCGCGACGAAGCAGGCGGCCTCGACCCTCGCCGGGACCGTCGACGGGTTGAAGGTGGGCATCGGGCCGGGCTCCATCTGCACGACACGGATCGTCGCGGGCGTGGGCGTGCCGCAGGTTTCTGCCATCGCAAACGTCGCTGAGGTGGCGCACGACGCCGACGTGCCGGTGGTCGCCGACGGCGGCATCCGCTACTCCGGAGACATCGCGAAGGCGATTGCCGCGGGCGCGGACTGTATCATGGCGGGCAGCCTCTTTGCCGGCACCGACGAGGCGCCGGGGAGGGTCACGACGATCAAGGGCCGGCGCTACAAGCAGTATCGCGGGATGGGATCGCTCGGCGTCATGAGCAGCGGCGAGTCGAGCGACCGCTACTTCCAGAAGAAGGAGTTCGGGAGAACCAAGTTCGTTCCCGAAGGCGTCGAGGGGGTCACGCCCTACGTCGGCCATGTATCGGACGTCATCTACCAGCTTGTCGGCGGCCTGAAGTCCGCCATGGGCTACACGGGTTCAAAGACAATAGTGGATCTGAAGAAGAATGGCAGATTCCTCAGGATTACGCCTGCGGGCTATGGCGAGAGCCACCCGCACAACATCATGATCACCGACGAGGCGCCGAACTACCGCCTCTTCGAGTGATCTATTTTTATGTTGGAATCACTAACATTTAGTAAATATGCTCGAGGGCAGTGAGGTTTCCCGTCTCCTCGATATCCTGGGAAATCGGAACAGGCGGCGAATAATACAACTGCTGAGGCAGAAACCGTGTTTTGTGACCGAGATCTCCGAGCGCCTGGTGCTCAGTCCGAAAGCGGTGATAGAACACCTGCAGTTGATGGAGCGCGAAGAAATCCTCATCTCCTACCAGGACGAACGCAGGCGAAAGTATTACTATCTCTCGCATGACATCAATGTCATCGTAAACCTGCAGAAGCAGGATGGGGTTACGCTTCCCTCCGTTGAAGAGAACCAGAGAACACGATTTGCAAGAAACCTCGAGGCGTTCAGGAAGATGGTTCGGGCTCGCGACGAACTGCTGGATAACCTCGAACAACTGGAGCGGGAGATCGAATCGAGGTTCGCCGAGGTCATGCGCATGCGGGGGGGCTCCGTCACCGACGACGGAGATCTGGAGATCATCCTCGCCCTCTCCCATGCCGATCTGCGCCTCGCGGAACTCGAGGAAGTGAGCAGCCTGTCCACGGATGAGCTGAAACAGAGACTGGGCAACCTCATGCACACGGGGGTTGTCGAGCGAATCAACGACCGATACCGGATACGTGGTACACATGGCGAATAACCCATACGACGAAATGTTTCGAAACATCGCGCGGCTGATGGAGAAGATCTTAAGCGAGATGCCTCCTTACGACCCGAAGATCATCGGGTTCACCATCATCGGCGGACTGCCCGAGGGGGCTCCCTACCCCGATTTCGCCGAAGATGAGGAGGGGGAGTCCGATGTCGAGGTGGTCGAAGGGGATGACTGCATCTACATCACCGCGGTGACGGATGTCCGGGCGGACGGTGCCCCGTACGTCACGTTTCAGGAAGACTCCGTGACCCTCTGCACCGGGGGTGACGAGGAGACGGTCATCGATCTCGACTGCGAGATCGATATACTGCACAGTTTCTACAACGTGCAGCACGGCGTGATCGACGCCGTCTGCCGGAAGAAGAGCGCACCGGGCGAGGTCGCCCGGTCCTGAACAATCTTACTCTTTTGCGGCGGGTTCTGGCTCTTCGGAATAACTCTCCGGCTGAAACCGTGTGGGGTATCTGAAAAAGAGGGGCTTTACTGATACTCTTCAAGAGCAAGCTGGTACATCCAGTCGAGAAGGAGTGCGCATTCTTCCGGGGTGCACTCCTGATCGCAGCCGATGCACGGGAGAACCTCTCCTCCCGCAAGGATGATGCAGGGGTCGATTGCGCGTTTCTTCGCGCGCAACAGGTAAGTCTTGATGCCGTCGCTGCGAAACTCGATGCGTTCGATCAACCCGGCATCAAGCAGCCGCTTCACGATCCTCGAGCACTTCCTGCTGTCGATATCGAGAAGTTTCCAGAGTTCGCTCTGGAGAACCCCCTGACGATGGGACTGGATAACCTTGAATGCTTCTTCCTCCTGGTCGGACATGGCTATCAGAGCAGGGGCGCAATGGTCAGGATATTGTTGCCGCGAATGACGACGGTCCCGAGGGTGCGGCCCCGCTGTTCCCCGGTATACTCGGTGGTCTCGTCCATATGCAGGTTCAGGTGTTCATCCACCGCCACGAGCCGTCCCTGGAGTTTCCTGCTGTCATCTTTGATCTCAACAGTGATTTTAGAGTCTACGAGCGAAAAAACCTTCTTCACAGGGAGTACGATACCATTAACCATCTGTTCTTATATGGTTATGTTCATGCATTAAGTTTTCCTATGGCCGACTAGCGACCGTCGGAGCCGGTCGGTAGGAGGCGCGGCACCGGCAGGTGTCGCTATCGACTAGCGACCGTCGGAGCCGGTCGGTGGGAGGTGCGGCCCCGTTAGGTGCTGCTGCCGACTAGCGCCCGCCTCCGGCGGTCGGTGGGAGGTGCGGCCCCGTTAGGTGCTGCTGCCGATGGGCCGTTTAGTTCCGGAAGGCACCGTGCGGTGCGGCCGGGGCTATTCACGAACGACTGAGACGGATAACGCGCCGCGGACAACCGCCGGCAATAAAAAAAAGTTACTCGGGAAGGTCTTCCCAGCGATCCTTGAACTGCTTCTCGACGCCCGGGAGGGTGGTGTACTCCATCTCCTCGAGCGAGAGGCGGTGCGGTTCGAACGGCCCGTGAGCCCGGAGCAAGCTGGAGAGCTCGCAGCACTGGTCGCGGACGCGGTTGTACGCCGGGTCGTCGAACATGTCGGCAGGCCCAATCAGCTTTCCGTTGCAGACCTGGAACCCGAGGCAGATGACCCGGGGCGGTCCGTCGAACTGGGTGCAGTTTGCGTCGCAGACGCCGACGGGCATGAACGGTCCGTGGTGCGAGCCCCGCATCCAGCCGGCCACGAGGATGGGCGTCCTGAAGGGGTCGATGACCTCGCCCACCGCCGGGAATCCGCTCTGTGCCCGAACAATCATGACCGGGTCGTCTTTGCCGACGTACCGCCCGGCCATCAGGTTCAGCCGCTGGGTGCTGGTGGACGCCCCTATCAGGCCGTTTCTCTTCCAGACGTACTTGATGACGTAGCGGCTCGGCGCTCCGATATAGGCAAGGAGGCTGTAGGACTCTTCGGGCGTGTTGAAGAGGATCTTGCGCTTCTTTATGACGTCGTGGACCTCGAAGGTGAACCCATCGTGCAGCGACGGGTCGATGACGAGGCCGGACGTGCTGAAGGGGTCGGCGAATATCTTGTAGAGGAAGTAGTTCCACGCCCCCGGCTCGGTCTTGTCGGCCATGAAGACCAGGATCGGGTCGGAACCCCGCTCTTCGAACTCCATCTCGGCGACACCGGGTCCCATCCCCTTGACGTTGCCGCTGAACGCATCTCCGAGCAGGTCCTGCCCGGCGCCGTAGAGTTTCATCTCCTTGGCGAGTCCGGCGCACTCCATGAAGATATCCCACGCCAGCTTGTGGATCTCTTCATTGTCCTCCCCTTTGGTGTGCGTCATGATCAACTCGAGATCGTCACCGCAGTGGGTGACGTACGAGTCGATGAGGATGCTTCCTTCCGCTTCCTTGAGTCTCCGGGCGGCCACCTCAAGGATCTTCGGGTGGGTTCGGGAGTGCCCCGGGAAACTGCCTATATCTGCTTTAATTACGGACACGGTGGTCTTAACCATATAATCACCACTACCTGGACGGGCGTAGCCCTTACGACTAGTAGATAGGTATTACTGTATATGTAGGTGTTGTTGCCTTGAAAAAAGGTTGGCTGCGGCAATCTGTCTGCGGGTTCGTCCTTCCCGGCGATCCTTCGCGGCAGAGGGCCCCGACGGAGATGCCTGCGCTATTGTGCTGCCGTTTACTATTCATGCCATTTTTAGGGGGTTTTTGGACTATCTGACCTTCTTGGCGGGTGGAATTTCTTGAAATTGCTCACGGCGGCCCCGGTGACGCTCGCGCGTCTTCTCCCGGAGAGTTTGACGGAACGACGTCGTGAGATAGGGCCGGGCGCGATGGATACGGATCGTGGAGGGCAACCTGCCGGCTCCTTCACGGGCGGATGCCGCTCTCGGCGAAAAGTATTGCGGCGCTGCCGGGGAGCCGGGCCGGCAGGCGCCCTGATGACTCAGTCGATCCTGATCGACTTGCCTCGCGAGAATTTGACTTCCAGGACGCCGTGCTTGTACCTCGACTGCATGGAGTCGGGGTCCACGGCCGGCACCTCCACCGAAGTCAGCTGATTGCCGCCGGCGATGATCGTCAGCGTCCCGTTGATGAGTGACAGGTGGATATTCTCCGTCTCGGCACCCGGGAGATCGATCGCCACCGTCACGTCGTCATCGGTCGTGTACATCTCTGCTATCGGCTCGATGGTCCCCTCGGAAGAGGGTTCTTTCGGCTCTGCTACGGGAGCGGCTTCCGTTGCCGGGATCTCAGGCATTCCGGCGTCGTGAAGAACGATCTTGAATCCGTAGGCAAACGGTCTGTTCTGATCTCCCTGCTCTTTGAGCCCCTGCTCCATGAGGCGTTTCATCAGTTCGTTGAGTTGCTCGAAGATGTCTGCTGGACTGTCACTCATGTGCATCACGTTGTTTCTATCCCTGTTGGTGGGGGTCGGATACCCCCATGGGAGCGCCTCACGGGCAGGGGGCGCTCCCGTCAGAACGCCATGCCCGTCTGGGGCAGCGGACGTTCTAATTTTGCCTTCAACTCCTTTGTGAGCCGCTTGATCTCGCCGAAGTCTTTCTTCCTCTGGTAGACCGCATCTTTGAGGGCCTGCGTGAGATCTTTGACTTCCTGCTCGATCTTTCCCGTCTCCCGCATTCCTGCACGGTTGATGGTCGAGACGGCATCTTCGAGTGCCGACCGCTGCTCCTGGTTGTAGAGGATCTGCCAGGAGTGGCGTTCGTTCTCCTCCAGCCGGTCGATATCGAGCGTGCCTCTCACGCGGGAGAGGGCGTCGTCGAAGTGGTTCTTCGTGATCCTTACGTTGCCGATCGCCTGACGCCGTTCCTCTTCGGTCTTCCCTCCCATTGCGGCGATGAACTCGCGCATGGCGGAAGTCTTTGCCTCGCGGACCAGCGCCTCGATGTCGGCGCCGACGTAGCCCTCGGTTCTGTCGACCAGTTCCTCGATGTCCACGTCGTTTGCAAGGATCTCCCTGTTTTTCAGGTACACCTCGAAGATCTTCTTCCTGCCTTCCCTGTCGGGCGGCGGGACGTAGATGATCCGGTCGAATCTGCCGGGGCGAAGCAGCGCCTCGTCCAACATGTCCGGGCGGTTGGTAGCGCCGAGAACCACGACATTGTTGAGTTCTTCGAGGCCGTCGAGCTCTGTCAGGATCTGGCTTACCACACTTTCAGTTACGTGCGATGATCCTATATAAGATCCACGTTTGGGCATAAGCGCATCAATCTCGTCGAAAAAGATAATCGACGGTGCTGCTTGCCTCGCTTTCCTGAATACCTGCCGAACTCCGCGTTCCGATTCTCCCACCCATTTCGAGAGGAGTTCCGGGCCTTTTACTGAGATGAAATTGCTTTCGCTCTCGTTTGCGACCGCCTTTGCAAGGAGTGTCTTGCCTGTTCCGGGGGGGCCGAAGAGCAGGATGCCTCGGGGGGGTTCGGTCTCGAGCGACGCGAATATCTCCGGATATTTGAGCGGCCACTCAACGGCTTCCGCAAGTTCCCCCTTTACGTCTTCGAGCCCGCCGACGTCCTCCCATTTGACATCAGGGATCTCTACGAGCACCTCTCGCATCGCGCTCGGCTCGACGTGCTTGTGCGCTTCGATGAAGTCCTCGTTCGTGACGCGGAGCTGGTCGATGATCTCGGCGGGGATCTCTTCTTCGATCTTGATATGCGGGATGATCCGGCGGAGTGCGTGCATCGCCGCCTCCTTTGCGAGCAGGGCGATGTCGGCGCCGACGAAACCGTGTGTGGAACGGGCGTAATCGTCGAGTCTCACGTCCTCGGCAAGCGGCATGCCGCGTGTGTGGATCTGGAAGATCTGCTGCCTCCCCTTCGTGTCGGGGATGCCGATCTCGATCTCGCGGTCGAACCGGCCGCCGCGCCGCAGAGCAGGGTCGATCATGTCCGGGAGGTTCGTCGCGGCGATAACCACGACCTGGCCCCGGGTCTTCAGCCCGTCCATCAGGGCGAGCAACTGGGCGACGATCCGGCGCTCGACCTCGCCTTTCACCTCTTCGCGCTTGGGCGCGATCGAGTCGATCTCGTCGATGAAGACGATCGAGGGCGCGTTCTCCTGCGCCTCCTCAAAGACCTCCCGCAGGCGTTCTTCGGACTCGCCGTAGTACTTGCTCATGATCTCGGGCCCCGAGAGCGTGATGAAGTGCGCGTCCACCTCGCTCGCCACCGCTTTTGCGATCAGGGTCTTTCCCGTGCCGGGCGGGCCGTAGAGCAGGACGCCCTTCGGGGGCTCGACGCCCAGGCGTTCGAAGAGTTCGGGGTGCCGGAGCGGGAGTTCGATCATCTCCCGGACGAGCTGCAGCTCGCGGTCGAGCCCGCCGATGTCCTCGTAGTGGACGTCGGCCGCCGCCGTCTCGCGTCGCCCCTCCTTGGGCTCGTACGGAGTCTCTTTCAGCTCGATCTCGGTGCTGTCGGTGACGATGGCGATGCCCTTCGGTGCAACCCTGGCGATCGCGAACGTAAGCGGGTTGCCGAGGATGTTGACGCGGATGAGCTGCCCCTCGGTGACGGGCCTGCCGCGGAGGATCCTCCCCAGGTACTGCTCGCCGCCCATCAGGCGGATGGGCTGGGTCGGCTGGATGGTCACCTTCTTCGCGTATCCCGCTTCGGTCTTTCTGATCCGGACGTTGTCGTCGATCCCTGATCCGACGTTGCTCCGGGTGTTGCCGTCGATGCGCAGGACCGCCTTGCCGGTGTCCTGGGGGAAACCGGGCCAGACGAGCGTCGCTGCCTTATGGCGCCCCTCGACCTCGACGACGTCGCCGCTGACGAGGCCAAGCGCCTTCATGGTGTCGATGCTCAGTCTGGCAATTCCCCGTCCGGCGTCTTCGTGAGCCGCCTCCTTGATGGTCACTTCAATGGATTCGGTATTGGCCATGTGAACAATCTCCTCCTGTGAGGTTTACCATAGGTAAGTGCTGTCCACTATTTATATTTTTCCCTAAACCGCCCTTCCGTTATGCCGGATGATCCCCTTTTCCGTAACGATGTAATCCATCTTCACGTCGTTTTCATCGGCAGGAATGCGTTCTGCCTGCTGGCAGGAGAACGCGATGCCGATCTTCTTCGGGTGAGGGTACCGGTGGAGGAAGCGGTCGTAATACCCCGCACCGTAGCCGAGCCGGTTCCCTTCGGCGTCGAAGGCGAGCATCGGTATGACGACGGCCTCGACGTCCCCGGGCCGGGCCGGGAGTTCGTGGCCGATCGGTTCCGGGACGTCAAACGTGCTCGGGACGAGAACCGAAGGGTCGGGGAGGTAGGAGAGGCGGAGGCTGCAGGTATCCCGCTCGATGATGGGCACGACGACCCGCACGCCCCGGCGGTTCAGGGCAGCGATCAGGTTTTTAGTCTCGGCTTCCGGGGCTTTTGCAGCGTAGACCATGACGGTCGTAAAGCCGTCGAGGAGGCCGAGGAGTTTTTCTTCGATGCTTGCACTGTACGCGGCGACATCCTCCGGAGAGAGGAGCGCCCGGGCCTCCTTTGCCCGCAGGCGGAGGGCTGCCTTTGTCTGGCTCATTATGGAAGAGTTTGTCTCAATCAGACCATAAAGCATGCATGCCGAAAGGCAGGGGCGGCCTACTCCTCCGCCTCCCGGCCGTCGCCGCAGACCTCGCGGAACCGGCGGAGAGAGGACGCAAGGACACGGGTCTTGCCGATCATCGCGGCGATGAGGAGAACGTCGAGGATCTCATCGCGGGACGCGCCCTCTTTCAGGGCAGCCCCGATATGAACCTTCAGGCAGCTGTCCGCACCGGCACCTGCGGCGGCCGCGACGGCGATCAGTTCCGCGGTCTTCGGGTCGAGCGAATCGGGCCGGGAGAACCGGTAGTCGGCGAGGGTGGAGAGCGCGAAAGACTCGGGCCGGTCCCGGAGGATAGGGAAGATGAACGGCACGACGCCGAGCATCTTTTCTACATCTGTCACGATCTCGTCGCCGAGGTCGTCGGCGTGGGCGAGGAAGTCGTCTATGAGTTTTTCGTTTTCGGGTTTCATCGGGCTGTCCTCGTATGGGAATTTTGGCGGTACGGGGGGATAATGGTGCGGTTTTTGGTTTGGCCGGCGGTGGGAGCGGGAGAGGATTATGGGGCTTTTGTCCTCCAAAGAGCCTTTTCTTGAAGTCCGATAGTCCCTTAGACCAAATTCTTCCAGCAGTCGCATGGCGTACCCACGGTTCTCGTAATCCCACTTTTGACCCGTCGCACAGTCCCATTCACGGCTTCCGTGGGGATATCGCCGTGACTGCCCCGCTCCAGAGGGGCGGGGAACGACTGCTGGAACAGCAGGAGTTTGAGCACTGAAGGTGCGAATGAGGAGGCCGAAGGCCGGGCGGGGTGCGACGGACGGACGTCCGGAGCTTGAGAAGACCGAAGGTCTTCGAGTGGGGGTTACAGGTAGAGCCTTACGGGGTAGAGACAGGGGAGGGGGGGCTGCACCCCCCTCCCCGTCAGCCCCACCTCGCACCTTCGGTGCTCGAACTCCGCTCCTCGAAGACCTTCGGTCTTCTCGAACTCCTGTCCTGCGGACAGTCGTTCTTCGGAGCGTCGTTCCCCCAATGGCGATAGCCCCACGGTCCAGTATACCGGTTTTGTCGGGAAAAACCACACCAGATCCACTTGCACACACGAACACCCTCCGCTACCCTGAGAGGAATGCCACAAATAAAAGCGGAAAGCCGGAAGAGGGCCACCCGCTCCAAAATTCCTTTCAGAAATTAAAATGCCTTCCAACAATCTTCAGCGCGCAGTAGTCCCCGCACATCGTGCAGCCGTCGGTATCGGCCGGCATCCGTTCGTCCCGGATCGCCCGGGCGCGCTCGGGGTTCATCGCGACCGCGAACTGCCGCTCCCAGTCGAGGTCGCGGCGGGCATGACCCATCTCGAGGTCGGCGTCCCGCTTCTTGAGTTTGATCATATCCCCGACGTGGGCGGCGATCCTCGAGCTCATGACGCCCTCGTAGACCTCCTCGGGGGTGGGAAGCGCCAGGTGCTCGGCCGGCGTCACGTAGCAGATGAAGTCGGCGCCGTAGGAGGAGGAGAGCGCGGCCCCGATGGCGGCCACCCGGTCGTCGTAGCCGGGCGCGATATCGGTGACGAGCGGCCCGAGCATGTAGAACGGTCTCCGGTTCGTGACCCTTTTTTGCAGGACGACGTTTGTCTGGATCTCGTCGACCGGGATATGCCCCGGTCCCTCGATGATCGTCTGGACACCCTGTTCATGCGCTTTATCGGCGAGTTCCGCGTTGATAAGCAGCTCCTGGACCTGGGCGCGGTCGGTCGCGTCGTGAACCGCTCCCGCCCGCATCCCGTTGCCGAACGAGAGGGTGACCTCGTGCTCCTTCAAGATCTCGAGCAGGTAGTCGAACTCCGAATAAAGCGGGTTCTCCTTCTCGTTGTGGAGCATCCACGCGGTCATGAAGGCCCCGCCCCGGGAGACGAGCCCGCCGTGCCGCCCCTGGTTCTGGAGGCGCTTCATCGTCTCGTAGTTGATCCCGGTGTGGATCGCCATGAAGTTGGTCCCGAGCTTCGCCTGCTCCGCTGTGATCCGGAAGAGGTCGTCCGGCTCCATGTGGACGACCGCCCCACGCTTCCGGGCGGCCTCGATGAACGCCTGGTAGAGCGGGACCGACCCGACCGAGAGGGTGGTCGCCTCGACGACCCGGCGCCGGATCTCTAAAAAGTCGCCGCCGGTGGAGAGTTCCATCAACGTATCGGCACCGGCGCGCTCGGCCTGCCGGACCTTCTCGACCTCCATATCGACGTCGACCATATCCGTCGACGTCCCGATGCTTGCATTGACCTTCGTGCGAAGCCCTTCGCCGATGCCGCAGATCTTCACCCTCCGGTAGGGGGAGACCGGAATGACGATGTGACCCTCGGCCACACCGCGCCGGACGAAATCTTCGGTAACCCCCTCCGCTGCTGCGACGATCCGCATCTCTTCAGTGACGACACCGCGCCGGGCGTCTTCTATGAGACTCATGGCCCTATATTTGCAGAAAAGAGTTGATAAAGGCTTGTTTTTGGGATTAGGGTTAAATTGGGCTTGTTCTCTCAACAAGTAAACTTGACTTTACCTTATTCAGATCTTTTTTCTTAGCCGGAAAGCCAAGGCTTACAAGAAATAACGGAGCACCTCTTTAGCGCCTGGTGATTATTTGTACGTCAATTTCGGAGGTTTTGTCCCGATCAGCACCGTCGACTGGCGGGGGCGGGCGGCCTGCACCGTCTTTCTCCGGGGGTGCCCCGCGCGCTGCTTCTACTGCCACAACATCGCTATCCAGGACGGCGAGGACCTGCGCGACGCAGACGAGATCATCGCGATGATCCGGGAGTCCCGCACGGTTGCGGGCGCCGTGGTCTTCTCCGGCGGGGAGCCTACCCTGCAGGGGCAGGCACTCGCCCACCTCGCCGCCGCTGCCCGCAACATGGGATTGTCCGTCGGCCTGCACACGAACGGCATCTTCCCCCGGGTGATCGAGGACCTTCTTGCGAAGCACCTCGTCGACATGATTGCGCTCGATATCAAGACGACGTGGGAACGCTACGACGACCTCCTGGAACTCACCGCCGCCGATGCGGTGAAGCAGTCGCTCGCCGCCTGCAAACGGGCGAAGGCCGACGGCAGCCTCGAGACCTTCCAGGCTGTGGTCACCCTCTTCCGGGGCCGCGAGGAGGACCTTCCGGCCATCGCACAGGATACCCGCGGGCTCGACCTCGTGATCCAGCAGGGCGTGGCCGCGGGCTTCGTTCCCCTGACCCGGCAGGAACTCGAGGCGGCAGCGGCGCCGCTCGGCCGCCGGGTTCGTATACGGACCCGGGAGGACGGCGAGGTCGTCTACGACCCGGAGCAGTAACTGTTCCGGTGACGTTAAGCATAATATCGTCGAGAACGCACGTTTATGAAGACATTTGCGGCGGCCGCCGCAACCTGCACCGCCGGGACCCTGCAGCCGGTCGCTCGCCGGCGAGGCCCGCTGTTCTGGATATAGGAGGAACCTGATGAAGGTCATTGGAATCGTTGGTATGCCGGCAAGCGGGAAGGGAGAGGCGTCAAGGATTGCCCGGGATCTCGGGATCCCGGTCGTGGTCATGGGAGATGCCATACGGGAACGGGTGAAGGAAGCCGGGCTTCCCCCGACCGACGCGAACTTTGGCGCAATCGCCGGGAAGTTGCGCGCAGACCTCGGCATGGACGCCATCGCCCGGATCACCATCCCGAGGATCGAGGCGACGGGTGCCCCGGTGGCGCTCGTGGACGGCATTCGGGGAGATTACGAGGTGGCGACGTTTCGGGACCATTTCCCCGACTTCACGCTCATTGGGATCGATTCGTCGTTTACGACGCGCTACCGGCGGCTCAAGAACCGGGGCCGGTCCGACGACTCCCTCACCCCCGAAGAACTGCGGGCCCGCGACGAGCGGGAACTCGGGTGGGGGCTCGGGCGCGCCCTGGAACAGGCGGACTGCCGGGTCACGAATGAAGCATCGCTTGAAGAGTTCGCCGCAGAGATCCGCGCCCTGCTCTGCCGGCTGGGAGGTAGAGAAGAATGAGTCTTGTCCCGTATTTTTCAGCCTCGTCGAAGATCTGGGAGTCACGTGACTGGGTCTACGGGCTCGAAGAGATCGGGTATACCGGATGGGAGATCGTCGCCGACGGGAAGTATCGCCTGGACAACCCCGAGAACTTCGCTGCTGTCCGGGAGAACCTCGAGAGCACCGGCCTTCTCGCGACCGTGCACGCGCCATACAGCGACTTAAACCTCGCATCGTTGAACTACCCGATCTGGCGCGAGTCAATCCGCCAGACCTGCTGCTGCATCCAGCACGCGGCCGAACTGACCGACCGGGTGACCGTTCACCCGGGTTTCGTCTCTCCGATAGGCAAGCTCGTCCCCGAGAAGGTCTGGGAGATGCAGAAGACCGCGCTCGTCGAGATCGGGAAGTGCGCGGAAGACCACGGCGTCCTCGCGTGCGTCGAGAACATGATCAGCATCAAGGACTTCCTCTGCCGCTACCCCGAGGAGATCCTTGGCCTCACCGAAGGAATCGCAGGGATCGGGATCACGCTGGATGTCGGGCACGCCAACACCAACGGTCTTGTGGATGCCTTCCTTACACACGTCACCGAGGTCGATCACCTGCACATCCACGACAACCACGGACAGTCGGACGAGCACCTTGCGCTCGGCGACGGCACCATCGCCTGGGAGAAGGTCGGGCGGGTCATCGCTCGCGACTACTCCGGCCCGGTCGTCATTGAAGGTCGGAACCTTGAAGAGGCAAAGCGGAGCCTCGCCGCATTCAGGAAGTGGTTCGTATAGCCGGCGAGACACTCCACGTTCACTTCCTCGGGACAGCAGGGGCGCTCCCCTCCCCGCAGAGGAACCCCTCCTGTCTCCTGATCCGGCGGGGTTCCGACACCCTGCTCTTCGACTGCGGGGAGGGCGCCCAGCAGCAGATGATGCGCGCCCGGACCGGGTTTACCGTGAACGCCGTCTTCATCACCCACTGGCACGCCGACCACTTCCTCGGTGTCTTCGGGCTCGTCGAGACGCTCGCGTTCATGGGGCGCACCGATCCGCTCCCGATCTACGGCCCACCCTGGGTCGGCGAGTTCGTCGATCTCGTGCAGAGGATCAGCCGCCACACCAGGGGTTTCTCCGTCACCGCCCACGTCCTCGAGCACGGTTCGGTCGTGCCCTTCAACGGCTACACCGTCCGGGCGTTTACGACGCTCCACGGCATCCCCGGGCTCGGCTACGTGCTGGAGGAGGACGAGCGGCCGGGCAGGTTCAACCGCGAGCGGGCGATCGAACTCGGCGTCCCGCCGGGCCCGCTCTTCGGGCGGCTGCAGCGCGGGGAGGAGGTCCGCGTCGTCCGCGACGGCGTCGAGACCGCGGTCCGTCCCGCCGACGTGATGGGAGAGCCGCGCCCGGGCCGGAAGATCGTCTATACCGGCGACACCCGCCCGCTCCAGGACCAGCCCGGCATCGCGGCGCTGATCCGGGGTGCAGATCTTCTGATCCACGACGCCACCTTCGACGACCAGGAGAGCGATCGCGCCCGCGACGTCCTCCACTCGACCGCAGGAGAGGCGGGTGAGGCCGCAACGGCCCTGGGCGCCCGTATGCTTGCCCTGATGCACATAAGTTCCCGCTATGCAAGCACAGCAAACCATATACACGATGCAAAGCGACAGTATGAGGGAGACGTGATTCTGCCGGCCGATCTGGCCGTGCTGGAGATCCCGTACAGGAGTTGATCGAGATGGACGGTGATTGTGATGGAACAGGGCATATTCAGCCGGAGCCGCCTGATACTTACCGGTCTCGGCGCCCTGCTCGTCAGTGCCGTCATCTCGAGCATTGCGGGGATCTATCTCGGTTCCGTACGTGAAGTCCTCGCGCTGATCCCCGGCCTTATGGTGCTCCTGCCGTCGATCATCCATATCCGGGGAAGCATAGCCGGTGTCTTCGCCTCCCGCCTCTCTTCGGCGATGCACCTCGGGGAGTTCTCCATCGACTTCGAGGAAGGCAGCGTTCTCGGCGACAACATCCGCGCGTCGTTCGTGATAACCATTCTTATCGCGCTCGTCATCGGTATCTTCTCCTACGCGGCGAGCCGCATCTTCGACAGTCCCGTAATCAGCGTCACCGACCTCGTGCTGATCTCGGTCGTCACCGGCATCGTCGCGGGAGCCGTGGTGACGGCGATCACCCTGCTCATCGCCCTTGCAAGCTACCGCTACGGTCTCGACCTCGACATGATCGGCGCACCGACCGTCACCACCTCCGGAGACATCATTACGCTTCCCATCCTCGTGCTCTCGGCGACCTTCGTCATGCTCCTCTCTCCTGCGATGCGCCTGGTTCTCGGGGGCATCACGGTCGCGATCGCGGTCGCCGCCGTCATCTACACCCTGCACCGGCCGGAGGGGATCGGACCGATTGTCCGGGAGAATCTCTTTCTGCTCATCCCGCTCAGCGTCCTCGGCACGCTGGCCGGCCTGACCTACTCCTTCAGCCTCGACGCACTGGTGGCGATCGCAGTCTTCCTCATCCTGATACCGCCGTTCACGGGCTGCCTCGGGTCGATCGGCGGCATTCTCGGGTCGCGTCTCTCGACGGGGATGCACACCGGCGAGCTCAACCCTTCGTTCCTCCCCGAGCGCGGCGTCGTGCATCATTTTATTATTTCCTATCTCTATACGTTGATACTGCTTCCACTGCTGGCGCTCATCGCGCATGGTGCGGCGGTGCTCATGGGGTTGAACAGCCCCGGTCTCGGGATGCTGGTCATCATCAGCCTTGCGGCGGGTCTGGTCGTCATGACACTGGTGAACGGCGTGGCATACGTCACCGCGAGCCTTTCATTCCGGTACGGTCTCGATCCCGACAACTTCGGAATCCCCGTCATCACAAGTCTGATCGACCTGATCGGTGCAGCCGCGCTCGTGACGGCGATAGGCCTGCTGTTGTAGTGAAAGAATGGAGAACGACGGTTAACATACCATGATGGAACATGAATATCAGCCGATCAGCTTCAAAGACGTCCTCATAGAGATGAAAGACGTCTCCGAGCTGATGGTCGATCTTTCTTATTCAGCGATCCTCTTCGACAGCAAAGAGATAGCGCTCGAGGTGATCAACCTCGAGGAGAGGATGAACAAACTGGTCTACCAGGCCAGGATTCAGAGTGTCCTCGGCGCGAGAAGGATCGAAGAGGCCGAGGCGATGAGCGGCATGCTCCAGGTGGCCGAGGCTGCGGAGAGGATCGCGAACTCGGCCTCGGATATCGCAAAACTCATCTTGAAAGACATCCGCTTCCCGGCAAAACTCAAGCGAGTCTTCCCGGAGGCCGAGGAGATCGTCACCCGGGTTATCGTCAGCCAGGGAAGCGAGGTTGCCGGCCGCACGCTCGGCGATCTCAAAGTCCAGAGCACGACGGGCATGCAGGTGATCGCCATCCGGCGCGGAAAGGGCTGGATCTACGATCCCGACAAGGACACCCGGGTGGAGAGCGAGGATATCCTGATCGCGCGGGGGCCGGAGGCCGGAGGGGAGATCCTCTCCATGATGGCGGGGTCGGGGGAGCGTCCCCGGGTCGAGGCCTCGTCCGCGGGAGAGGTCGACGACCTCGACCGGGCGGTTCAGCTGATCATCGAGATGAAGAACCTCTCGGAGCTCTCCGTCGGGCTGGCGTATACCTCCCTCCTCTTCAACAACATGGAGGTGGCGCACGAGGTGGTCGCTCTCGACAGCACGCTCGACGATATGCGCTACGACCTGGATCTCTGGATCCTCGAAGCGGCACGAAAGATCGAGGACGTGCGCTATCTTCGCGGCCTGCTGTACATGTCTTCGTTCGCGCAGGCGATCAGCGATTCGGCCCATTCGATCGTCGACGTCCTGCTGCGTGACATCGAGATCCCGCCGATCTTCAAGAAGATCGTCCGGGAGTCGGACGAGATCATCACGCGGATGACCGTGACGCCGTCGTCGCCGCTCGTGGGGAGAACGCTCAAGGAGATGTCGCTTGCGACGGTGACCGGGATGATCGTGCTCGCCACCAAGCACGGCGACCGATGGGTCTACCGCCCGGGGAAGAGCGTCAGGCTGCAGAGCGGGGATATCATCATAGCAAAGGGCAGGCGGGACGGTGAGTGCCGGCTCTACGAACTTGCCGGGCACGCCGCCGAGGTTTCCGAAGAATAATTGGGAGAATTACTATGGAAGATACAGAAGATACGATTGTTTACCGCCTCGGTGCGAACTGCAGTCTCGACGAGGTGGAGGAAGGAAAGACGTACCTCGGGCGGGTGCAGGGATTTGCCCCGTTCGGCGTTTTTGTCCAGTTAAACGACCGGGTCAAAGGGCTCGTTCATAAGAGCAACGTGAAGGTGCAGCATAGCGAGCGCGACCCGATCATCGTTCACGTCCTCCAGATCCGGAGCAACGGCAACATCGATCTCGAGGAGGTCACGCCGACTGTCTACCAGACGGAGAACGTGACCCGGACGACGACGACCGTGCTGATTGCCGATATCGGGAAGAAGATCGGCAGGACCGTGCTGATCGAGGGCGAGATTGCCCAGATCAAGCAGACGTCGGGGCCGACGATCTTTACCCTCGTGGACGAGTCGGGCACCGCGAATGCCGCAGCGTTCGTCGAGGCGGGCGTCCGCGCGTATCCCGAGGTGGAACTCGGGGCTATCGTCGCCCTCACGGGCGAAGTGATGCAACGCAACAACCAGCTCCAGATCGAAGTCTCGTCTATGATGGTGATGGAGCCGGAGGATGCGGCACGGGTCAGGGAGCGGATCGACGCGGCGCTCGATGAGCGTGCTGAGCCGCTCGACCTCCCGTTCCTGGTGGAGAGCGAGGTCCTCGAGGCCCTCCGGCCGCAGATGCGCAACGTGGCAAAGGAGATCAGAAAGGCTGTCCTGACCGCGCGGCCGATCATCCTCCGGCACCACGCGGATGCAGACGGCATATGCGCCGCCGTTGCCGTCGAGCAGGCGGTGACCGCACTGATCCGGGAGAGTGGTGGCGATTTCGACGCGGAGTTCTTCCTCTTCAAGCGATCCCCATCCAAGGCTCCGTTCTACGAGATCGAGGATATCACGCGGGATCTCGACTTCGCCCTCAAGGACAACGTCCGCTACGGGCAGAAGATGCCGATGATCCTCCTGATGGACAACGGGTCGACCGAGGAGGATATGCCGTCGCTGAAGGTAACCCGGATCTTCGGTCTCCCGGTGATGGTCGTCGACCACCACCACCCCGACGAGATCGTGGACGATTACCTGATCGGGCACGTCAACCCCTACCACGTGGGCGGCGACTACGGGATCACGGCCGGAATGCTGGGCACAGAGGTCGCCCGCATGGTCAACCCGGCGGTCGAGAACCAGATCCGGCACCTGCCGGCAATCGCGGGGCTCGGCGACCGGAGCGAAGCGCCGGAGCGTGCCCGCTACCTTGCGGTGGCTGCGCCCGAGTACTCGGAGGACGATTGCCGCGATATCGCGCTCGCGCTCGACTACGAGCAGTTCTGGCTCCGGTTCAGCGACGGAAGAGAGATCGTCAAGGACATCCTGAACCTCTCCGGCGAGCCCGAACGCCACGAACGGTTCGTTCACCTGCTGGTCGAAGAGGCGAACCGGGCGATCGAAGAGCAGATCGAGACCAACATGCCCCACGTCGAGAGCCGGATGCTCCCGAATGGTGCTCACCTCTTCATGCTCGACGTGGAGATGTTTGCTCACCGGTTCACGTTCCCACCGCCGGGGAAGACTTCCGGGGAGGTGCACGACCGGCTGGTCCGGCAGCACCCGGGAGAACCGGTCGTCACGATCGGGTTCGGGCCGGACTTTGCCGTCCTGCGTTCCCGGGGCGTCATGATGAACATCCCGCAGATGGTGCGCGAACTGCATAGCGAGATCGTCGGTGGCGGCGTGAGCGGCGGTGGGCACCTTGTCGTCGGGAGCATCAAGTTCGTGGAAGGGATGCGTGACGTGGTCATCGACAGCCTGATCAAGAAGATTGGTGAAGCGCCAATCTGATCGCTACTTCTTTCTTGACGGTGCTCTGGCCGGGCGGCCGGTGTTTTATTCTCTCCTCAGAGGCCTCCTCTGTACGGTAGTGTGTGTTCTTTCCACGTTTTGAGGCACACCGGGTGTTTGACCGCTGATACGATTTTGACAATGACCGAAATATAAAAATAGGTTTATTCCCTACGGGAGTCCTCATGGCAGGAAACCGATGGACATGGAGTACGCTCCTGGTCGTGCTGCTCATGACGGCATCGGCCATTGCGTTCCCTACAGCGGCCCAGAGTTCGGCATCTGCGGAACCTCTGACCTGGACCCTCTCTCCGACACCCGACGAGACCCTCGAGGAAGCTCCGGAAGAGACCCTGACGGAGACGCCCGAGGAGACGCCCCGGGAAACCCTGGAGGAAGAGACAACTCTAGACGAGGAGACCCCGGTAGCGACCCTGGATGAGGAGACGCCCCGGGAAACCCCGGACGAGGAGATGACCCCGGACGAGGAGACGACCCGGGAAACCCTGAACGAAACGACCAACGAGACGGCTCTCGAGACGATCAACGAGACCGGACCTCCCGTCGTAATCGGGACGGATGAGGCGACACCGGCAGAGACCTCCACGGCCGACCTGCCGACGTTCACGCCGATACAGGCGGCACAGGTCGACGGGAGTGCGACACAGGCCGCCCCTCTCTCGCTCGCCGGCGTCATCCTGGCCGTTGCCGTTGCAGGGCTTCTGGTTGTGATCGGACGGAACAGGAAGTGATGGCGGAAGCGGGGAGAACGGCAGCCGGAGCATGAGGCCAACCTATAGGGGGCATCGGGGGCGATCCGTCCCCCTCACCCCGTACCTGCGCTCGCGGCGGCAGCCTGCATCGTCCGGGCTGGAGATCATGCTCCTCGCCCGACCGATCGACACGACAATGCCCACTAATATACAATGATTTGTATACTCTTCTTAAGATTCTACGATCGCAAATGGGTAGATATAAATATTGATCTGGACAAAAAGCACTTGCTCACGAGGGAATCAGTCGATGTCGACAAAAGACCGTATCAAAGAGAAATATAGCGACACCCAGCGAAAGATCCTGTATCACCTCAAAACCGGGCTGCGAGCCGGCAAGTCTTACTTTAAATCCAAGTACATCGCAACCGATCTTGGCCTTTCCGCAAAAGAGGTCGGCATCAACCTTGCTATCCTCTCCGAGATCTGCGATGAGCTGGATATCAGGCGCTGGAGTTACTCGAACAGTACGACGTGGCGCGTCACCTCACGTGCATCATAATTTTATCCTGGAACGCTCTATTTTACGGCATGAAGATCATTGAGTTCGAAGCACCCGTCGAGTTTGTGGCCAATATCAATGACCACAAGGATTGTCTCATGTCCCAGGACAAGAACCACGAAAACCCGGAGGTGCTCTGGTTCAACATCGATGTCCCCAAGGGGCACGGCGTGCGGGCCGGAGACCGGGTCAGGGTGACCGTCGAAAAGATCTAGGACACCACAACTACAACCGCATCGCCGGGCATGCTCCGGGTTTCATCCGAGAGGGACCGAGAAGTATTCGGGGAGCGTCTCCAGGGTGATGCGGTATGAATCCACTTCATCCACGCTGACGATGAGGTAAAAGTCCTTTCCTCCCTTCTCGACGTTTTTGACGATGCTTCCGGGGTAGTGCAGGTCGGCTCCCTCTACGATGGTCCCGCTCTCGAGTTCCACGAGTGCCATCCTGAAATGCGCCGCCTCGGGCCTTATCGTCGAGGAGACGCTACAGTTAAGTCTCCATACCGCGTACGGCACGTGGAAGGCCTCAGTGATGCCGCCTCGCCCTTCCTCGATGTAAGCGAACGCAATGACCTTCTGAGTACCCGTCCAGGGCGGGTCGGAACCTCCGTAGAGCGTGAGGTTGTCGGGGAGGTGGCAGCAGGGGTAGTCCCAGACCCTGGTTGCGTAGGAGAGCCTCTGGGGTTCGAGCGGCGCGGCCGGGGTCTCTGTGGGGAGAACGGTAACGGGAGGCGTCGGGGTGGGGATTTCCGGGATCTCCTGCCCGGCCTCCGCTACGGGCGGCCGAAAGACCAGTGCCAGCACGGAGACGATGAGCAGGGCGGCAAGAATGCTGAAGACGTCGCCTTTATCCACAGTTTTAAAGGGATGTGCAGGGTAAAAAGTTCTTCGGGTTTGACTTCGCACTCCCGCCCGGAGATCGACGAAGACTGTCGTTTGAGGGTTGAATTTACCCGGTTTTTTCGTAACCCCTCTCCTGATAGAGGTTCTAAAACGGAACCGTTAATATGAAGCCGCGACTACGGTCATGGGAAGCATGGAAATCACTGAGGTGCGCACGTGGGTGATATTTTATCTGATCTCGTTCGTGGTGCTCCTTGCGGCGACCTTCATCACAACCCAGAGCGGTAGTCAGCTCTGGATCAGCCTGACGCTCATCATCGTCGTCGTCGGCGTAAATTTCTACCTGCTCTTCTCCGAGTTGAAGCGTCACCAGGCCAGGAAGGCCTTCATACACCGGATGTCGCAGTTCGAGGAGACCGAGACGGACGTGGAAACCGGCTACCTCTGGTGATGCTCAGGCGGCCCTGCGCAGAATCTTTTGCATGACGTTGTACGACACAAAGAGGTGCTCTACCTCTCTTGCCACGTACTCGGTCTTGCCCATGATATAGAAGCCGTCGACGGCAAGTGCAGAGTAAAAGAGGTGCGTAAGGTCGTTCTTCTGCTTCTCGGTAAAGTAGATGGTGACGTTGCGGCAGGTGACGGCGTCGAGGTACCGGGCGATGGGGACGCCCGACATCAGGTCGTGTTCCCGGAATTTAACCAGGCTTTTGATATGGGGGCGGACCTCGAACGTGCCGTCGTCGTGGCCGATGAAATGCTTGCGGAGCCTCTTCTCGTCGACGTTCTCGAGCGCCTTTCTGTCGTAGACCCCGGCCATGGCTTTCTGCAGCACCACGGTATCGATATCGGTCGCGTATATCGTTACGGTGACGTTTTTGTGGAGGGTCATCAGTTCGTGCGCGAGGATGGCGAGTGAGTAGGGCTCTTCACCCGTGGCGCAGCCGGCGCACCAGATCCGGATCGATTCCCTGCGGCGGGCGAGCTCGGGCAATATCTCCCGGCGTATCACTTCGAAGACTTCCGGGTCGCGGAAAAATTTGGTGACGTTGATAGTGAGAGCGTTCCTGAGCAGGTCGGCTTCCTGCGGATTCGCAAGGAGGTACTTGTGATACGTCTCGAAATCCGCGGTGTTTGTCAGGCGCATCCGGGAGAGGATACGCCGTTTGATGTAATCTTCCTTGTAGTTCGAGCACTTGATCCGAACCAGTCTCTCGATGCTTCTCTGGAGCGATGCGAATTCATCCATGGAACAGTCTACTCACGCCGGGTGTTGGTTTACGGAAGCGATCTAGTGGTTTCCGAGATCGCCGCCGAGATCGCCGATTACTTTCTGGACGTCGAGCCAGATGATAAGAGTCTTTGTCTTCTCTTCCTCTTCGTCCCCTATCTTGATGATTGCCTTGACATAACTGCTGATGGACGACGTGATGCCGTCGCTGACGCGTTCGATCTGGTCGTTTCTGACCGACACGACACTGTGAACGTCGTCGACGATGATCCCTACGTTCGACCCGTTCGTCACGTCCGGCATCAGCACGACGATCTTTCGGTTCTCGACCTCCTCCGATGCAGGGAGCCCGAGAAGATCGCGAAGGTCGATGATGTTCGTGATCTCGCCTCGCAGGTTAATGATGCCCGCGAGGTAGTCGGGAGCACGGGGAAGGGGAGTGATCGGCATCATCTCCACGATCTCTCGTGCAATCTGGATATCCAGTGCGTAGTGCTCCTCCCCGAGCTGGAACTCCACCACGTCTACGGATGCTGCCATCGTCTCCCCCCTAGTTCAGCTTGAACTGCATCATTACCTTCTTGAGCTGTTCGGCCATGCTTGCCAGTTCGTGGGAAGCGCTTCCGACCTCCTCGGTCGATGCGCTGACCTCTTCGGCGAGTGCAGCCATGTCCTCGGTGCGGTCCAGGCTCTCCTTGGTCATGTGGGTGGACTCGTCCATCTTCTGCATGACGTTGTTGGTGGAGCCCGCCTGGTCTTCGGTGGCTTTGGTGATCTCGCTGATGCCGCGGGTGACCACTTCCACGCTGTTGACGATCCGGTTTAAGCCCACGATGACCTTGTTGACGCTCTCGATGCCTGCCTGGATCTCCTGGTGGGATGCCTGCATCGAGTCGGTGGTCTTTTCGGTGCTTGCCTGGATCGTCCGGATCAGGTCCTCGATATCCTGGCTCGCCCGCTTGGACTCTCCGGCAAGGTTTCTGATCTCGCCGGCGACCACGGCGAACCCGCGGCCGTGCTCCCCGGCCCGGGCGGCCTCGATCGCGGCGTTCAGCGCGAGGAGGTTGGTCTGGTTCGCGATGTCGGCGATCAACTTGACGATGTTGTTGATCTCCCGCATCTGGTTGTTGAGGGTGCTGATCTCCCCTACGGTCTGCTTGGAGATCTCCTCGACGAGCTGCATCTTGTTCGTCGCGACTTCACCGAGCGAGGCCGCGTCGTTTCCTTCCTTGGAAGCCTTCGAGGCCTGCTCCATGACCGACTGCGACGTGCTTGCAATCTCTTCGATGGATGCCGAGAGGTCGTTGACGTCCGTTCCGATCTCCTCGATCTTATCGAGCTGGCGGCGTGCGTCCTCGGACGACTGCTGCGTCGAGACGGCGACCTGCTCCGTCGCCCGGATGATCTCGTCGGTGCTCTTGCTGACCTCCTTCGTCGTCATGTCCACCTGCTGAGCGGCTTTCGCCACGTCGGCGAGAAGCGCGCGGATAGCGGTCAACGAGGCGTTGTAGTCGGTCTTGACCTGGTGGAGCGGGTCGTCGGTTTCTGCTTCTACGAACGCCGTCAGGTCGCCCTTTGCCATGGCGGCAAGCGCGTTCCCGAGTTCCCCGGCGCTCTCTCCAAGCCTCTCGCTCTCCCGCTTCGCGGTCTCCATCAGGTCGCGGATCTGGTCCTCCCTCTCCCGCTGCTCGGTCCAGTCGTTCCAGACGTAGAAGGCCAGCTCGATCTCGCCGTTCCGGTCGAGAATGGGGATGGCGTTTAAGGTGAGGTACTTCCTGACGCCGTCGGGCCACTTGACCATGACGTCCGTCCGTGCGAGTTTCTTCGTCTCGTAGCAGGTGTAGAAGTGATCGCCGTCAAGGATGGTGATATCGTAGTCGTAGAGCTTCTTCGCGAGGGTTTCTTCGCGGGTGCCCCGCCACATCCGGGCATACTCGTCGTTGATGTCGATCCTGCTCTTGTCCGGGCGAAGGGTCGCGATGGCGAGTGGGTTCTGCTTGATCATCGCGTCGACCCGGTGCTCGGTATCCTTGACCTCCTCCTCCTTCTCCTTGAGGTCGGTCCAGTCGTTCCAGACGTAGAACGCCATCTCGATCTCGCCGTTCGCATCAAGGATGGGGATGGCGTTCAGGGTGAGGTACTTCCTGACACCGTCGGGCCACTTGACCATGACGTCCGTCCGGGCGGGTTTCTTCGTCTCGTAGCAGGCGTAGAAGTGCTCGCCGTCGATGACGGTGATGTCGTAGTCGTAGAGTTTCTTCGCGAGGGTCTCTTCGCGGGTGCCGCGCCACATCCGGGCGTACTCGTCGTTGATGTCGATCCGGCTCTTGTCCGCGCGGAGGGTTGCGATGGCAAGCGGGTTCTGCTTGATCATCGTGTCGACGCTGTGCTTGAGTTTCTCGGCCTCTTCCTTCTTATTCTGGAGGTCGGTCCAGTCGTTCCAGACGTAGAAGGCCATCTCGATCTCGCCGTTCGCATCGAGGATGGGGATGGCGTTCAGGGTGAGGTATTTCCTGACGCCGTCGGGCCACTTGACCATGACGTCCGTCCGGGCGGGTTTCTTCGTCTCGTAGCAGGCGTAGAAGTGGTCGCCGTCGATGACGGTGATGTCGTAGTCGTAGAGTTTCTTCGCGAGGGTCTCTTCGCGGGTGCCGCGCCACATCCGGGCATACTCGTCGTTGATGTCGATCCGGCTCTTGTCGGGGCGGAGGAGTGCGATGGCAAGCGGATTCAGTTTGATCATCGTGTCGATGCGATGCT